>SFHK01000008.1 GCA_004556395.1 Clostridiales bacterium
CAAATGAAAATTTCGAAGGTTTACTGGAGGTAAATCGAGAAATTTTCATGCCGCAGATGGCGGAAAAGACTTCGCCCGACGCGCCGCCGAATTGTGCGGTGATGCCCTAGGTATTGTCTTACTTGTTCAGGGTCTTGCGGGCCAGACGCGCCACGTTTTCGGGCGTGAAGCCGTACTCCTTGAACAGTACCTTATACGGAGCGCTCGCGCCGAACGCGTCAAGGCCGAGAACCTCGCCCTCGAAGCCAACGTACTTATGCCAGCCGAGCGTCGCAGCGGCTTCCACGGCCACGCGGGCGCGCACGGACTTGGGCAGCACGGACTCCCTGTATTCCTCGCTCTGCTCGTCGAACAGCTCGAAGGACGGCATGGAGACGACGCGCGCGTCAATGCCCTCTTCCTTCAGAAGCGCCTTGGCGTTCACGCAGCACTCAACCTCGCTGCCGGAAGCCAGCAGGATGCAATCCGGGGTAGCCTTCTCGCTGTCGGCGATGATGTAGCCACCCTTGAGCGCGTCGGGGCCGCTCTTCTCGTTGAGCGCGCAGTCCTGACGGGAGAGGATCAGCGCCACGGGGCGCTTCTGGGTCATCGCGGCATACCAGCCGGCGGCGACCTCCTTGCTGTCGCAGGGACGGAACACGACCAGGCCAGGAATGGCGCGCAGACCGGCGAGCTGCTCCACGGGCTGATGGGTGGGGCCGTCCTCGCCCACGCCGATGGAGTCGTGCGTGAGCACGTAGGTGACCGGCAGCTTCATGATCGCCGCCACGCGCATGGCGTTCTTCATAAAATCGGAGAACACGAAGAACGTGCCGCAGTACGGGCGCAGGCCGCCGTGCAGCTTCATGCCGGCGCAGATGCAGGCCATCGCGTGCTCGCGAACGCCGAAGTGCAGGTTGCGGCCGGTGCGGTTGTCGGCGGAGAAGTCGCCCTCGCCCTTCATGTAGGTCTTGTTGGAGGGAGCCAGGTCGGCGCTGCCGCCGATGAGGTTCGGGATGCGCGCGGCCAGACGGTTCACGCACACGCCGGAGGAATTGCGCGTGGCGGCCTTGCCGTCGAACGCCCAGTATTCCTCGTCCTTCAGAAGGTCGACCGGCAACTCGTCGCTGTGCCACACGTCCCATTCCTTGCGCAGCTCGGGATACGCCTTCGACCACGCCTCGAACATTTCGTTCCAGGCTTCCTCGGCCTTCGCGCCCTTTTCGGCGACGGCGGCGGTGGTCTCATACACCTCGGCGGGCACGGCGAAGCTCATGGGCACGTCGTCAATCCAGCCAAGGTTCTTCTTCAGCGCCACGATGTTCTCCTCGCCCAGCGGCTCGCCGTGCGCACTCGCCATGCCGGCCTTGGGAGAGCCGTAGCCGATGGTGGTGTGGCAGGCAATCAGGGTGGGCTTGTCGGAAATCTTCGCGAGCTTGATGGCCGCGTCCACGTTCTCAAACACGTTCGCGTCCGCCACGTCGATCACGTTCCAGCCATAGGCGCGGAAGCGGGCCTGCACGTCCTCGCGGAAGGCGATGTCGGTGGAGCCCTCGATGGAGATTTCGTTGTCGTCATACAGCGCGATCAGCTTGTTCAGCTTCAGCGTGCCCGCCAGCGAGCAGGCCTCGTGGCTCAGGCCTTCCATCATGCAGCCGTCGCCCAGAATGACGTAGGTATTATGGTCGACGATCGGGAAACCCTCGCGGTTGAACTTCGCGGCCAGATAGCTCTCGGCCATCGCCATGCCGACGGCGTTGGAGATGCCCATGCCCAGCGGGCCGGTGGAGGTTTCCACGCCGCGAGTGTGGCCGTACTCCGGATGACCGGGAGTCTTGGAGCCGAACTGACGGAACTGCTTCAGATCCTCGATCGTCAGGCCGTAGCCGAACAGATGCAGAAGGGAATACAGCAGCATGGAGCCGTGGCCGGAGGACAGCACAAAGCGGTCGCGATCCGCCCACTTGTCGTCGGCGGGATTATGCTTCATTTCGCGTCCCCATACGGCATATGCCATCGCCGCAGCGCCCATGGGCATGCCCGGGTGGCCGCTCTTGGCCTTCTGTACCGCTTCCGCGGACAGGATGCGAATCGCGTTGACAACCATGGTTTCCTTGTTCATCATAGGTCACTCCCGTTTCTTATTTGGTCTTCAGTTGATTGATCACGTCTTTCAAAGGCGTCAGATCCAGTTCCTCGTTGTCCTTTTCAAGGACGGCGTACAGCTGCGTGAGGATATATTCAAGGCCACCCTCCACGTCGCTCTCGGCGTTCACGGGCATCACCGGATCGTGCACCGACAGGCGCAGCATGAACCACGCGTTGTCCACGCCGCCGTCCAGCGAAAACAGAATGCGCACGCCCTCGCGGTTGTCCGGCGCAAGCCGCCACTCGGGATTGGTGAGCGTGTTGGACAGAATGGCCTCGATCACATACCCGGCCGCCCGGCGGTAGTCCTCCTGAATGATCGGCAGGCGCACCTCGACGCTTTCCGCCGGCTCCTGCAGTTCGTCAATCAGGCTGGACAGCGTAAGCCCGTCGCGCTTGCGCCACATGGCCTCGCAGATGACCTTCGTGGCCAGATACATGCCGTCGTCGATGAAATAGTTTTCCGCCATGGCCGCGTGACCGCTGGTTTCAATGGCCACGGGCACGTGAATGCCCTCCGCGCTCAGGCGCTTGGCTTCCTCGATCACGTTTTTATAGCCGCGGCGATAGCGGTAATGCGTGCCGCCCCACTCGGTGATAAAGCGGCTCAGGCCAGAGGACGTAACGGAGTCGGTCACAAACGTGAGATCCTTTTCGTCGTCCAGCAGGATGGCGGCAATCAGTGCGATCAGGCGGTTGCGGTTGATCGCGCGGCCGGTCTGATCCACAATCGCCACGCGGTCGCCGTCCGCGTCGAACATGACGCCCAGATCGGCTTCCTCCTCCACGACGGCGCGCGACAGCGCCGCCAGCGCCGCCGGGCTTTCCGGGTTCGGCTCGTGCAGCGCAAACGTTCCATCGGGCGTAAGGTTCAGGCTGCCCTCGGTATCCGCGCCCAGCGAGGACAGAAGCTCCGCGAAGAAGCCGCCAGCGCCGCCGGATGCGTCCACCACCACGTGCAGTCCCAGAAGCGGCAGCGCCACATCGTCGCCCATGAATTCAAGAATGTTGTCCTTCAGCCGCTCGCGGTAAGCGCTCATCAGATCGAGCTTTTTCACCAGACGGTGCGGCACGGTGGTATTCAGCGCGCCCTCCAGAATCTCCGCAGCGTCCTCGGCGGACACCGGGCCGTCGGGCGTGAAGAACTTAAAGCCGTTCATGCCGCTTTCCCGCGCGCTGGCGGTGACCATCACCGCGCCGCTGGCGCGAATCTGCTTCAGCATGATCGACATCTGCATGGCCGGCGTCGTCGCCAGACCGCAATCGTACACGTCCGCGTCTGCGGCGGTCAGGCCGTCGATCAGCGCGTGCTGCAGCCGCGGGCCGGACGGACGCGAATCATGACCCACGGACACGGACAGCCTGTCCGGCGTGGTGCCAAGCCGCTTCGCCAGCCACAGGGCAAAGGCATAGCCCAGCTTTTCGGTCAGTTCATTGGTAAGGAGAGACTCCGCAGCGCGAATCACGGCGCCGCTTAAAAGCCGGGTACTGTCGGAAACCATAAAAACCCCCTTTGGTCGTGCGAGCCTCCGCCCTCCCCCGGAAAAATCCGGCAAGCCGCGTCGTTTCGCGGCGGGCAGCGCGAATCGCGGCTTACAGGACTCCGCGGTTCCGCGCCGGGCGGCTGTTCCGAAGCGTTCGGAACGGGATACATTTTTTCCCGCGTCAGTCCGGAATCGGCGTCAGGCGGGTAAAATACCGGTACAGCGGCGTCAGACGGCGATAGCCCTCGGCAATCTCCTCGTCCAACGTCTTGGACATCATGTGCGCGTAGTCGGAAATCCTCTTTTCCACATAGAACCCGCGCAGCGGATACCATTTTCTGAGCGGCTCCGGAACCGCGTCCGGAGGCTTCATGCGCTTGTACGCCTTGGGATGAAGCTCGAATTCCTTCTCCACCTCCGCGGCAATTTCCAGAAACTCGGCGGGCGCGTTCTCGAGCGTGGCGCGAAACGCCTTCATCAGCGGCAGGTTCTCATCGTAGAACCCCATGCCGTAGTTGATTCCATCGTCCGACACGTCCACGTACACGCCCAGCGTCGTGCGCCGCTCCTCGCCGGGACGGCGGAACGCCAGCCACAGATAATCGCGATACGGCGACTTGTCGTTTGAAAAGCGCACGTCTCGGTTGATGCGCGAAAGCACCTTCGTCGGCCGTGTTTCCAGCTCGGGATCGAGCGCGTTTACGGCGTCGCCCAGCGCCGATGCCAGATCGAGACAGGGCGTGCGCACGCTGCTTTGATACCAGTCATGATTCTCCAGAAAGAATTCGCGGTTGTTGTTGAACCGAATCGCCATGAAGAATTCAAACGTCTGCTCGGTAAAGCCCTGAAACATGGTTATTTCTCCTTTTGACGGCTCTGCTCGCGCACGGGCTTGAACTTGCTCGTGTGCTCCAGCTCGTCCGCTTCCGGTCGCCGGCGCAGATGCCGCACGGCCACAATCGCTACCGTGAGAAGCATCGCCACCGCGCAGATCAGAAGAATTCGTTCCGGAAGGCCGCCGTCGTTGAGAATCGTGAAAAACAGCGTCTGCCCGCCGCTGCCGCCCCTGTCCGCGCGCGCGGCGTGGCGCGCGCGCACCGGCTCTTCCGCCCAGACGACGTGCTCGCCGTCCCCGGCCTGCCACTTCAGATAGAAGTGATATTCCTCCTGCGTGCCGTCCTCGTCGGACAGATACACCCTCATATCGCTTCCGACCGGCAGGAAGGCGAGGGGCTTTACATCGCCCAGCGTCTTTTCGCCGAGCACGATCTCCGTCTCCCGGCCGTTCGCGCCGGAAATGGTCAGCAGGAACGCGGGCTTCTCTTCGTCCGTTACGACCGCGCGGAGAACCCTCTCCCCTTCCGCGACCGGCTGCACCCGCACGTTAACCGTCTCGGTCTGAAAAAACACGTGCTTGCCGCCCGCGTCCCGCATCGACAGCGTGAACGCGTAGGCCGCGTTTTCGGTCAGCGGCGGGGTTTCGATTTCGATTTCACAGGAATCGCCCGCCCTCAGCCGACCCGGCAGGCCGTGGAACGAACCGAGCGTCGGCTCCGTCAGCTCCAGAGCTTCGTAGTCCAGCTTCCCGACGTTTTCCATCTTCAGCTGGAAGCGCGCCTTTCCGCCCGCCGAAACGGACAGCGTCTCCCCGGGCAGGGTGAAGCGAATTTCGTCGGTCGCGACGGCGATCGTTTCCTTTTCCGCGCGCAGCGCGTACTGCCCGCCGGACAGCGCCGACGCGAACGTCGCGACAGGTTCGGTATCCGTATCCGTCTCCACGACCAAGACGTGCGTGAACGCGCGCGATTCGCCCGGCTTCAGCCGGAAGGGCGCGGACGCAAAGGCCGCCGCGTCGTCGGTTACCACAGCGTTGACCATTTCCACCGAGCCAACGTTTTCCAGCCGGTAGGTAATCGCCGCCGAATCCCCGGCGCGCACGGCCGGCGTGCTCACGTCGCGGGTAAAGCGCGCCTTCACCGCCGCCGACACCGTGCTGATTCGCGCACGCGTCTGCCTGCGGTACGCCGTGCCGTTGACCTTGAAGGTTATGTATACGTCCATGTACCCGTTGGCCATGGTATCCCGGCCGACCGAGAGCGTGCGCACAAACTTTGCGGTTTTGCCGGGCGCAATGTCGTCGATCGCTTCGCCCTCGCGCGTTTCCGACGGGGACAGGCGCACGTCCGTCATCGCGGCGGCGCCGACGTTCGTCAGCGTCACCGTCAATTCGGCCTTGCCGGGCTCCGCCAGCTCGCTGGGATTGAAGCGAGCCGCAGCCTCCACCGGCCCTTCCGCGTACGCGCACAGACCCGCATGCAGAATCCATGCGAGCATCAGCATCCAGAGAATTCGTTTCCATGCGCGTCTGTTCGTAATCGCACCCCCGCGGCTACAAAAATCCATCTTCTATTTTATCGGAGATTCCGTGCCCTGTCAAGAACAAACGCCGAATTGCAACAATTCAGCGGCAGGAAAACCATGCCCGCGCGCAGAATATTCCTATGAGCAATCCATTTTCGGAGGTTTTTCCATGAAAAGCTGTGTGGTTACCGGCGGCTCGCGCGGCATCGGCGCGGAAACCGTTCGCACGCTGACGGCGGACGGCTGGTCGGTGGCCTTCTTCTATTCCGCCAGCGAGGAGCGAGCGCGGGCGCTGGCGCGCGAAACGGGCGCGCATCCCGTGCGCTGCGACGTGGCCGACCGCGCGCAGGTGTTTTCCGCCTTCGCGGACGCGGAAGCGTGGCTGGGGCGCGTGGACGCGCTGGTCTCCTGCGCCGGAATCGCGCAGCAGAAGCTGTTCCCCGACGTGACCGCCGACGAATGGCGGCGCATGCTGGACGTGAACCTGTCCGGCGCAGCCTACGCGGCGCAGGCCGCCCTGCCTGGCATGGTTTCGCGCAGGCACGGCGCGATCGTGTTCGTCACGTCGATCTGGGGCGAGGTGGGCGCGTCGTGCGAGGCGCACTATTCCGCTGCCAAGGCCGGGCTGATCGGCCTTGCGAAGGCGCTCTCCAAGGAAGTCGGGCCGTCCGGCGTGCGCGTGAACGCCGTGTCCCCCGGCGTGATTCAGACGGACATGCTTGCCTGCTTCGACGATGAAACGCTCTCGTCCCTCGCGGAGGAAACCCCGCTCGGACGGCTGGGCACGCCCCGCGACGTGGCCTCCGCCATCCGCTTTCTGCTTTCAAGCGACGCGTCCTTCATCACCGGGCAGGTACTCGGCGTGGACGGCGGCTTCGGGCGGTGAAAAAACGGCGGTTCTGTTAGAATTTCGCGTCCAAAACCCGCGGAACGAATGTTTTCCAACGATTGCGGTTGACGAACCGAATAAAGAATTATATAATATGTAGATGTATGAATGCGGGGCGCATGCGCACCCGATGGGAGGAACAGAACGCACATGAGGAAGAAAAGCTGGATTACTCTGGCCGTCGTCACGGCGCTGATCGTTTTCTTTTCGGTCATCGCCTTCACCGGACTGACCATCAACCACACGCAGATGCCCGCTCCGATCGGCGATCTGCTGAGCCTTGGCCTTGACCTGCGAGGCGGTATCTATACCGTCTTTTACGCGGACGACGCCGGATATTCGTCCGACGAGTTCCGCAACCTGCTGGAGGGCACCGCGTCGGTGCTGCGCAACCGCCTGACCGAGCAGGGCTTCACCGAGGCCAACGTGTCGCTGCAGGGCAGCAACTACATCCGCGTGGAGATTCCGGATGTGTCCGACCCCAAGCAGGTGCTTGACATCATCGGCACGCCCGCGCACCTGACGTTCGTCGATCCCGCCGGAAACGTGGTCGTCGAGGGCAAGGACGTATCGAAGGTCGAGGTCTGGTACAACGACAGCGCCGAGGACGGCGGCGGCTACATGGTCACCTTCGTTCTGAACGGCGACGCGGCCACCGCGTTCGAGGAAGCCACCGGCCGCTACATCGGCCAGTCAATCTATATCTATCTGGACGACGAGATGATTTCCGCGCCCACGATCAAGGAGCGCATCCCGGGCGGCAACGTTTCCATCTCGATGGGCAACGCGTCCAGCGCGACCGAGTCCTATCAGGAAGCCTACCGTCTGCAGACGCTGATCATGTCCGGCGCGCTGCCGCTGGACATTGAGGAAAGTGAAACCCGCGCCATCTCCGCCACGCTGGGCGAGGACGCGATCGACCGCGCGATGCTGGCGGGCGCCATCGGCATTGCCATCATCTTCGTGTTCATGATCGTCATGTACCGCCTGCCGGGTCTGATGGCCGATCTGGCGCTGGCCGTGTACATCCTGATCGTGTTCTACGTGCTGGCCGAGTTCCAGATTCAGCTGACGCTGCCCGGAATCGCCGGCATCCTGCTGGGCATCGGCATGGCCGTGGACTCGAACGTCGTCATCTTCGAGCGCTTCCGCGAGGAACTCAAGCGCGGCCTTGGCTACGATTCCGCGTTCCGCAACGGCTTTAAAAACGCGCTGCGCGCCATCATCGATTCCAGCGTAACCACGCTGATCGCCGCCTTCGTGCTGATGTACTTCGGCACCGGCCCGATCAAGGGCTTCAGCTACACCCTGACGCTTGGCGTTATCACCTCTCTCATTACCGCGGTCTTCGTTACCAGATTCCTGTTCAAGCACGCGCTGCGTCTGGGCTTCGCCAAGCGCTCGCTCTATACCCGATAAGGAGGCCGTACGGAAATGAAGAAGAAATTCACCGATTATACGAAGCTTTTCATGCTCATTCCCGCCGCGCTCGTGCTGGCGGCGCTCATTCTGAACCTTGCCGGTCACGGCCTGAACCTGGGCATCGACTTCACCGGCGGCTCTCTGCTTGAGTACGCCGTGGGCGAGGAATTCAACACCGAGGACGTCGTGGACATTCTGCGCCGTCACGGCTACACCGACGCGCAGGTGGCGAAGGCTGCTTCCGGCGACGACGGCACCGGCGCAATGACCAACCTGCAGATTCGCCTGTCCCTGACCGACCTTTCGGACGACATGAAGAAGCTGGTGAAGCAGGCCGCCGAAGCCGAGGGGCTGACGGACGAAACCATCACCAACCTGACTGCCGCCTATGTGAGCGAAAACGAACTGGACAGCAGCTATTCCGGCGGCTATCTGTTCAGCTGGAAGAAGCTGGCGGACTCCGACAAGCTGCAGGACGCTGTGAAGGACGCGCTGGATGAGAACCGCATCCCCTACACCGTCGTGAAGGCCGAGGAGCTGGACAACGACGCGGAGAACCCCGAGACCCGCGTCATCGTCGTGCTGAACGACCAGTCCAGCGCCGTGCGCAGCGTGCTGGAAGCTGAAATGTCCAGCCGCTACCCGAACTTCACCTATGTGTCCATCGAGCACGCGGGCGCGGTTTCCAGCGCCGATCTGGTGCGCAACGCGCTTCTGTCCCTCGCCATCGCGCTGGCGCTGATGCTGGTGTACATCGGCTTCCGCTTCGATCTTTATTCCGGCGTCGCCGCGCTGTTCGGCCTTGTGCACGACGTTCTGATGATGCTGGCGTTCATGACGTTCTTCCGCTCGCTGTATCAGGTGAGTTCGTCGTTCATCGCCGCCATCCTGACGATCGTCGGCTACTCCATCAACAACACCATCATCATCTTCGACCGCATCCGCGAGACGAAGAAGCGCGTGGGCATGTCCGTTCCCAACAAGGAGATCGTTGAAAACAGCGTTCGCGCGTCCCTGTCCCGCACGATCAACACCACGCTGACCACGCTGTTCACGCTGGTGGCGCTGTATGTGCTGGGCGTGGCCTCGATTCGCGAGTTCACCTTCCCGCTGATCGTCGGCATGCTCGCCGGTTCCTATTCCTCCAACCTGCTGAACGGCCCCGTCTGGGCGTCCCTGATGGACAAGGCGGAAGCCCGCGAAAAGCAGAAGGCCAAGGCCTGATTTCGCAGCCCCATGATATGGGAACCCGCCACAAGCGGCGGATTCCCATATTTTTTCAGGCGGCGCCGCGCAGATGAGGGATCGATTTTTCGACGCCGCAGACGACAGAAATGACATTGCCCGGCGACTTCGCGAATCAAATCCGCGCCGCCGTCAAACGATAAAAGGGATAACGAGGTAGTTTTCCAATGCTCAAATGCCTTCCGCGTTCCACCGGCGCGCCCGAATGGCCGCGTCCCGCCGATATGCCCGCGCTCCTTCACCGGCTGCTGCGCCTTCGCGGCGTGCGCAGTGAGGAAGAAGCGCGCGCCTTCCTGCGCCCCGGGCGCGACCAGCTGCACGACCCGTTCCTGCTTTCGGACATGGAGCAGGCCGTGCAGGAGATTCGCGCGGCCATCGACGCGGGCGAGGGCATCTGCGTATACGGCGACTACGACGTGGACGGCGTTTGCGCCTCGTCCATTCTTTCCAGCTATCTGCGCTCCATCGGTGCGCAGGTAGACGTGTATCTGCCCTCCCGGCACAAGGAGGGCTACGGGCTGAACGAGGGCGCGGTGCTGAAGGTATGCGAAAAGCACCGGCTGCTGGTGACGGTGGACTGCGGCATTACCTCGGTGGAGCTGACGAAGCTGGCGCAAGCGCGCGGCATGCGCGTCGTGATTACCGACCACCATCGGCCGGAGGGCGAGCTGCCGCCCTGCCCGGTCGTGAATCCGCTTCTGAACAACTATCCTTTCCCCTATCTGTGCGGCGCGGGCGTGGTGTTTCAGCTCGTGGCGGCGCTGGGCGGGCGCGACGCGGCGATGGATTATGTGGATCTGGCCGCGCTGGCGACGATTGCGGACATCGTGCCGCTTCAGGATGAAAACCGCGCGATTGCCGCGCTGGGTCTCAAGCGAATCAACGTGTCCCCGCGCCCCGGCATCCGCGCGCTGATCGACGCGAGCGGCATGACCGGCCGCGTGATCAGCTCCGGGAACGTAGCCTTCCAGCTTGCGCCGCGCCTGAACGCCAGCGGGCGGCTGGGCGACGCCATGCGCGCCTACCGGCTGCTCACCGGCACGAACGCCGACGAGTGCGCCGAGCTGGCCGGGCAGCTCAACGAGGAAAACCTGCGCCGCAAGGCACTGGAGCAGGACGCGTACGCGCTGGCGGACGAGCTGCTGCGCGCGTTCCGCTTCGCCGAGCATCGCGTGATCGTGATTCCCGGTGAGGGACTGAACAGCGGCGTAATCGGTCTGGCCGCGTCCCGTCTGACGGAGCGCTACCATTATCCCACGGTGGTTCTGTCGCTGGACGGCGACGTGTACACCGGCTCCTGCCGTTCGATCGACGGCGTGGACATTCACGACGCGCTTTCGCACGTGGCAGACACGCTGATTCAGTTCGGCGGCCACAAAATGGCGGCCGGTCTGCGGCTGAAAAAGGAAAATCTGGACGCGTTCCGGGACGGGCTGGACGCGTATCTGAAGGAAACCTATCCCGCCGAGCTGTGGATTCCGCGGGTGGAATACGACTGCGAGGTGGACGTGGACGACCTTGCGCCGGAGGCTGTGGAGATGCTGGAAGCGCTCGCGCCCACCGGCTGCGGCAATCCCTCCGCGCAGTTTCTGATGAAATGCGAAATCGCTTCCGCCCGCCCCGTCGGCGCGGACGGCGCGCATCTGAAGCTGTCCCTGCGCAGCGCGGGCGGCATGACCGACGCCATCTGGTTCCGCCGCGGCGATCTGGCCGGGCACCTGCCGCGCACGGCCGACGTGGTGTTTCAGGCGTCGATCAACCGCTATCAGGGGCGCGTGAGCGTGCAGGCGCAGCTCACGGCGCTGGAAGCGCGGGATGGCGGCGGACGGCTTTCGGGGCTCGACGCGCGCGCGGATTCCCTGTTTCAAACGTTCTTAACAGACCATGTGTATAATTGGGCATATTCGGAAATTCCCGCGCCGACAATCTCGGCACAGGCGCTCCGCGAGAAGCTGGCGGGGCGCGTGCAGGGTGTTCTGATCGTGGCCGCTTCCATCGATGGCGCGCGCGCCGCGCTGGAAGCCGCGGACGACCTGCCGCTGGATGTATTCGTCGGCGAATACCCTTCCGACGCGCGCTGCTTCCACTCGCTCGCGGTGTTGCCCGCGGGAACGCCGCCGGAGGGCTACGACACCATCGTGCTGGCGGGAATTCCGGACGGACTGATGAACGCCTCGTTCCATCTGGAGGGCGTGCCGGTCAGTCCGCTGTTCGCCCGCATGCCGGGTCTCGAATCGCTGCGCGGCATTTACGCCGCCGCGCGCCGCGTCAGCCGCCGCCCGTCGCATTTTCTGGCGCGGGACGCGCTGGTGCGCGGAATCGCCGAGGAAGCGGACGAAAGCGAGTCCGTCTGCGCCGCCGGGCTGTTCATCCTCTCGGATATGGCGCTGCTGACCATCGAGGACACGAAAACCGCCGGGTTCCGCGTGACGCTTCCGCCGCTTGTGAAACGCGACCCGGCTGAGAATCCCTGGTTCCGCCGCATGCAGGACTGGCGCGAACAGGCAATGAAAGGAAGGTGAGCTCATGAACGATCTGACGCACCCCGGATATCCGACGCTAGACGAACTGATCGCGCACGTGCAGAAATATCATCCGAACGAGGATATGGGCGTCATTGAGCGCGCCTACCGATTTGCCGAAAACGCGCACAAGGATCAGAAGCGCATGTCCGGCGAGCCGTATTTCGCGCATCCCGCCCACGTAGCGCTGATTCTGGCCGACCTGATGCTCGATCCCCCGACGATCGCCGCCGGGCTTCTGCACGACTGTGTGGAGGACGTGGACGGCTGCACCGTGGAGACCATCGAGAAGGACTTCGGCAGCGAAATTGCGCTGATGGTAGACGGCGTTACCAAGCTCACGCGCATGGACTTCTTCACCCGCGAACAGCAGCAGGCGGAGTCCATCCGCAAGATGTTCATCGCCATGGCGAAGGACATCCGCGTGGTGCTGATCAAGCTGGCCGACCGGCTGCACAACATGCGCACGCTCAAAACGCAGAAGCCCGAGCGGCAGATTCCCATCGCCCGCGAAACGCTGGACATTTATGCGCCGCTGGCGCACCGGCTGGGCGTATACGCGGTAAAGTGGGAGCTGGAAGACCTTTCCCTGCGCTACATCGATCCGGAGGGCTACTACAGCCTTGTGGAAAAGGTGGGTATGAAGCGCGCCGAGCGCGAGAAGTGGATTCACGAGATCATCGATTCCATTCGAGACGGCATGGAGAAAGAGCACATTCACGTGCAGGAAATCGACGGCCGGCCCAAACACTTTTATTCCATCTACCGCAAGATGAAAACGCAGAACAAGACGTTCGAGCAGATTACCGATCTGATCGCCGTGCGCGTGATCGTCGACACCAAGCAGGACTGCTATGCCGCGCTGGGCATTGTGCACTCCCTGTGGCCGCAGGTGCCGGGGCGGTTCAAGGACTATATCTCCGTGCCCAAGGACAATCTCTATCAGTCGCTGCACACCACGGTGGTGGGTCCGGACGGCCGCCCGTTCGAGGTGCAGATTCGCACGATGGAGATGCACCGCAGCGCGGAATACGGCATTGCCGCGCACTGGCGCTACAAGGAAGGAAAAGCGGCCGACTCGCTGGACGAAAAGCTGGGCTGGCTGCGCCGCATTCTGGACTGGCAGAGCGAAACCGGCGACCCCGGCGAGTTCGGCAACCTGCTGCGCGTAGACCTGTTCGCCGAGGAGGTGCTGGTGTTCACGCCGCGCGGCGACATCATCTCGCTGCCCAAGGGCGCGACGCCGCTCGACTTTGCCTACCGCATTCATTCCGCCGTGGGCAACCGCTGCGTGGGCGCGAAGGTCAATCACCGCATTGTGCCGCTGACGACGCAGCTGGAAACCGGCGACTTTGTGGAGATCTTGACCTCCGCGAACTCGCACGGCCCGTCGCTGGACTGGCTGAACATGGTAAAGACCAGCGAAGCGAAGGCGAAGATTCGCTCGTTCCTGAAAAACGAATCGAAGGACGAAAACCTCGCCCGCGGCCGCGACCTGCTGGAAAAGGAAGCGCGCCGTCTGGGCTACTCCTTCCCCCAGCTGTGCAAGCCGGAATTTCTGGACGTTCTGTATAAGCGCTACACGCTTTCGTCGCTGGACGATCTGTACGTCACGGTGGGCTTTGGCGGCCTGTCGTGTGCGCAGGTAATCAACCGTCTGGCGGAGGAATTCAAAAAGACGCAGAAGCCGGAGGCGCCCAAGCTGCCCACGCCCACGGAGACCCAGCAGGCGCGCCCGGCGACGCCGACGCACGCCACGCAGGGCGTGGTGGTGGAGGGCGACCCCAACATGCTGGTGCGCTTCGCCCGCTGCTGCAACCCGCTGCCCGGCGACGACATCATCGGCTACGTCACCCGCGGCCGCGGCGTGTCCGTGCACCGCGCGGACTGCGTGAACATGCAGGACGAGGGCGTGGAGCCGGAGCGCATGGTGCAGGTCGCGTGGGCTTCGTCGGCCTCCGCGGCGTATGACGCGGACATTCAGGTGATCGGCTACGACAAGGCCGGTCTGCTGGCCGACCTGAGCACGCTGTTCGCCGCGCTGGAGGTTCCCATCGTGGCCGTCTCCGCGCGCACGATGAAAAATGGCACCACGCAGATCACGCTCACGCTGTCCATCAAGGACACCACGCAGCTGGAGAAAATCATCAAGCAGCTGCGCAAGCGTTCCGACATCATCGAGGTATTCCGCGTCAGTTCCTGACGGGAAGGGAGAAATTTTTCATGCGAGCCATCATTCAGCGCGTGTCCCGCGCCAGCGTAGACGTGGCGGGCGCGCGCGTGGGCGAAATCGGGCGCGGCTTTCTGGTGCTTCTGGGCGTTATGGCCGGAGACACCGACGCCGACCGCAGCTATATCGTAAAAAAAATCGCCGGCCTGCGCGTGTTCGAGGACGCCGACGAGAAAATGAACCTGTCCCTGAAGGACGTGGGCGGCAGCGTGCTGCTGGTGAGCCAGTTCACGCTGGCGGGCGACGCGCGCCACGGCAATCGCCCGTCGTTTTCCGGCGCGGCTCGGCCGGAGGAAGCCGAGCCCCTCTGCGCGCAGGTAAAGGCCGACCTTGAGGCCGCCGGTCTGCGCGTGGAAACCGGACGCTTTCGCACGCACATGGAGGTGTCGCTGGTAAACGACGGCCCCGTGACCATTCTTCTGGACAGCAGAAAGGATTTCTGAAACCCATGAACAAACTTCTGATCGACCGGCTCGTGCTCGGCGCGCTCCAGACGAACTGCTATCTCCTTCGCCGGGAGGGTTCGTCCGCCGCCGTCGTCATCGATCCCGGCGACGATGTTCCCGCGCTGGACGAGGCGATTGCCCGTCTGGCTCTTCATCCCGAGGCCGTCCTTCTGACGCACGGCCACTTTGACCACCTGCTGGGCGCGCACCATATAAAGGAAGCCTGCGGCGCAAAGGTGTATATCGGCGAAGCCGACGCGCCGGCGCTGACGGAGGAAAAGATTTCCCTGCGCCCCGCGGACGCGGTGACGCCCTTTGAGCCCACGCCGCCGGACGGCTTTCTGACCGAGGGCGAGCACGAGTTTGCCGGCATCCGCTTCCGCGTCATCCCTTCCCCCGGCCACACCATGGGCGGCGTCTGCCTGCTGGCGGAGGACGACGGTGTTCTGTTCACCGGCGACACGCTGTTTGTGAACGGCTTCGGCCGCACCGACCTATACGGCGGCGACTGGACGCAGCTGTATCACTCGCTCAAGCGCCTTCTCGCGCTGGACGGTTCCCTGCGCGTGCTGCCCGGCCACGGCGAGGGCAGCACGCTGGACGCGATTAAAAGAGGGTTTCATCGATGAATTCCATCCGTCTGACCACCAACGTCGAATGGCTGTATCCGGAGCTCGGCGAGGTCGTGCGCCTGTTTCTGGGCGACGTGCCGATTCTGCCGGACGCGGGCGACGTACAGATTACCCACACGCACACGGACACGGGCGACACATGGGTTGAGCGTGCGCAGCTGGACGGCGCGCGGGAAATCACCGTGACCGCAAACGCCGTGCGCGGCGGGCTGGAAGAAAAGCGCGTGCTCAAGCGCGCGGCAAAGACGGCGGTTTTCCGTCTTTTGTCGGACGCGCTCGACCGCATGCCCCCGTGGGGCTCCCTGACCGGCATTCGCCCCACGCGGCTGATGTATGAGGCCATGGAGCGCGGTCTTTCCCGCGAGGAGGCCGAAGCGTGGCTGACGCGCGAGTTCTTCGTGAGCCCCGAAAAGGCGGCGCTGCTGGGCGAAATCATCGAGATGCAGCGCGGGCTGGCGAACCCGCCCGCGGACACCTTCGACCTGTACATTGGCATTCCCTTCTGCGTGACGCGCTGCGCATACTGCTCGTTCGCCTCCGGCGAAATCGGCGACGGAAAGCTGACCGAGCCGTATGTGGAAGCGCTGAAGCGCGAAATCGCCCGTTCCGCCGAGCTGACGCGCGCGCTGGGGCTGCGTCTGCGCGCGGGCTATATCGGCGGCGGCACGCCGACCGCCATCACCTGCGCTCAGCTGGACGAGGTGCTTTCCGCCGCGATGGCCGCCTTCCCGGGCGGCTGCGAATGGACGGTGGAGGCCGGGCGGCCGGACACGATCGACCGCGAAAAGCTGCGCATGCTGAAGGCGCACGCCGTCAACCGCATCTCCGTGAACCCGCAGACGTTCAAGGACGAGACGCTACGCGTGATCGGACGCGCGCACACCGCGCAGGACACGCTGCGCGCCTACGCGCTGGCGCGCGAGGAGGGCTTCGACCACATCAACATGGATCTGATCGCCGCGCTGCCGGGCGAAACGACGGACGACTTCCGCCGGACGCTCGAAAAGGTGCGCGAGCTGAATCCGGAGTCCGTCACCGTGCATTCGCTGGCGATCAAGCGCTCCAGCCGTCTGCACGAAGCGCTGACCCGCGAGGGCGGCGCGCACAACCAGGCGGACTGCGCCGCGGCGGACAAAATGATTCGCTATGCCCGTCAGACGCTGGCAGAGGGCGGCTGGCATCCCTATTACCTGTACCGGCAGAAATACATGGCCGGAAATCTGGAAAACGTGGGCTACGCCAAGGCCGGGCACGCCTGCCTGTACAACATCGGCAACATGGAGGAGACCGCGCGCGTGCTGGCGCTGGGCGCGGGCGCGATCACGAAATGGCTGTTCCCGCGCGAGCGGCGCATCGAACGCGCGCCGAACGTGCGCAACATCGAGGAATACATCCGGCGCGTCGACGAAATGGTTGAGCGAAAGCGCGCGCTGCTGCTGGGGGAGGTTACGCCATGAACAGACGCTGGCTGATTGCCGTTCTGCTGCTTCCATGTCTCCTGCTGTGCGCGTGCGCGCCCAAGGAGACGGTAAGCCCCTACGCCGACATTCCCAAGCCCACGGCGGTCATCACGATGGAAAACGGCTCGACCATGACCTTCACGCTCGACCCCGCCAGTGCGCCCAACACCGTGTCCAACTTCATTTCGCTGGCGAACGCCGGGTTCTACGACGGCATGAAGATCGACTATGTATATCCCACCTACTTCCTGCGCAGCGGCGACCCCAACGGCGACGGCACCGGCGGCCCCGGCTACACGATCGACGGCGAGTTCAGCGAAAACGGCTACACGCTCAACAAGCTGTCCCATGAGCGCGGCGTGATCTCGATGTGCCGTCTGGAGGACGATTATCACTCCGCCGGAAGCCAGTTTTTCATCATGCAGTCTACCCGTCTGGAATACGACGGGAAGTACGCCGCGTTCGGCTGGATTGAAAAGAGCGACGCGGAAAGCCTGCGCACGCTGGACTCGCTGTGCGGCATGAGTCTGGATAAGAGCTATCGCCCGCTGGTTCGGCAGACCATCGCGTCCATTCGCGTGGACACGAAGGGCTACACCTACGAGGTGTATAAATACGGCGAGGAAACCGCCGAGAAATAAAGGAGACATCCCATGAAAAAACGTTCGCTTTCCCTTCTTCTGGCGCTGGTGCTGCTTGTGAGCCTGACCGCGCTGACCGGCTGCAAGTCCAACGACAGCAAAACGCCCACGCAGAGCATTACCGCCTATACGCTGAAAAATGAAAAGGATCCCGTTGCCACCATCACCATGGAAAACGGCGGCGTGATCACCGTGGAGCTGTATCCGGACGTCGCTCCCAACACCGTGGCCAATTTTATCACGCTGGCCAATCAGGGCTTTTATGACGGATTGATCTTCCACCGCGTGATCAAGGGCTTCATGATTCAGGGCGGCGACCCGAACGGCAATGGAACCGGCGGCTCCGGCTACTCCATCAAGGGCGAGTTTTCCGCCAACGGCTTTGACAACAAGCTGTCCCACACGCGCGGCGTGATCTCCATGGCGCGCTCCTCGTCGTTTGACTCCGCCGGCAGCCAGTTCTTCATCATGCATGCCGACGGCACGTATCTCGACACGCAGTACGCCGCCTTCGGCGAGGTTGTGGACGGCATGGACGTTGTGGACGCGATCGCCGAAACGCAGACCGGCGCGAACGACCGCCCCGTAAGCGAGCAGAAAATCAAGACCATACGCGTAGACACCAAGGGCGTGGACTATAGCGTAGAAAAAATCGGAGGCTAACGACATGAACAATCCCATCGTCACCTTTGAAATGGAAAACGGTCACACCTTCAAGGCGGAGCTCTATCCCGAGCTCGCGCCCGAAAGCGTCGGCAACTTCGTGGAGCTGGTGAAAAGCGGCTTCTACGACGGCCTGATCTTCCACCGCGTCATTCCCGGCTTCATGATTCAGGGCGGCGACCCCACCGGCACCGGCATGGGCGGCCCCGGCTGGCACATCAAGGGCGAGTTCAAGCAGAACGGCTTCGTGAACAACATCCGCCACGAGCGCGGCGTGCTTTCCATGGCGCGCAGCATGATGCCGAACTCCGCCGGAAGCCAGTTCTTCGTGATGCATGAAAACGCGCCGCATCTGGACGGCGGCTACGCCGCGTTCGGCCGCGTGATCGAGGGCATGGAAACCGTGGACGAAATCGCCCAGACCCCCACCGACTTCAACGACCGTCCCCGCAAGACGCAGAAGCTCAGGAAGGTCACCGTCGAGGACTTCGGCCAGACCTTCCCCTTCACCAAGCTGCACTGAACATGAAACGCGCCCATCCGGTTCCAACAGGCCGGATGGGCGCGTTCGGTTTATTCTTTTTCGTCTGTTTCCCCGCCCGTCTTTCGGCGGCGGTATTCGCCGGGCGTGCACTGATAGTAGCGCACGAAGCTGCGGTTGAAATTCTGCGGCGACTGATAACCCAGATCGCGGGCAATCTGTCCGGTACGGCGGCCGGCGAGCACCTGTCGCCCCGCTTCCTTCATCTTTTCCTCAATGATGTAGTTGGAAAAGCTCTGGCCGGTCTCCTGCTTGAAGAGCTTGCTGAAGTAGCTGTAGCTCAGGTCGAGCTCGTTGGCCACCAGAACCATATCGATTTTCTCGCTCAGATGCTGCTGCACATACGTCTGCGCCCACAGGATGGGCGAACGCGGCGGCGGCGTTTCCGTCGGCGCGCCGGAGGCTTCCCGCTGGGCGATTGCCTTTTGCAACATGGCCTCCATTTCCTCCTTGCCGCAGGGCTTGAGCAGGAAGCCGATCACGCCCAGCTCAATAGCCTGCTGGGCATAGGGAAAGCTGGCGTACGCCGTCAGAATCAGGCTGCACACGTGCGGATGCAGCTCCTTGACCCGCCGAATCAGCTCCAAGCCGTTCATGTTCACCATTTTAATATCCGTCAGTAAGATGTCCACGGGATTTTCCCGCGCGAAGGCCAGCGCTTCCTCGCCGGAGAAGGCCATGTGAATCTCCTGAATCGGCTTCAGATTCATGTTCTGAATGCGCAGCTGGATTCCCCGGCAGGTGAATTTGTCGTCGTCCACAATCAGCAGCCGCATACGGTTTCATCCTTTCCGTTGGCCGTTCCCGCCTGAATTTCCTCCGGCGTGCGCGGGAGGAAGGTGGTTTCGATGCTCGTGATTTCCGGCGTAGAGGTGATTTCCATCGCCGCATCCGCGCCGTACAGCAGGCGCAGGCGCGCCGAGAGGTTGCGCAGGCCGATGCCGTGCTCATCCATCTCCGGCGGCGTTTGCAGCCGCAGCATGGCCAGCTTGTCGGGCGGAATCATGGCTCCGTCGTTTTCAACGACCAGATGCACCTGCGCGCCTGCCTGCCAGCCCCGAATGCGGATGTGCAGCGGACGACCCGTCTCCATGCCGTGCTGAATGGCGTTTTCGCACAGCGGCTGGAACAGGAAGCGCATCACCGGCAGGTTCTCCGGCAGCTCGTTCAGCTGCAAGTCCAGTCCGACCAAGTCCTGCTTGCGCATGTTCATCAGCCGCACATAGTCCTGCGCGCAGCGCGCTTCCTCGTCCAGCGTCGTCATGGCGCTGCCCTGAAGGTTGTTGCGAAGAAGCTTGCCCAGCAGCAGAATGGCCTCGGAAATCTGCTCGCGCTCCACGCCGAGCTCCGTACTCATCTGAATCCAGTTCAGAGAATTGAACAGGAAATGCGGGTTCATCTGATATTGCAGCGCCAGCCGCATGGCGTATTTCTCATTGCGCTCATGCTCGATCATGCGGCGGCTGTTCTCCTGCAGGCGGCTGAGCAGCGCGTTGAACGCGTCGATCAGCTGGCCAACCTCGTCTCCGCCCGGGTTCGGGAAGGCGATTTCCATGCTGCCCTCCTTGGCGCGGCGGGCGAAATCCACCGCCTGATCGAGACGCTTCTGAATCGACCACAGGAAGGTGCAGGTCGCCACCAGCAGCAGAACGCCGCTGCCGATGGCCGTCAGGAAGGGTACAAGGCCGCTCGCCAGCGCCTGACTGTGCAGCTGTCCATAGTCCAGCCGCATCACCAGCGACAAGCCCATGCTTTCCAGCGGACGACTGAGATACAGCTGCCGCCGGATGATCTGGCGGCTTTCCTCCGGGCGGTACTCCTCCGGCAGCGCCTGCTCTGCATCGGACTGATAGATGACCTCGCCGCCCTGAAATACGTAGTAATGCACATCCGCATTTCCCTCAATCTGCAGGGATGAAAAAATCTTCTGCGGCGACACGCCGCACTGAATCACGCCCACGCATTCGCCGAACCCGGCGAGCAGCTTCTGATAATAGCACAGCATCTGCGGGTTTCCGGCGGGGCGCAGCACGGTCTCCGTGGGATACACCGGCCCGATGCCGCCCCAGCCCCTCGTTTCGCCTGCGAGCAGAAAGCGCTCGTACTGCGGCAGGCTGTCCAGCCGCTTCAGGCGCAGGAAATTCCAGTAGGTTTCGGGAATCCGCTCGTCCTCGGAAAACAGCGTCACGCGCGCGTCCAGTCCGGACAGCATCAGCTGCGCCTGCGCCACGGTATCGCCCACGTCGAAGAGAATCTTCACCACGCGCTGATAGGGCGTCTGCTTGCTGTCGGTGAGCAGCTTATTCAGCTCCGCGTTCAGCGACAGCATTTCCACCATGCTTTCCACGCTGGCGGCGCTGCGGCTGATGCTCTCCCGCGCGATGCCCAGCACGGCGTAATGATCCTCCACCAGAATATCATACGCCCGGTCGGTCAGCGCGCGGCAGAGCACCACGGAAAGCACGCAGGAGGGCAGAAGGATAATCAGGATGAACCAGAGCGTCATCTTCTGCATGAGGGAAAGGCTTCGTTTCTTTTCCATGAGCATCCATCCTTTCGCGCGGCGCGCTTTCCAGCGAAAAGGCCGGAGCAGCCCGATTGCCGCCCCGGCCATCCCTGCGGCTTACCGAATGATCATACCACAGGTTTTTTATCTTTGGATGAACTTATTCCGCAAAGGTGCAGTTCGTGCCGAACGCTTCGTTGTACGCCTTCAGCTGGGACTGACGGATTTCCTCGCCGCCCATGCTCAGGTAGGTCTCAACGTAGTTGTCCCACTCGGCGTCGATGTCCTTCTCGCCCATGATGAAGGCCAGCATGCTGGTGCGGAAGTAGGTATCCACTTCGCCGAACAGCTCGGTGTATTCCTCGGTCTTGAACATAACGAACACGTTGGGCTTCACGTTCTCTTCGAAGCGCATCGCGGAACCGGCCTTCCACATCTGGCCGTGCGGCGCGTCGATCAGGCCGTCGCCCTGGGCTTCCCAACCGGCGTGGTTGAAGAGCTTGTAGACCTGCATGTCGGTCACTTCATACTTGCCGGACTTGGAAACGCCGTTGTTCAGGTCGCTGGTCCAGAGGGTCTGCTGGGTAGCCTCGTCGTAGTCAAAGAACTCGCCGGGGATGCCGTACATGGTCACGCGCCAGCCGAAGGGGCTGGAAGCAAAGTTGAACAGCTTCATCGCGGCTTCGATCTTCTCGGGGGACGCCTGATAGCTCACGGCCAGCATGGCGCTCATCGGGGAGTTGGAGATGCTGTTGCTCTCGCCATCGGGGCCGGTGGGAGGCAGGATGATCTTGACTTCCGCGTCGGGCTGAAGCGTCGCGAAGTCATAGCGGAGATAGGCGTTGCCGGCGCGGCTCCAGGCTGCGGACATGATGCCCATCTCGCCGCGGCACCACTTGTTCAGCATCTGGTCGTTGGAGCAGGTGAACACTTCGGGATCGATCAGGCCTTCCGCGTACAGGTCGCGGATGGTCTTCAGACCCTGCTTGTAGCCTTCGCTGATCGCGTTGGTGGTGATGGTGCCATCCTCGTTGAGGAAGAAGGACTCGTCGGGGGAAGCGCCGTACGCGCCGAAGAGCGGGCTGAGGGTACCGGTGCCGCTGCCGCCCATGCCGTAGGTGTTCTTCTCGCCGTCGCCGTCGGGATCGTCGTTCGTGAAGGCGCGCATCACGTTGATGTAGTCATCCAGCGTCTGCGGGACTTCGAGGTTCAGCTTGTTCAGCCAGTCCTGACGGATCGCCACGACGTGGTTGGAGGGCGTGCCGCTCAGGCTTGGAATGCCCATGATGCGGCCGTTCTGCCTGGCATAGGTCCAGTATTCGCCGACGTAGTTGTTCAGGTCGGTGTACTCATCGGTGACGTAGTCGGTCAGGTCGGCCCACGCGCCTTCCGCCGCGTATTCCTTCCAGAGGTCGTAGTCCAGACGCACGACGTCGGGCATCTTGTTGTCGGCAATGTACAGCGCCAGCTGCTGCTGGAAGTTGCTGCCGTCGCCTTCGGTCAGGTTGAAGTCTACGCCAATCTTTTCCTTGATGTATTCACGGGTCAGATTGGTGGCCTCGTTCATGGGGCGGGAGGTGGCATAGAACACGTTGAGAACAACGGGCTCTTCTTCCGCCACAGCGGGCATCGCTGCGCTGGTCAGCAGCATTGCCAGAGACAGAACCAGAGACAGGATCTTTTTCATGGGTCTTCCTCCTCTATATTTTTGCGCGACATCCACCGCGCGGAGCACAGGGTTTATCCCTTGATGGAGCCGATCATGACGCCCTTGACGAAATGCTTCTGCACGAAGGGATACACGCACAGAATGGGAATCATGGTAACGACGATCATCGCGTCCTTCAGCGTTTCCGGGGCCACGCCCTTCTTCGCGTCGTCGTACATCATGTTGTTCATCTGCGCCGTCTGCAGCACCTGACGAAGCACGGTCTGCATGGGCCACAGGCGATTGTTGCGGATGTAAATGATGCTACTGAAGTAGTCGTTCCAGTAGCCCACCGCGTAGAACAGCGTGATCGTGGCGATGGCCGCGCCGGAAAGCGGCAGCAGAATGTGGAACACGTAGCCCGGCAGCGTTTCGCCGTCGATGGAGGCCGCCTCATACAGGCTTTCGGGAACGCTCTCGAAGAAGTTGCGCATCAGAATCATGTTATAGGTGCTGATGGCGCCGGGCACGATCAGCGCAAACAGCGTATCAATCATGCCGAGCCGGCTGACAACGAGGAAGGTGGGCACCAGACCGCCGCCGAACATCATCGTGAACACGAAGAAGAACGTGAAGAACACGCGCCCGGGCAGCTTTTTCAGCGAAAGCACGAAGCCGCCCAGAATGGTCAGCAGCATGCTCAGCGCCGTGCCGCCCAGCGTGACGATCAGCGTGTTGCGGTAGGCCACGGGCACCAGATCGTTGCGGAACACCTGCTCGTACGCGTCCAGATGAAGGCCGTCCGGCCACAGCACGAAGCCGTTTTTGATCAGGTGCGCCATGCTGGACACGGAGCCGACCACCACATACCAGAACGGGTACAGCGTGACCACCAGCACGAACGTCATCACGATATAGGTGATGGCATTGAACGCGTGGTCACCCATGGTTTTCTTAATTTTCATTACCAGATTCCCTCCCCGTCGGTAAGCTTGTGGCTGATATAGTTGGTCACAACGATCAGCACCAGACCGATTACGGATTTGAACATGCCCGACGCGGTGGCCAGACTCATGTTATTGGTAGAACCCAGACCGACGCGGTAGACGTAGTAGTCGATGGTTTCGCCGACGTCCAGCGTCAGGTCGGAAATCAGCACGAAAATCTGATTGAAGCTTACGTTCAGAATTTTACTCACCGTCAGAATCAGCTGGATGGAAATGATGCCGCGGATGCCCGGCAGCGTAATGTGCCAGATGCGCGCGAAGCGTCCCGCGCCGTCGATGGTCGCCGCCTCATACAGCTCCTCGTCCACCGAGGTAATGGCGGCAATGTAGATGATGGCGCTCCAGCCGATGCTCTTCCAGATGTCCGAAACCACCACGATCGGCCGGAAATACCGGCTGATGCCGATGTAGTTCTGCGGCGTGCCGCCCATGGCGCGCACCACCGCGGCAATCGCGCCGGTGCTGGGCGAAAGCAGCATGTACACAAGGCCGCCCGCCACAGACCACGAAATGAAATGCGGCAGGTAGCTGACCGTCTGCACGACCTTTTTATATTTCACGCCCGGCATTTCGTTCAGAAGGATGGCAAAAATGATGGGAAGCGGGAAGCCGAACACGAAGTTCAGTCCGCTGAGAATCAGGGTGTTTTTGATGGCCTGATAGAAGGCCTGCGAGGTAAACAGTTTTTCGAAATTCTTGAGACCAATCCACGGGCTTGCGCCGATGCCGGCGAGCACGCTGTATTTTTTAAAGGCAATTACCAGACCGCCCATCGGGGCATAACAGAAAATGATATACCACGCCACCACCGGCAGAAGAAGAATGTACGCGGGCCAGTACTGCCTGAATCGATAGCTCAGGCTTTCCCGGCTCGGAAGCTTTCTCTGCGCGACCATCCCATCATTCCTTCCGTTTCGCAATCCGCATCCATTTGCAGCTTGCTGCATAGAATTTCATCGACTTTTTTGACCACTTGCAAGGGAATTTTAGCACATTCGATATATAAAAACAATCGTCTCATTTGTGTTTCTGTATCATCATTTGTCCTCTTCCAGATTTTCCACGCACGGCGGCATAAAAAGAACGCACGGATTTCTCCATGCGTCCGGAATTCTCCTGGCATGCGCACCTTACCTGTAGGAATAGGAAAGCGCCGCGTTTTCCGTGTCCAGCGTCGCGTTCGCGCCGAACGGAAAAATCGCGTGATTCACGCCGTGGCCGAAATCGTCGGTATAGGCCACGGGAATGCCCCACTTCTCCCCCAGCACCTTCAGACGGAACAGAAGATGCTCGTTCATCGGGTCTGAATAGTGCCCGAACAGAATGCCGCGCACGTGCGGCATCACCGGCGTCTGCTCCAGACGGCCGATGGAATCGCTCACATGCTCGACGCCGAAGAACATTTCGTGCTCCTCCAGCGCCAGAATGAATTCCTCCTCCGGCTTCGGCGCAATCCATCCGCTGGCCTCGAGAAACACATAATTGTCCAAGTACCCGCCGGAAAGCGTGCCGCTGGCGGTTCCACCCGTCACCGTGCGCCACGCGCCGCTTTTCAGATGCGCGGGCGCGCATCCTTCCTCCACGTGTGCGCGGAAGTTGGCCGCGTCATAGGCCGAGGGCTCCACAAGCCCGCCCGGCGACTGGCCGTACAGCACCGGCAGCCCCGCGCGGCGATTGATGGCCGACAGAACGCTGGTTCCGTCGCTGAAGCTGAGCCACATTTTCGGATGCGCCGCGGCCGAAGCGTAGTCGATCAGCGGAATCACCTCGTCGCCTCCCTCACCGCCGCCAAAGAAGATCAGCTTCACCTCGTCGTCCGCAATCAGCTGGTTGATGTCCCGCGCGCGATCCTCCGCCGAAGCCGCAAAGCCCCACGCGCTTGAAAACATGTTCTCCGCCGTCTTTACGCGATACCCGCGCGCCTCCATCGCCTGAATGACCGGCGCGTAACCCTCCCGCGTGGCAAGATGACTGGGCGCCGCCAGACCGATGCAATCTCCCCTGCAAAGCCTCATGTTCTCCCCTCCCTCGTGTGACTCCATCTTACCCCATCTTCCATCAATTTGCAAGCGCTTTTTCTATTCCAACCTGATGACCAGATTCGAAATGGCGACCTCATCCTTCATGGCGTGCTGAAATTATGCCTTTCATGGTTCTACGCGTATTTAAAGGTTTATCCCTCGGACGCTCGGTTTTTGCGGAAATTCAGACGCGCAACCATCCCGTCCAGCCGTTTGCGCCAGAAGCGGCGGAACCATTGGCTTTTCCCGAACCATTTTACCAGATACGGGCTGATTGCGTAATAGCAGCGAATGAACATGCGGCCCAACATATGCTTTTTCAGAATTTCATCTCGGAATCGCCGCAACGTCAGCACCTCGGGCGCGCCATAGGAGCCGTAGACGCAGGTCGCGATATAGCAGCCCTCGCCGCTGCATGTGCCGAATCGGACGCAGTGTACTTGGAACTGCCGTTGCTGGGCGTTGAAAATAGGCCGGGAGCGCTGCTGCCGGTCTTGTGCCTGTTCGCATCATAGCTGGTATAACCGCCGAAAAGCCCCGGCTCGCTGCTGCCAACCTTATGACCGTTTGCATCGTAATTGGTATAGCCGCCGAAAAAGCCCGGCTCGCTGCTGCCGATCTTCTTCCCGTTCGCGTCGTAATGCGTATAGCCGCCGCCAAAGAGATTGAGTTCGCTTCGACCGATTTTCCTTCCTTGGTGTCGTAGGTTGTGTATCCGCCGAACAGGTTTGGCTCCGTCCTGCCGGAACGCTTGCCCTTTTCGCCGTAATTCGTGTATCCGCCTAACGAATTCGGGTCGCTTCTGCCTTTGTTTGCCATCGTTATGCCCTTTTGAACAGTCGGTCTGCAAACAGAACACCTTATGAGGAAATGAGAAATTGGATTCGCCGATGGGGTTCTATGTGTCCCGATCGCTTTCTCCGATGTATTTCATTACAATCTCCCGCAAAACAGCGTTTGATGGTTTTCCCAGATCCGTATTGTATGCCTTGAATTTTTCTGCCTGTTCCTTCTTTACACGGCAGATAAAACTTGCGATGCTCTTTTCCGCGCCTCTGCCGGCGCCATAGTTTCGCTTCTCACGCAAATTTATTATTGCTCTATAATAAAAGTAGGGGTATCGGCAAAAAAGATAGACAAAGTAAATCCGATCAGGTAAAATGAAAATGCGACAATCCACAACCTGAGGAGGAAAAACTCTGTCCACGAAAGATTATAGCGCAAAACTGCTGGAAATGGAAGGGGTTCGGATCGAAAATCTGGAGGAATCGGAGAAGGAAATCGTTTTGCAGATTTCGTTGGAGCGGCGTACTCAGATCTGCAGGTGCTGCGGCGCGGAGACAGAACGCGTCCACGATTACCGCATTCGACAGGTGCGCGATCTGGAGCTGCGGGGAAAGCTGCTGCGGCTGCTGTATCGTCGTCGGCGGTACGTTTGCCCTGTTTGCGGGAAGCGATTCGCCGAACAGAACACATTTGTCGGTCGATACATGCGCTTCACCCACCGAACCGGCGAGAAAATCATGACTCTGCTGCGCCGGCGCAGCAGCATGAAGGACGCGGCAAAGGACGCAGGCGTTTCGATCAGCGGCGTACAGCGCGTGCTGAAGATAGCGCCTGTTTCGAAACCATCACGGCTTCCGGAAGCCGTTTCCTTCGACGAATTCAAGGGTAACGCCGGCGGAGAGCGCTTTCAGTGCATTGTCACCGACCCTCTTCAATCACCGTGTTTTCGACATCCTGCCATCGCGAACCGTGGAGACGATTCAGGATTACCTGCGCCCGTTTCCTAACCGCGACGAGGTAAAATACGTCGTCATGGACATGAACCGCGGCTTCCGCGACGCGGCGAAAGCTTTCCTTCCGAACGCAAAAATCGTTATCGACCGCTTTCACGTGGTGCGATATTGTACGGAAGCCATGGAAAACGTCCGCAGAAACTTCCAGAAAGCGCTTCCCAAGGCGCAGCGGAAGTATTTCAAACGCTCAAGGAGACTACTGCTTGCCCATCGCGATGCTCCGCTTCTCCGACCAGCTTTTGCAGGCATACGCCCTCAAGGAGGCGTTCTACGACTTCATGGCAGCATCTACCCGAGCCGAAGCCGAACACCGGCTCGACTTCTGGCTGGGCGCCTGCGACCAGCTGAATCTTCCAGAGTTCAAACCCTGCCGCAGAATGCTCGCCAACTGGCGGCCATACATCCTGAACGCATTCGACATTCACCTGTCCAATGGATTTACTGAGGGCTGCAACAACGCCATCAAAACCCTCAAACGCCTCGCCTTCGGCTTCAGAAACTTCAGTGCCTTCAGGGCAAGAATTCTGCTCGCCGTCAGCCCTCACCCCTACATTTGACAAAGAACCAAACGCGGAGCGCCCTCGTCAAAGCTTCTTTGTGAAGCAGAAGCTCCGCCTCGGGCGACTCATTCCGCGGAAGCTTCGCAAGGCGCGCAAGAGCGTTAATCCCCCTTCCCGGTATATGAATGGAGCCGCCAGCGAATTTCGCGGCGGCTCCTTATGGCTTACTCAGCCCTGCTTCTGCTTATGCTTGGGATTCTCGCAAATCACCATTACATGGCCCTTGCGCTTGATGATCTTGCACTTTTCGCAGATCAGTTTCACGGACGGTCTTACCTTCATCGTTGTTTCCTCCTTTCGGAATTACGACTTGCTGCGCCAGGTGATACGGCCCCGGGTGAGGTCGTACGGTGACAACTCGATGGTGACCTTGTCGCCGGGATAAATGCGAATGTAATTCATGCGCATCTTGCCCGATACATGTGCCAGGATCTTATGACCGTTGGGCAGCTGTACTTCGAACATGGCATTGGGATAAGACTCGGTGACAACGCCTTCAACTTCGATTACATCGGACTTGGACAATCTGTTACCCCTCCTCGCGCGAGAGCCATCGGCGCACTTCATGATCGAATACCGGCTGGCCACTGGATAGTCTGGTTACGATATCGTTGTCAGGTTCGGTTACAAGCTTCAGATGCCTGCGCTTTTTCTTCTTGGGTTTCTCCATCTTATGTGTGTCTCCGTCGGAAATGAGCACATACAGCTCGTCGAGCGAATCCACCACCAGAAAGGTTCTTCCCTCGTCGCGTCCGGCCGTAGAGATCACGACGGATCCCGTCAGTATGGGCGCCTTCTTCATCACGCATCCTCCGAAAGCACTGTTCCGGGCAGGGTCAGGATTTCCGGGTCGCCGTCGGTGATGGCGATGGTGTGCTCATAGTGCGAGCATACGCTGTGGTCGCGGGTGAGAATGCTCCACTCGTTGTCCGCCACGTATACGCGCCAGTCTCCCATCGAAATCATCGGCTCAATGGCGATGGTCATGCCTGCCACAAGCCGTACGCCCCGCCCCGGTTTCCCGTAGTTGGGTACGCTCGGATCCTCGTGCATTTCCCTGCCGATTCCGTGACCCGTCAGGTCGCGGATAACGCCGTAGCCGTTTGCCTCGGCGTGCTGCTGAACCGCCCAGCCAATATCGCCCAATCGATTGCCGGCCCGGGCCTGCTTGGCACCCAACCAGAAGCATTCCTCCGTGACCTTCATAAGCTTCATCACTTCGTCGGAAGCCTTGCCTACGGGGGCGGAGAATGCGCTGTCCGCTTGCCAGCCGTGCAGGATCAGTCCGCAGTCTACGCTGAGGAGCTGTCCTTCCCTCAGGGGTTTATCGCTGGGAAAGCCATGAACAACCTCTTCATCCACGCTTGCGCAGATGGTGAACGGGAAGCCTTCGAATCCTTTGAAGGAAGGCGTCGCGCCCGCCGCGCGGATCATCCGCTCCGCTTCGCGGTCGATTTCGAGGGTCGTCATGCCGGGCTTGATCATCGTTTTCAGATGTTCAAGCACCTGATGGAGAAGCTTTCCAGCATCGCGCATTTTCTGAATCTGCGCAGGATTTTTGGTGTAAATCATTTCAGCCTCCGAGGACGACCAGAATCGCCTCGAATACCTTTTCCGGGGTCTGATCGCCGTCTACCGTTCGAAGCGCGCCTTTGCCGCGATAGTAATCAATCAGCGGTGCGGTCTGCCTGTGGTACACGTCCAGACGATTACGGATCGTAGCGGGTTTATCGTCGTCGCGCTGAATCAGCGTGCCGCCGCAATGGGAACACACCTTCGCGTCGCCGATCTTCGCCACGTGGAATGATTCACCGCATTTTTCACATACTCTTCGCCCTGTGAGCCGGTCGAGCAGCTTTTCGTCGGCAACGTCCACATCCACAACGACGTCGGGCGCGGCGATGCCTTCCAACGCTTCGGCCTGATCAACGGTGCGCGGGAACCCATCCAGAAGGAATCCCTTTTCGCACTCCTTCTCGTTCAGGCGCTCGCGCACCATCTCGATCAGAACCTCGTCGGGAACCAGCTGACCCCTGTCCATGAAGACCTTCGCCTTCATGCCGGTTTCGGTTCCATTTGCGATTGCGGCTCGGAGCATGTCTCCGGTGGAGATATGGGGAATCGCAAACCTCTGACATACCATAGAGGCTTGCGTCCCCTTACCAGCTCCGGGAGGGCCTAAGAATACAAGCTTCATTCGGTCCACCCTCATTTCTTACTTCAGGAATCCCTTGTAGTGACGCATGAGCATCTGGGATTCGAGCTGACGCATCGTTTCAACAGCCACGCTGACCGCGATCAACAGGGAAGACGCCGCAAAGGGCAGGTTCACCCTGGCGATGCCGTACACGATGGACGGCAGAAGCGCCAGAATCGCAAGGAAGAACGCGCCGAAGAGAGTGATGCGATGGTTGATCTTCGCGATGAAGTCGGTGGTCGGCTTGCCCTGGCGAATGCCGGGGATCATGCCGCCGTTCTGCTGGATGTTCTTGCTCATTTCAGCGGGGTTGAACGAGATGCTGGAATAGAAGAACGTGAAAGCGAGAATCATCGCCGCGAAAAGTACGTTGTACAGCACGCTGACGGGACTTACGCTGGTGCTCCACCACTTATAGGCCGCGCTGTGCGGCCAGAACGCGAGAATCGTTCCGGGGAACTGCATGATGGCGCTGGCGAAGATCAGCGGCATAACGCCGGAGGCATTCAGGCGCAGCGGGATGTGCGTGCTCTGGCCGCCATACATCTTCCGGCCGACCATACGCTTGGCGTACTGAATCGGGATGCGGCGCTCGGAGAGCTCCACCAGCACGACGCCGACGATCAGCGCGAGGCTGACGATCAGCACGGCCAGGGTGGAAATCACGGAACCGAAGCTGCCGTTGGAGATGGTGACGTAGAGGTTCTGCACGGAACCCGCGACTGCGATCGCGAAGCGGGAGATGATGCCCGCAAAGATCAGCAGGGAGACGCCGTTGCCGATACCATTCTGGGTAATGCGCTCGCCGATCCACATGGCAAGAGCCGTGCCGGCCGCGAGGCAGAAGCCGATGGTGATCAGGCCGAAGAAGCCGCCGGTGGCGTTGGCCTTCAGGCCAACCGTCAGGGCGATGGCCTGGAGGAAGCCCAGGCCGACGGTGACGTAACGGGTGATCTGAGCGATCTTTTTCTGTCCGTCTTCGCCGGATTTGCTAAGCTCCTCCAGAGAGGGAATCGCCACGCACAGAAGCTGCATAATAATGCTGGAGTTGATGTACGGGGTGATGCCCATAGCCATGATGGTGTAGTTCGCGAGGTCTGAACCCGTCATGGAGTTGATGTAGTTCAGAAGGGAGATGTTGTTGATGGTACTGGCGATGTTTGCAGTGTCGACGCCCGGAGTCGGGACAAAGCACAGGAACCTGTACAGAAGCAGCATACCGAGGGTATACAGAATCTTCTTTCTCAGGTCAATGATCTTCCATGCATTCTTGAGCGTCTCAAACATGTTAGATCACCTCGCAATTTCCGCCCGCCGCCTCGATCTTTTCTTTCGCGGTAGCAGTAAACTTCATTGCCTGTACCGTGAGCTTTTTCGTGAGTTCGCCATTGCCCATGATCTTGATGCCGTCTTCAATCTTCTTGATGATGCCGGCCTGAATCAGCTCAACCGGGCCCACCACGTCTCCGTCCTCAAAGATGTTGAGGGCGCTCACGTTGATGGCCACGTATTCCGTCGCCCACTTGTTAGTGAAGCCGCGCTTCGGAAGACGCATGGTGAGGGGCATCTGTCCGCCTTCGAATCCGGGCCGCTTGCCGCCGCCGGAACGGGCCTTCGCGCCTTTGTGACCTTTACCAGAGGTCTTACCGAGACCAGAACCAATACCGCGGCCAAGGCGCTTGGGAGCGGTAGTCGATCCGAATGCGGGTTTCAGTTCATGAAGTTTCATGTCGGACCTCCTTAGTCGTTGATTTCCTCGACCTTCACCATGTGCTTCACCTTGAAGATCATGCCGCGCATGGCCGCATTGTCTTCCTTCACAACGGTTTGGCCGATGTGATGGAGGCCCAGCGCCTTAATCGTGGCGATCTGATCCTTCAGGCAGGCGATGGTGGACTTCGTCTGTGTGATCTTAAGCTTCATAGTCTTCGCCCTCCTCAACCCAGCAGCTCTTCAACGGTCTTGCCGCGAAGCTTGGCGACCTCTTCGGCGCTCTGAAGCTGCTTCAGGCCTTCCAGCGTGGCCTTGACCACGTTGACCGCGTTGTTGGAGCCGATCGACTTGGTGCGGATGTTCTTGATGCCGCAGGCTTCGATGACCGCGCGGACGGGGCCGCCCGCGATAACGCCAGTTCCTTCGGGGGCCGGCATCAGCAGCACGCGACCGGTTCCGAACACGCCGGTAACCTGGTGCGGGATGGTGGTGCCATCCATGGCGACGGTGATCATCTGCTTCTTGGCGTCTTCGATTCCCTTGCGAACCGCTTCGGGAATTTCAACGGCCTTGCCCATACCGCAGCCTACGCGGCCTTTTTCGTCGCCGATGACCATCAGGGTGGTGAAACGGAAGTTCTTGCCGCCCTTAACGACCTTGGCAACGCGGTTGATATAGACAAGCTTCTCTTTGAACTCGCTGACTTGTTCTCTGCGCTGCATTGCGTGCTCCTCCCTCAATTAGAAGTCCAGACCGCCTTCGCGAGCGCCAGCAGCGAGCTGGGCTACACGACCGGTGTAGATGTATCCGCCACGGTCAAACACGACTTCCTTGACGCCACCGGCAACCGCGCGCTGAGCAACGGTCATACCGACGAGCTTCGCCTGAGCCTTCTTGTCCATCTCCGCGATCTGAGAAGCGATTTCCTTCTCCACCGTGGACGCGGCGAAAAGCGTATTGCCCTTCGTATCATCGATGATCTGGGCGTAGATGTGCGCGTTGGAACGGTAGACGCACAGGCGCGGACGCTCGGGCGTACCGCTGATCTTTTTGCGAACACGCTCATGGCGGATCACGCGGACTTCATTTCTATCCCGCTTATTGAACATTGCGATACCCTCCCTTTACTTATTTCTTGCCGGCCTTGCCTTCCTTATGGCGCACGACCTCATTCTCGTAGCGGATGCCCTTGCCGTGATACGGCTCAGGCTTACGGATCGCGCGGATCTCGGCGGCGATTTCGCCGACGACCTGCTTATCGATGCCGCTGACGGTGATCTTGTTCGGCGTGGGCGTCGCAAACGTTACGTTCTCGGGCGCCTTGACAACCACGGGATGGCTGAAGCCGATGTTGATCGTGAGCTGAGAAGGATTGTCCGCCTGCGCGCGGTAACCGACGCCGACCAGCTCCAGGTTCTTGGTGAAACCAGTGGTCACGCCAACAACCATGTTGTGGATCAGGGCACGGTACAGACCATGCATCGCGCGGAACTGCTTCAGATCGTTGGGGCGAGTCACGTGCATGATGCCGTCCTTGATCTCAAGACCCATCTGATTATTTACACTCTGCGCCAGCGTACCCTTGGGTCCCTTGACGGTCACGACATGATCGTCGGAAACCGTAACAGTGACTCCGGACGGTATCTGGATCGGGAGCTTACCAATTCGAGACATTGATTGCACCTCCACTTATTACCAGATGTATGCCAGAACTTCGCCGCCGACGCCGGCCTTGCGAGCTTCTTTGTCGGCCATGACACCCTTGGACGTAGAGATGATGGCGATACCCAGACCGCCCAGTACCTTCGGGATCTCTTCGTTCTTGGCGTACACGCGCAGTCCGGGCTTGGAGATGCGCTTAAGGCCCTTGATAACGGACTCTTTGCCCTGAGCGTACTTCAGGACGATTTTGATCTGGCCCTGCAGGCCGTCGTCGATATAATCGACGGACTTCACATAACCTTCGTCCAGCAGGATCTGGGCGATCGACTTCTTCATGTTGGAAGCCGGAATGGTCACGGTTTCATGTCTGGCAATCAGGGCATTGCGGATTCTGGTCAGCATATCCGCGATGGGATCGTTGCAAAGCATTGTTTTACCTCCTTCCGTTTTGCCCAGCTTACCAGCTAGCCTTTCTCACGCCGGGGATCTGGCCCTTATAAGCCAGTTCCCGGAAGCAGATGCGGCACACACCGTACTTGCGAAGCACCGAATGGGGACGACCGCAGATACGGCAGCGGGTGTAGGCGCGGGTAGAGAACTTCGGTTCTCTGGCCTGCTTAATTTTCAAGCTTGTCTTAGCCACGCTGAATATCCTCCTTGCATCAAGCCGAGAACGGCATGCCCAGCTGGGACAGCAGTTCCTTGGCTTCCTCGTCGGTCTTCGCGGTAGTTACGAAGATCATTTCCATGCCGCGGATCTTCTCAACCTTATCGTACTCGATTTCGGGGAAGATCAGCTGCTCGCGAACGCCCAGAGCGTAGTTGCCGCGGCCGTCGAAGGCCTTGGGGGACACGCCGCGGAAGTCGCGAACGCGGGGCAGCACGATGGAAACGAGCTTGTCCGCGAACTCATACATACGCTGGCCGCGCAGGGTAACCTTGGCGCCGACGTTCTGGCCGGCACGCACCTTGAAGTTTGCGATGGACTTCTTGGCCTTGGTCACCAGGGGCTTCTGACCGGCGATGGTGGAAAGCTCGGATACCGCCAGCTCCAGGGACTTGGAATTGTCTTTGCAATCGCCCAGGCCCATGTTGATGACGATCTTTTCCAGCTTCGGAATCTCCATGGGATTCGTGTAGCCGAACTTCTGCTTCAGAGCAGGAACGACTTCACTGCGATATTTATCTTGCAGTCTGGCCACTTGCTTTTCCTCCTTCATCAATTGTCAAAGGCTGCTCCGCACTTCTTGCATACGCGGACCTTCTGGGGCTTCTTGCCCTCGCGCTCGATGAACTTATGGCCGACGCGGGTAGCCTTCTTGCAAGAGGGGCAAACAAGCATGACCTTGCAGGCAGGGATCGCGGCTTCCTTCTCAACGATGCCGCCCGGCATGCCCTGTCCACGGGGCTTCTGATGCTTCTTCACCATCGCGACGCCCTCGACGATGATCTTTTCGACCGCCGGGAACGACTTCTGGATCTTTCCCTGCTTGCCCTTATCCTTACCGGAGATGACGACGACGGTGTCACCAGTTTTAACGTTCATGATCGTGCACCTCCATTACAGCACTTCGGGAGCGAGCGAAACGATCTTCATATAATCCTTTTCGCGGAGCTCACGAGCCACGGGCCCAAAGATACGGGTGCCCTTGGGCTGCTTCTGATCGTTGATGATGACGGCCGCGTTATCGTCAAAACGAATGTACGAACCGTCGGGACGGCGATACTGCTTACGCGTGCGGACGATAACGGCCTTGACGACCTCGCCCTTCTTTACGGCGCCGCCGGGATTGGCGGTCTTCACGCTGGCGACGATGACATCGCCGACGCCTGCGCTCTGGCGGAATGAGCCGCCCAATACGCGGAAGCACATGATTTCTTTCGCGCCACTGTTATCTGCAACCTTAAGTCTGGTTTGCGGCTGAATCATTGTGTTTTCCTCCTGTTGAAATAGACGGGCTTACTTCGCCTTTTCGACGATTTCGACCAGTCTCCAATTCTTATCCTTGGACAGCGGTCGGGTCTCCATCACGCGAACGGTGTCGCCGATGCCGCACTCATTGTTCTCGTCATGCGCCTTGAAGCGGGTGGTGCGGTTCATGATCTTGCCATACAGCGGATGCTTTACACGGGTACGGATCTCGACGACGATGGTCTTGTCCATCTTATCGGAAACCACAACTCCGACGCGCTCCTTGCGAATGCCTCTCTGCTCGGACATTACAGCTCCTCCTTTCGCGTCCATTAGGCCTTCGTCAGCTCGCGCTGACGGAGGATGGTCTTAACGCGCGCGATATCCTTCTTGCAGGAACGGATCGCGGCAGTGTTCTGAAGCTGACCGGTGGCCAGTTGGAAGCGAAGGTTGAACAATTCGCTCTTTTTGTTCTTGAGTTCGGTGTCGAGCTCCAGAGTGGACTTCTCCATAAGGGTCTTCATGATGTCATTCTTCATTGCTCTTCACCACCCGCCTGCGTTTCCTTGGAAATGATTTTGGTCTTGATCGGGAGCTTGTGGCCAGCCAGGCGAAGCGCTTCCTTCGCGGTGGCTTCATCGATGCCGCCCATTTCGAACAGCACGCGGCCGGGCTTCACAACGGCTACCCAGTACTCGGGCGCGCCCTTACCGGAACCCATTCGGGTCTCGGCCGGCTTCGCGGTTACGGGCTTGTCCGGGAAAATCTTGATCCAGACGTTGCCGCCACGCTTCGTGGTACGGGTCATCGTCTGACGAGCGGCCTCGATCTGATTGGAGGTGATCCAACCGGGCTGCGTTGCCACAAGGCCGTATTCACCGTACGCGAGGAAATTGCCGCGCTGGGCCTTTCCCTTCATGCGACCGCGCATCTGCTTGCGGTGCAGAACTCTCTTGGGCATCAGCATTGCTTATTTCCCTCCTTCAACTTTGCGGGGAGCGGGGGCTGCCTTCTGGGCCTTCAGGGCCTTCTGCAGAACCTGTCCCTTGTAAATCCAGACCTTCACGCCGATACGGCCGTAGGTCGTCTTGGCCTCGGAGAAGCCGTAATCGATGTTCGCGCGCAGGGTCTGCAGCGGGATCGAACCCTCGTGATAGCCTTCGGAACGGGCGATGTCGGCGCCGCCCAGACGGCCGGAAACGGTGGTCTTGATTCCCTTCGCGCCGGCTTTCATGGCACGGCCGATGGTCTGCTTCATGGCGCGGCGGAAAGATACACGCTTTTCAAGCTGCTGAGCGATGTTCTCGGCGACCAGCTGCGCGTCGCATTCCGGGTTCTTGATCTCGAGGATGTTCAGGCGAACGTTCTCCTTGCCGGTGAACTCCTGAATTTCCTTCTTGAGAACCTCGACGTCCTTGCCGCCCTTGCCGATGACGATGCCAGGCTTGGCGGTGAAGATGTTCACGCCGATGGTCTCGCCGGTGCGCTCCACGTCGATGTGGGAGATGCCGGCGGCATTCAGCTTGTCCTTCAGCCAGTTGCGCAGCTTGTAATCGTCAATCAGGTTGTTGGAAAAATCCTTCTTGCCCGCGTACCATTTGGTGCTCCAGTCCAGGATGACACCGACGCGCGCGCCGTGGGGATTAACTTTCTGACCCATTTTGTTGCCTCCCTTACTTCACCTGGTCGAGCACGACGGTAATATGACTGGTCCTCTTGAGGATCACGTCTGCGCGGCCGTGCGAACGGGCCCAGTAGCGCTTGTAGGTCGGGCCCTGGTTGGCGTAAACCTCCGCGACATACAGGTCGTCACGGTTCATGCTGAGATTGTTCTCCGCATTCGCGATGGCGCTTTCCAGCAGCTTCTTAACCACGGGGGCCGCCGCCTTGGGCGTATACATCAGGATCGCCAGCGCTTCGTCAGCCTTCTTGCCGCGGATCAGATCAATGACGATTTTCACCTTGCGGGAAGAAATGCGGACATTTTTGACGATCGCGTGCGGGCGCTTATCCGCGTTTGCTTTACGCGCGGCAGCTTTTTCCTTCATGCGTGTTGCCATTCGTCATTCACTCCTTTACCGTTACTTGCGGGCGGACGCTTTTTCGCCGGCGTGACCCCTGAAAGTACGGGTGGGGGCGAATTCGCCGAACTTATGACCGACCATATCTTCAGTGATATAAACCGGAACATGCTTGCGGCCGTCGTGTACGGCGACAGTGTGTCCAACAAATTCCGGGAAGATCGTAGACGCGCGGGACCAGGTCTTCAGAACCTTCTTCTCGCCGCTCTTATTGAGCTCCAGCACGCGCTTGTACAGCGCTTCCTGGATGAACGGGCCTTTTTTAACAGATCTGCTCATTAGGTGGTTTGCCTCCTTCCATCGGCGTCCGGCTTAACGCTTGCCGGCCCTCTTGACGATCATCTTGTCGGAGTACTTGCGATGCTTGCGGGTCTTGACGCCCTGCGTCTTCTTGCCCCACGGAGACATCGGAGCGGGCATACCGACCGGAGAACGGCCTTCGCCGCCGCCGTGCGGGTGATCGACGGGGTTCATGACAACGCCGCGGACGGTCGGGCGAATGCCCAGATGACGCTGGCGGCCAGCCTTACCGATGCGCACGTTCTCGTGCTCGGTGTTGCCAACCGATCCGATGGAAGCGCGGGCGTTGATGGACACCTTGCGGACTTCGCCGGAGGGCAGGCGGATCTGCGCGAACGCGCCTTCCTTGGCCATGACCTGCGCGGCGGCGCCGGCAGCGCGAACCATCTGGCCGCCCTTGCCTACCTTGATCTCAACGTTGTGGATCAGGGTGCCCAGCGGGATGTTGGCCAGCGGCAGGCAGTTGCCGGGCTTGATGTCGGCGTTGACGCCGCTCATCACGGTGTCGCCAACCTTCAGGTCCAGAGGCGCGAGGATGTATCTCTTCTCGCCGTCGGCGTAAACCAAGAGAGCGATGAAGCAGGTACGGTTGGGATCGTACTCGATGGCGGCAACCTTCGCGGGGATGTCGTCCTTGTTGCGCTTGAAGTCGATGATGCGGTACTTGCGACGCGCTCCGCCGCCCTGGTGGCGAACGGTAATTTTACCGGAGGCGTTGCGGCCAGCCTTGTGGCGCAGGTCGGTGGTCAGGGAGCGCTCGGGCTCTTTCTTGGTGAGCTCGTCGAACGTAAGCACCGACATGAAGCGCCTTGCAGGCGAGGTAGGCTTATAAACGCGAATTCCCATTTGCTTGACCTCCCTATTACTGCGCCATGCCCTCGAAGAACTCAATGGGCTTGGAGTCCTTCTTGAGCGTCACGTAAGCTTTCTTGATTTCAGGGGTTCTGCCCTGCGTGCGGCCCTGTCTCTTCATCTTGCCCATCGTGCGAAGGGTGTTGACGGAATCGACTTTCACGCCGAAGATCTCTTCGACCGCGGCCTTGATCTGCGTCTTGTTGGCGTGGATGTCCACTACGAAGACGTACTTCTTGTCCGCGATGGTGTCGTAAGACTTTTCGGTGAGGACCGGACGAACGATGATGTCATATGCAGTCTTCATTATCCGTTAACCTCCTCGCTGGCGGCTTCGACGGTGTCGTCATAAAGCGCTTCGAGCTTGTTGATGGCGTCCTTGGTGACGATGAAGCTCGTGTAGCCGAGGATGTCCACAACGTTCAGCATGCCGACGTGGGAAACCTTCACGCCTTCGATGTTGGAACCGGCGCGCACCACGCTGGTGTCGGCGTCCGCGGTCACGATCATCGCCTTCTTGGCGGCGTTAACGGCCTTGAGCATCTGAGCGACATACTTGGTCTTGGCTTCAGCCAGCTCGATCTTGTCCAGAACGATGATCTCGTTCTCCACGGCCTTGCTGGTCAGCGCGCTAACCATGGCGAGGCGGCGAACCTTGCGCGGAACGGACATGCGGTAGGAGCGGGGCTTCACGGCGAAGACCATGCCGCCGTGGGTGAACTGCGGCGCGCGGCGGCCATGATGGCGCGCGTTGCCGGTGCCCTTCTGGCGATAGATTTTGCGTCCGCCGCCGCGCACTTCCGTGCGGGTCTTCGCGGACTGGGTGCCCTGGCGCTTCGCGTTCAGAATCGCGCGGACAACCGTATGCATGGCAGAAACATTGACTTCCGCGCCGAAAACGGCCTCGGACAGCTCTACAGAGCCGACGTCCTGTCCCTGCATATTCAGTACTTTAACAGTAGGCATGTTTGCGTCCTCCTTCCAGATAAAATCAGGCCTTGACCGAGTCACGGATGGCGAGCAGGCAGCCGTTCGCTCCGGGCAGTGCGCCCTTGATGAGGAGCAGGTTGCGCTCGGCGTCCACGCGGATCACTTCCAGATTCTGGACGGTGACCTTTTCGCAGCCGTACTGTCCGGCCATGTGCTTGCCGGGGAACACGCGGGACGGATCGGAGTTCGCGCTCAGAGAGCCGACGCCGCGGTGATACTTGGAGCCGTGCGCCATGGGGCCGGTGTGCTGGTTCCAGCGCTGGATCGCGCCCGTGTAGCCGTGGCCCTTGCTGGTGCCGGAAACGTCAACCTTGTCGCCCTCGGCGAACACGTCAGCCCTGATCTGATCGCCCACCTTGTAGGGGGTGATGTCGTCCAGGCGAAGTTCGCGCAGATAACGAGTGGCGGGAACGCCCGCTTTTGCAAAGTGGCCGAGCTCGGGTTTGTTCTTCAGTTTCTGAGCGCGCTTCTCCGCGAGCTCTCCGAAACCGACCTGAACCGCCTCATAGCCGTCGGTTTTCACCGTCTTGACCTGCGTGACAGTGCAGGGGCCGGCTTCGACGACCGTGACCGGCACCAGACGACCATCGCTCAGGAAGATCTGGGTCATGCCGATCTTTTTGCCGAGAATTGCCTTCTTCATTGTTACACCTCCGAGTTGGTTTACAGCTTGATTTCGATTTCCACGCCGGCCGGAAGATCGAGCTTGGTGAGGGCGTCGATCGTCTTGGGGGTGGGCTGAAGGATGTCGATCAGGCGCTTATGGGTGCGCAGTTCGAACTGCTCGCGGCTGTCCTTGTGCTTGTGGGGAGAACGCAGGATGGTGACGATCTCCTTCTCCGTGGGCAGCGGGATCGGGCCGGAGACGCGGGAACCGTTACGCTTGGCGGTTTCCACGATGCGGGCCGCGGACTGGTCGATGAGCTCGTGCTCATAGGCCTTCAGCTTGATGCGGATTTTCTGGCTTGCCATTTCTTGGGTTTCCTCCTTCTTGGACTCATGCACACGCTGCCGGGCGTGCCCTGTATCAATTTTTCGACGGCGCATGAGCCGTCGCCCGATTGTCGGACTGGTCCCCGGAAATTACCGTTTTTCCTGCGTTCATCCGCATGAATGCGCGGAAAAACGCAACCTCCCGGTTCATCCCTTGCCGCGCGGGGCGTTTTTCAGCCAGCCTCTCCGGCAGATAAGCATAGCTCACCCACACGCAACACATCAATTATACCCCTATACCCCCAGTTATGCAAGTTATGATTCTGCGAAATGCCGTCTCTGCGCCCGACTTCATCAAAAAATAACCTTCGTTTCGCCCGGTTTCGAGCCGTGCCGCGTGCTATAATGAAGCCCCAACCGAAAAACGGGCCAAGCGAGGTGTTTTCCATGACCCTGCGGCGTGCCGACGCGCGTGATTCCGCCCGCCTTCTGTCGCTGTACGCCTCCTGCGTCGGCCTGCCCTTCTGCACGTGGAACGCGGACTACCCGAACGCGGAAATCCTCTCGGACGACCTCGCAGGCGAAGCCGTCTATATAATAATAGAAGAAAACGGTCAGCCGCTGGCTGCCGTTTCCGCGCTCGCCCATTCCCTGTGGGCGGACGACGGCATTCCGTGGCAGCTGAACGACCGCCCGGTGATGCTCGCCCGCGTGTGCGTGCGTCCCGACCTTCAGGGGCAGGGGCTCGCCGCGCGCTTCCTTTCCGATGTGCTCAAAATTCTCTCCTCGGAGGGCTTTCGCGCCGCGCGGCTGGCCGTGGACAAAAATCACCTCGCCGCCATCCGGCTGTATGAAAAGCTGGGCTTTTCCCGGTGCGGCGAGGTATATAAATATGAAGAGAATTTCTTCTGCTACGAGCGTCCGCTCACCGATCCATCATTCCCGCGCTGAGCCTGCGCGCGCGGAAGCGGCGATAGTAGAAGATGAACGCAAGCGACGTCAGCGCCCACGAGATGGGATAGCTGACGCACACCATGCCGATTTCGTGCTTCGCCGGGACGACGAGCAGCAGCCACACCACGCGCAGCGCGCAGATGCCCACTGCCGTGATGATCGTGGGAATCAGCGTATCCCCCATGCCGCGCAGCGAACCGGAGATGATTTCGATCGGCCCGTACAGCCAGTAGCTGGGCGCCATGTACATCATCATCAGTACCGCCAGCTTCAGCACATCCTCGTCCTTATTAAAGAGACCGAACAGCGTTCTCCCGAACAGCGCAAAAACCGCACCGAACAGAATCGACGTGCCCATCGCCATCATCAGGCAGGTTTTCATGCTCCGGCGCACGCGGTCATAGCGCCCCGCGCCGTAGTTCTGCCCGACGAACGTCATCACCGCGATGCCGAACGCGTTCACGATCATCCAGTTCATCGCGTCCACCTTGCTAAGCGTGACCCACGCCGCCACGGCGTCGGTTTCGAAGGTGTTGATGGACGTGGTAATGATGATGTTGGACACCGCGTACATGATCGACTGCAGACCCGTCGGCAGGCCGATACGAATCGTCTGACCGAGCAGCTTCAGGTTCGTGCGCAGCTTTTTCAGCTCCAGACGATAGCATTCCTTCGTGCGCATCAGCGACGCGCACACCAGTATCGCGCTGACCACCTGCGAAAGCGACGTCGCGATAGCCACGCCCTTCACATCGTCAACCGGAAGGACGACCACAAACAGAACGTCGAGCACGATGTTGGTCAGGCACGCGGCAATCAGGAAATACAGCGGCCGCCGGGAATCGCCCACGGCGCGCAAAACCGCCGAGCCGACGTTGTATACCATGCCCGGAATCATCGCCATGAACACGATGTCCACATAGTCGCGCGACTGTGCCATCGTATCCGGCGGCGTTTTCATCCACACCAGCAGCGTGGGCGAAATCAGAAGACCGATCACCGTCATGATCGCGCCGCCGCCCAGCGCCAGCAGCATCGCCGTGTGCACGGAGCGCGACACGTTCTGCTCGTCCTTCGCGCCGTAGACCTGCGACACGATGACCGTCGCGCCCGAAGCGAGGCCGGTAAAGAAGCCGATCACCAGATCCAGTATGCGCGACGCGGAGCCGCCCACCGCGGCCAGCGCTTCCTTGCCCGCGAAATTGCCGACCACGATGGCGTCCACCGTGTTGTACAGCTGCTGAAAAAACGTGCCGAGCATAATCGGCAGGAAGAATTTCAGAAGCTGCTTCCAAATCACGCCGTCGGTAATGCCATTGCTCTGTCTGTCCAAACGCTGCATACGCTCTTCTCCTGTGTTTTGTCAAAAGCCATTGTAAGCGCCCCTGCCCCCGAGGGGCAAGCATAATCCCGTTAACCCTTGCTCGCAAAACGCCCGCCTGACGAATTCCGCCGGACGGACGCTCTGTTTTCCGCGTGAAGCTGACTCAGCCGAGCGCTTCAATCACCTTGCGCCCTTTCGAGCGCGGTTCGCAGCGGTTCCCTCGACGCATTCGGCACCGCCGCCTGACGCTCGATGCTCTCCGCATCCATCGCCGTTCGGACAACCGCACTTCTCACACAAAATCCTCAGCGAAGCGCTTCGATCGCCTTGCGCGTGAAGCCCTGTGCCCTTTCGAACGCCGCCATCGCCGCGTCACGATTTGCACCGGTTTCCTTCATCACGACAGCTTACTTGACATTGCCAGACGCTCTGTCCAACGCGCAGCTCCCTCAGCCGAGCGCTTCAATCGCCCTGCGCGTGAAGCCCTGCGCCTTTTCAAGCGCCGCCATCGCCGCGTCGCGGCTCGCGCCGGTTTCCTTCATCACGATGGCGCACTTGATGTTGCCGTCCGCTGCCGCCAGACGCGCTTCCGCTTCGGCGCGCTGCACATTCATCGCCTTCATGGCGATGCGCACGGCGCGGTCCTTCAACTTGGTGTTCGTGGCGCGCACGTCGACCATCAGGTTTTTATACGCCTTGCCCATGCGCACCATGCAGGCCGTTGAAATCATGTTCAGCGCCAGCTTGGTCGCCGTTCCGGCGCGCAGACGCGTGCTTCCGGAAAGCACCTCCGCGCCGGTGGGCATTTCAATGGCAATGTCGGCATAGCCGGACAGCTTCGCACCCGTGTTGCAGCACATGGACACGGGCAGCGCGCCCGCTTCCCGCGCCTTCTTCAGCGCGCCGACGCAATACGGCGCGGTTCCGCTGGCGGAAATGGCCACAACCACGTCCTTCGCGCACACGCGCAGCCTGTCCAGCTCCTCCATGGCCAGCGCTTCACTGTCCTCCGCGCCCTCCACGGCCGTGCGCAGCGCGACGTCGCCGCCCGCGATGATGCCCACCACCATGCCGTCCGGCACGCCGAACGTCGGCGGGCATTCGCTCGCGTCCAGCACGCCCAGCCGCCCCGACGTGCCCGCGCCCATGTAAATCAGCCGGCCGCCCGCCGGGATGCGCGCCGCCGCTTCCTCCGCCACGCGGGCAATCTCGCTCAGTGAGCAGCGCACCGCCGCCAGCGCGCCCGCGTCCAGCTCGTTCATCAGCGTCACGATTTCAAGCGCGCTCATCTGATCCAGATGCTCGCTGCGCGCATTCGTTTTTTCGGTATCCAGTCTTCCGTAATCCATATGTACCCTCCTACAGGTGATAATCCCTCTTAAAGCTCTCGCGGAACGTCTCCGTAATCGGCACGCCCGCGTTGCGCGCGGCTTTGACCAGCGCGCCATACACCGGCGCGACGTCCGGCCGCACGAGCTGCACGTCGTTTTTCTGAGCGCCCAGCGCCGCGCGCACCCTTTCAAGAATTTCGTCATTTTCAATCAGGCCGCCGCTCACAACGGCCACCGCCGGGCGCGCGGAAACAAACCGCAGGCAGGCGCGCAGGTGATCGGCCAGCGCGTTCGCCGCGTCCGAGAGAATCCCCTCCGCAATCGCGTCCCCGGCGTGCGCCGCTTCCAGCACGGCGAAGGAAAATGTGGCGATATACCGCTTGCCGCCCTCATAGATGCGCGGAATCGCTTCGCCCAGCGGCAGCTCCAGCCGGCGCGCGCACAGTTCCTCAAGCTTCGTCTTTTCGCCGCGGCCGTCATAGGAACGGTACGCCGCCTTCAGCGCGTCCGCGCCCACGCGGAAGCCGCTGCCCGCGTCGTCCACCAGATAGCCCCAGCCGCCCACCTGATGCGAGCCGTCCTTCGTCAGCACAAACGCCGACGAGCCCGTGCCTGCGATCAGCGCAATGCCCTCCTCGGCTTCGCCGTACAGCGCGTTGAACGCGTCGCTGCCGTTGTCCACCCTGCGCGCTTTCGGAAGCAGCCGCCGGAGAATCTCGCCCACCGCCGCCTTCGTCCTTTCGTTCGCGCTTCCGGCGATTCCGGCATACACGCTGTCCACCACCGCGTCCCGGCCGCCGAAGCCGCGCAGCAGTTCGTCTAATTCAGACCGAAGTCTGTTTTCGCATTCCTCAAGACCAATGTCCGTCGGATTGCTGCCCAGTCCCGTCACGGTATTCAGCAGCCTTCCGTTTTTCTCCGCGAGCACCAGCGCGGTTTTCGTTCCGCCGCCGTCGATTCCGATGAGCATGGCGCATCGTCTCCTTTGTCGTTTGTTTATATTTTAACTCAAACCACAAAAGAAAAGCAAGAGTCCACAGGAAATTGAGTGCACAAAACGCATTTTTATGTTATAATGGAAGGGAACAGTCCCATCTCACTTTTCGAAATGTGAAAGGAGACGGTTTTCCATGAAAGTCCACGTCCGAAGCGGCCTTGACAACCTGAAGCTGGCGCACGACGCGCTGAACGGCCGCCGCATCGGTCTTCTGACCCATCCCTGCGGCTTCGACTCCACCTTCACCAGCACGATCGACATTCTTCACGCGAACTACCGCCTGACGGCGCTGTTTGCCTGCGAGCACGGCATTCGCGGAAGCGTCGTCGCGGGCGCACACATCGATCAGGAGACAGACGCGGCGACGGGCCTGCCGGTCTTCTCCCTGTACGGGGACACGAAGATGCCCACGCCGGAGATGCTCTCCGAAATCGACGTGTTCGTTGTGGATTTACAGGACGTGGGCGCACGGTTTTATACCTATATCTGTTCGCTCGCCTTTGCGATGATCGCCTGCGCCCGCGCGGGCAAGCCCATCGTGGTGCTCGACCGCATCAATCCCATCGGCGGCCGCACGGTGCAGGGCACGCTGCTGGACGAGCGTTTCCATTCGTTCGTGGGCGAATATGCCGTTCCCACGCGCTACGGGCTTACGATCGGCGAGTTCGCCCGGTTTGTGAAGGATCATTTGAAGCTGGACGTAGACCTGACCGTCGTGCCGCTGACCGGCTGGAAGCGCGGCATGCTGTGGGAGGACACCGACGCGGCGTGGGCGCCGCCGTCGCCCAACATTCCCACGCCGCACACCGCGCTTGTCTACATTGGAACCTGCATCTTCGAGGGCACGAACCTGTCGGAGGGACGGGGCACGACGACGCCGTTTTACGTGGTCGGTGCGCCGTTCATCGACGCGGTGCGGCTGACCGCGCGCATGCGGGCGCTGAACCTGCCGGGCGTCGGCTTCATGCCCGCGTATTTCACGCCCACCACCTCCAAGTGGAATGGCGAGGCCTGTCAGGGCGCGCGGCTGTTCCTTGCCTCCGGCGAAGCCGACGCGTTTGCCGCCGGACTCTATTTATTGGAAGCCATTCTTGATCTGTATCCGCGCGACGCGAAATTCCTCTCGGACGATCCCTCGGCGCTGGCGGGCACGAATCTTCTGCTCGGCACGGACGAATTCCGCGCGGGCGGCCTGAGCGCTGCGGAGGTGATTAAAAAACATCGTCCGCTCGTGGAGGATTTTAAACGCCGCAGCGAGAAATATTATCTGTACGAATAGGAGGCATCGGCATGCGGATTCGCAAGGCTCTCCCGGCGGATCGTCCCGCCCTGTTCGCCCTGTGGAACGACAGCTGCCTGTCCGGCGAGGTCGTTTACAAGCCCCTGAACGACGAGGCGTTCGCCCGCCTGTTCGAGCGTAATCCGAACTACGACGGAACCTATGACTTCGTGTGCGAGGAAAACGGCGAAATCGTCGGCTTCATCACCGGCGCGGAGAAAAAGGAGTTTCTCCCCGGCGAGACGCGCGAGAACACGCCGGGCTATCTGACGGCCATCTTCGTGCTGCCGGACATGCGCCGGCGCGGAATCGGCGGCGCGCTGCTCGCGGCGCTTGAGGACGCGTTCCGCGCGGCGGGTAAGAAGAGTTTCGTTTCCAGCGGAAACAATCCCGTGAACCTGCCGTGGTTCATCCCGGGCACGCCGGGACACGACCACAACAACGCCCCCGGCACGGACGTGGACTGCGCGGGCTATCCCTTCCTTCTGAAGTACGGCTACGCCGACGCGCACCGCGAGGTGTCGATGTATCTGAACCTGAAGGACTACAAGTACCGGTCCGAGGTGGAGGCGACGCGGCAGCGCCTGCTTTCCGAGGGCATTTACACCGGCCGGTACGACGTATCCCTGCAATGCGAGTTCGACGGCATGTGCGATCGCGTGGGCAGCGAATACTGGCGCAAGGTGCTTCAGGATGAAACGACCGCCGCGCATCCGCGCGTGATTCTGGCCGGCGTATATCAGAACCACATCATCGGCTTCACCGGCCCCGTGGACAGGGAGCCCTCCGGGCGCGGCTGGTTCACCGGCATCTGCGTCGACCCGCTGTACGGCCAGAGGGGCGTCGCCACGGTCCTCTTCAACGACCTGATGCGCGAATTCATCAAGGAGGGCGCGCAGTTCTCCACGCTGTTTACCGGCATCGACAACCACGCGCAGCGGCTGTACCGCCACACCGGCTTCGAGGTGCGCCGCACGTTCGCGATCATGAAAAAGGAGGCCTGAACCATGGACGGAAATCGCAAGGTCATTATGGCGGTCGGCGCGCACACGGGCGACGCGCAGCTTACAATGGGCATGCTGCTGGCAAAGCACGCGCAGCAGGGCGACAAAATCATCGTGGTCGACCTGACCGCGGGCGAGCGCGGCTGTCCGGCGGGCACAACGCCCGAGGAATTCCGCCCGCGCAACGTGGAATCCGCGCGGAAGTTCGCCAGGGAGCTGGGCGGCGAATCCATCGTGTTCGACATTCCCGACGGCGAGCTGCGCGACAGCCCGGAAATCGAATTGCGGCTGGCGCGCCTGATGCGCGAAAAGCAGGTGGACGCGGTGCTGTATCACTGGAAGAACTCCATCCACAAGGATCACGTGGAAGCGCACCGCATCACCGACAACGCGATTTTCTTCGCGTCGCTGCCCACCTTTGACTTGGATGGGCTCGCGCCCGCGCCCATCCGCTCCTTCCTGTGCGCGGAAAACTGGGAGGACGCGCAGGGCTTTGAACCCTATGTCTACTTTGACGTGACCGAAGCCTATCCGCTGTGGGAGAAGGCGGTCAAGCACCTGTGGCTCACCGAGCATTCGACGTCGATGGCGTATCTGAAGTATTACGACGCGCTGTCCGTCACGCGCGGATGCCTGATTCAGAAAGGACGCGCGACCGCCTTCGCCGCCACCGGCGACCGGCGCGTCGTTCGGGAAACCTTGTAAGGCAACACCGCACAAATGAGGCGGTCGGCCGGCGAATGGATTTTTCGTCAGATGCAAATGCAAATTTCGAAGGTTTACTGGAGGTAAATCGAGAAATTTTCATGCCGCAGATGGCGGAAAAGACATCGCCCGACGTGCCGCCGAATTGTGCGGTGGTGCCGTAATTATCATCTGGAATTCGGAGGAATCATTCATGGCCAGAAGACGCTACCCCGGCGCAAAGAGCATGTTCGCCAAGGACCCGGACGCCCTTCCCTTTTTCAGCCTTCACCCTAAGACGATCGTCGGCACGATCATCCGCATTTTCATGTGCGTGTTTACGCTTGTCTGCATGCTCCTGATGGTGCTTGCGGCAAAGGGAATCGCGTTTCAGTGGATCGCCTATGTCCGCCCGCTGGCCGTCATGGTCATCGTGGGCTGCACGGCGCTTCTCATCCTGCTGGCGCTCTTCAAGCGCATGCCCAGCACCTTCCTGAAGGTGCTCGTTCCCGGCGTTCTGCTGATGCTGGCCATCTCCGTGTTCACCGCGCTGTACAGCATGGTCAGCCACGTATGCTCGCTGGAGCTCGCGCCGGAAGCCGCCATGAACGTGAACGGCCATCCACTCGTGATCATGCGCCAGTGCGCACAACCCGAGCAGAAAACCGACGAAAACGGCCAGACGGGCTACGTCGGCCACATCGAAGCCTACAAGTACACGGTGCGCGTACCCGAAGCCGTGGAGGGCGTTTCCTATGCGATCGACGGCGAAATCCTCGTGCCCGTGAGCGGCACATGGAACATCGCCGAGGAATGGGTGGATGAGGACACGTTCCACCTGTACATCGATAAGGACGAAACCGGCGTCGCGACCGGCGAAATCACCGTGCGCTTCTCCAAGGGCGAAACCACGCCCGCGTCCGAGCCCGCCGCGTCGGATATGTCCATGCGCAACGGCAACAAGCCCTATGTCAGCCCCGCCGCCACGCATCAGGTGTATCTGTATCGCTCGCAGAGCTATATCGAGCAGCTGACCGACTCCATCTACCTGTTGGACACGCAGGCGTTCCCGCGCGTGTATTGCGTCTATCCGCGGACGATGCTGTTCTTCGTCCGCACGGACGTGCGCGTGGACGGCCGGCTGGAGCTGGACGCCTATGTGAAAATGCCTGACCTGCGCGTGACCATGAACGAGAGCGAGAACGTCATCAAAATTGAACCCGCGGAGGAAACCGAGGGCGTTCGTGGCTCGATCACCGTTTACCTGAACGAGAAGGCGTCCGCGCTTTCCGCGATGCCGGACGAAGCGACACCCGGCGAAGCGACATCTAAGGAAGCCACGCCCGCGACCGCCGGACAGGCCGAATAACGAAACGGAAGGCATTCCATGGCTGCAATACGAAAACGGAACGGCTTTTCCGTCCTTTTGTGGGTACTGCTCCCGCTGGCCACGCTGGTCACGCTGACGATCTGCGTGTCCGTGGGCAGCGTGCGCGTACCGCTGAAGGATACCTTTACGGTCATCCTGTGCACGATTTTCGGGGAGGATGTGCCCGCGCACATCCTCCATCCCGCCATTATCGCCCGTGTGCGTCTGCCGCGCGTGCTGTGCGTCGCGCTGGTGGGCGCGTCTTTGTCGCTGTGCGGCGCGTCGATGCAGGGACTTCTCAAAAACCCGCTGGCCGACGGCTCCACGCTGGGCGTTTCCAGCGGCGCGTCGCTGGGCGCGGTGGTTGCCATCGCGTTCGGCGTGTCCATTCCCGGCCTGGCGCTGGCGGGAACGGTGGGAATGGCGATGCTGTTCGCGTTTCTTTCGCTTCTATTTATTCTGACGCTCGCCTTCCATCTCGACCGCTCCCTGTCCACCAACACGATCATCCTGATCGGCGTAGTCTATTCGATGTTCGTTTCCAGCGCCATGAGCCTGATCGTCACCTTCGCGTCCGACCGTCTGCGGCAGATCACCTTCTGGACGATGGGCAGTCTGGCCGGAAGCTCCTACACGAACGCGCTGATGCTGCTGGTCGCGTTTATCGTTTTCGGCGGCGCGATTCTGCTGCACGCGGGCGAATTGAACGCCTTCGCCGTGGGCGAGGACAACGCCCGCTTCATCGGCGTGAACGTCCGACGCGTGAAGCTGCGGCTGCTGGTGTGCGTGTCGGCGCTGATCGGCGTGTGCGTGTCCATCGGCGGGTCGATCGGCTTCGTCGGTCTGGTCACGCCGCATATCGTGCGGCTGCTTACCGGCCCGAACCATAAGCGGCTGCTGCCCGCCTGCGCGTTCGGCGGCGCGATTTTCCTGATGCTGTCCGACCTCGTGGCGCGCACGCTGCTGAGCCCGCTCGAGCTGCCCATCGGCGTGGTTACCTCGCTGATCGGCGCGGCGCTGTTCATTTATATCTTTGCGAAATCGGGGAGGAAGAGCCGTGCTTGATGTGAAAAACCTCTCCGTAAAACTCGGCGGCGCGCAGATTCTGGAAAACGTCAGCTTTACCGCGCGGGAGGGAGAATGGCTCATGATCCTCGGCCCCAACGGCGCGGGCAAGAGCACGCTTGTAAACGCCATCTCCGGCGGCGTGCCCTACACGGGTGAGGTGCGGCTGGACGGCGAAAACGTGCACCGCATGAAGCCGCGCGTGCGCGCCCGCAAGCTGGGCGTGCTTTCGCAGAACCACCATGTGAGCTACGCGTTCACGGTGGAGGAAATCGTCCGCATGGGGCGATATGCCCACGCGCGCGGCCTGTTTTCCCCGCGCAGCGGGGAGGACGAGGCGCATTTTCTCGACGCTGTGGAAAAGACGGGGCTGAGCGGATTTCTGAACCAGTCGGTGCTGACCGTGTCCGGCGGTGAGATGCAGCGCGCATTTCTCGCGCAGCTGTTGTGTCAGGATCCGCGCCTGATGCTGCTGGACGAGCCGACGAATCATCTCGACCCCAAATATCAAAAACAGATTTTTGACCTCGTGCGCCGCTGGGTCGCGCAGAGCGGCCGCTGCGTCGTATCCGTCGTTCACGATCTGTCGCTGGCTCGCGCCTACGGCACGCATGCGCTGCTTCTGAAGGACGGCCGCGTGTGCGCGTCGGGCGGCATTCGAGCCGTACTCACCGACGAGCACCTGCGGCAGGTGTACGACATGGACGTAAGCGGCTGGATGCGCACGCTGTACGAGGGCTGGACGGAGGAAACCACATGAAAATTCGCTGCTTTGCCACGCCGAACGATCTTCTTCCCGGCGATCTGGACGGCGCGGCGGCCATCGTCATCGACACCCTGCGCATGACCAGCGTCGCCGCCGCGGCTATGAGCAACGGCTGCGCCGGGCTGCTCGCCTGCGCGACCGTCGAAGCCGCCCGCGAGGCCGCTCAGGCGCGCGGCGCGCTTCTGGGCGGCGAACGAAACGCCCTGAGGATCGACGGCTTTGATTTTTCCAATTCTCCGCTGGAATACACCCGCGAAGCCATCGGAGGGAAGCGGCTGGTCATGACGACGACCAACGGCACGCGCGCCATCGCCGCCTGCGCGCCGGCGCGCCGATTGCTTCTGGCCGCGCTCGTAAACGTCGCCGCGGTGGCGGCGGTCTGCAAAAAGGAAGACTACGTAGCCATCGTGTGCGCCGGAACCGCCGGCGCGTTCACGCTGGAGGACGCGCTGACCGCCGGCGCGCTGTCCCTGTGCCTGAACGGCGACGAGAAGGACGACGCGGCGATTGCCTTTGAAACCCTGTGGCTCGCCGCCCGGGACGACCTGCCCCGCGCCCTTTCCGCCACCCGGCACTATAACCGCCTGCTCTCCCTCGGCTTCCAGCCCGACCTCGACTTCTGCCTCACCCCCAACCGCCTGTCCGCCGCGTGCGAACGCGCGGAGGACGGCTGGTTTTATCGGATATAAGGCAGCGCCGCGCATATTTCGAAGATTGGCTGGATGTATCTGCGCTCATGTGGGCGCTCTTCTCAACTTCAAAATGAAAATGACGGAGGGTTATTCCCTCCGCCACGTCGATATGTACGTGACGCCGGTCACATTTGTAACGCTTTTCATCGATCAGCGCCGGCGTCTATCTGAAACCGCCCGTTGCATTCATGAATGGCGGGGGCGGCGGCCGCCGAGGGGCAGGTTAGTTGCTGCCGGTCATCGTGCAGCCGCAGCGCGGGCACAGCGTCGAATTTCCGGCGCAGCTGGTGCCGCAGTTCGAGCAGGTCGAGCACGAGCAGCCGGTGGCCGTCGCGCCCGCGACGCTTCCGTTCGCGGAGCAGCTTCCGCTGCAGGTGGGCTTGCCGCCCGTGTAGAACGTGCAGCCGCCGGTCGACGTGTTCGCCGCCGCGGTGCTCCCCGTCTGCTGGCACGCGCTGGAGCGCGGGAAGATGGGCAGCGAGAAGAACTCGTCGCACACGCTCTCGGCAAACTCCTCGCACGGCGGAATCTCACAGAAGCCGTAGGACGGCACCATGACCTCCACCTCGGCCAGAATCTTCAGCACCACCGTCACGCAGATGGTGATCTGGAACTTGCAGTTGCCCACATAGCGTCCGCTGACGCAGATGGCGCTGACCAGGCTTTCCAGCGTGAACGGCACGATGGATTCGTCCGGGATGGCGAGCAGAACGTCCTTGGAGACCCTGAGCGTCGCCTGACCCATCCATTCCTGGCACTTCTGGTCGATGAACAGCACGTCGATGGGAATGGAAACGTCGCCCTTGACGCGTGCAAACTGCGGCCGATCGCACAGACGATCCACGGACAGATTGGAAATCACGCCCTCGGTGGTCGAGGAGCGGCAGCTTTCAAACGTCCAGGTGCCGCAGGGCTGCGGGAGACACTCGGCGGTCTCGGCATTTTCCAGCGCGTCCTGATAAGTAATCTCGCCGCAAGTGGCGCAGCGGCAGTTGCACTTGTTGCCGCTACAATCGCAACGGCAGCTGCGGTTCGCTTCCTGAGGGCCGCAGTTGGTGTTGGGCAGCACGGGCACGATGTTGGACACCGTGACCTCCTTGTTGTTCAGCTGCTCCTGCTGCAGGCACGAATCGTAGACGTTCTTCACCTGAATACAGATGCGTTCGCAGATTCCGTCCATGGCGTTGCCCGTGATCTGACCGGGGCTGGTATCGGCATTCGCGTTCTTATAGCTGTAAAACGACATACACGCATTCCTCCCGTTTTTTACGCTCGGACGCCTTACGGCGCCCACACCGCATCATATGCCGCCGCGAAAAACGGGTGCGAAACTGCGCGAAGGAGGTTCCTTTTATGGATGAAAACCGCAGAATCGAGTTTTCCCTGAATGGCCGGGACGCCGTGCTGATCTGCCCCGACCAGCCAGCGCCGGGCATGCCGTGGGTGTGGCGCGCGGAATTTCTCGGCGCGTTTGACTATGCCGACCGCGCGCTGCTCGCCCGCGGCTGGCACGTTGCCTATCTGCACGCGTCCGATCTGTACGGCTGCCCGGAAGCGGTCGAGGCCATGTATGGCTTCTATCGCCATCTGACCGCCGAATACGCGCTCAGCCCCTCCCCGGTGATCTTCGGCTTCAGCCGCGGCGGCCTGTACGCCGTCAACTTCGCCCTCGCCCATCCCGGCTGCTTCGCGGCGCTGTATCTGGACGCGCCCGTGCTCGACATTCGCAGCTGGCCCGGCGGCATGGGCAAGGCCGAACGCTGGCCGCGCGAATGGGCCGAGTGCCTGACCTGCTACGGCCTGACAGAACAGACCACAGTCTGTTTTAATCAGAACCCCGTCGACCGCGCCGCGGATCCCGCGCTGAAGGGTGCGAAGATCCTGCTCGTCGCCGGTCTGGCCGACCGCGTGGTTCCCTATGAGGAAAACGGGGCCGTTTTCGCAGCACGCCGCCGTGCCGCGGGCGAAACGGTTGAAACGATTCTGAAGCCGGACTGCGATCACCATCCGCATTCGCTCTCCGACCCATCCCCCATCGTTCGCTTCGCCGAAGACGCGTTCCGCGAGACGCAAAGTTGACTTCTTTATAGCGCATCCCGCGTCTGATTTCCCATAAAAATTCATCGAAAACACCTTCCGCGCGTATGATGCATCAATGAACGGCGGGAGGTGCTTTCCATGCACGGTTTCAGACGGCGTTTTTCCATTCTGCTCGTGTTTCTGTTCGGGTTCTTCGTGCCGGCGCGCGCGGAGCTGTCCTTGCTCCCTCTGGAGGAACGCGCGCCCGTGTCGCTGGAATGCAAAAGCGCGCTCCTGATGGAAGCCTCCAGCGGCCAGATTATCTTTGAAACAAACGCCGACGAAAAGCGTCCGGTCGCTTCCGTCGTCAAGATCATGACGATTCTGATGTGCCTTGAGGCCGTCGACAGCGGGCGCGTGTCGCTGGACGACCGCGTGACCATATCCAAGAACGCGTCCGGCATGGGCGGCTCGCAGGTGCTTCTGGACACCGGCGAGGTGCAGACGCTGGACATCCTTCTGAAAAGCACCGTCGTCGGCAGCGCCAATGACGCCGCCGTGGCCATTGCCGAGCATCTGTACGGCTCGCAGGAGCTGTTTGTGAAGCAGATGAACGCCCGCGCGCAGGCGCTGGGCATGAAGGATACCGTGTTCGTGAACTGCACCGGCCTGCCCGCACAGGGACAGCACACCACCGCGCGCGACGTGGCGCGCATGGCCGCGGCGCTGTTCGGACACGAGCTGTACTACAAGTACGCCGGCATCTGGATGGACAAGGTGGATCACGGCGACGGCCGCGTGACCGACCTGACCAACACGAACCGTCTGATTCGCTTTTACGACGGCTGCGACGGCGGCAAGACCGGCTCCACAAACGAAGCCGGATATTGCATCGCCGCCACCGCCAGGCGCGGCGGCATGCGTCTGATCGCCGTGGTGCTGGGCGGCAGCAGCGGAAAGAAGCGCTTCGCCTGCGCCGAAAAAATGTTTGATCACGGCTTTGCCAACTATCGCCTGCTCACCGCGGCGGAAAGGGGCACGCGCGTGCGCGGGGAAATGCCCGTGACCGGCGGAAGCCTTGACAGCGTGCCGCTGGCGCTGGACGGCGACCTGACGCTTTTGATGAACAAGGCCGAGGCCGCCGAAATCGAGCTGAAGCCCAACCTGCCGCCCAGTGTCGCCGCGCCTGTCGCCGCCGGAGATGAAATCGGCTCCGTCGATATTCTGCTGAACGGCCGAACCATCGCCCGCATTCCCGTCGCCGCCGCCGGCTCCGTCGCGCGGCAGGGCTTCCCGGACGCGTGGCGCCGTCTCTGGGAAGGCTGGATGTTCTGAACACGCCATATATGGAAAAACGCTGCCACTCCCCTTCGGAAGGACAGCGTTTTTTGTGTTGGTCAGCGCGCCCTGGCGGCCTTGCGTTGACGGTCGCCCTTGATGGACAGCTCGCTGCCGCTCTTTTTCTGCTGGGCGTTGCGCCACGCGTAGATGACCAGCGCCAGCGCGATTACGCCATAGGACAGAAACGCGCGGAAGTATTCGCCCACGACGGAATCGCCGAACAGGTTCGACGCGGCGTTCTGCGCGGTGATGAACAGCGAATGAAATTCCCATAACAGTACAGCACACAACAAAGACAAGAAATGCGTCTGGCGGCAAAAGCCCGGAGAGCATAATGCTAACGCCCATCAGGAGAACGGAAAGACCGATGGTGTACCGCCGTTTCTTAAAACCGCCCCAAATGCTCAGAATGACTCCGCCAAGCAGCATACCAA
>SFHK01000049.1 GCA_004556395.1 Clostridiales bacterium
CGCGCGATTTGGAAGACTCAGTCGCTACGCTCCTTCCCCTTCCAAATCGTTTTGTCTCTACCGAAGGTTGGCGTAGATACGACTTTATTATAGTAGGAGTAAAATGAAATCGATGGAGGGATTGGAATGAGAAAGGTCGTTTTGCTGGCGGTTCTTTTTGCCGCCGTATCCATGCTCTTTCTGAATGCGGCGGCGGAAATTGGGATAATTGAGTCTCCCAATATCGATATAATACAGATGGAGACGGAACAGCTGGATGAAGAGTGGCTTTATAAGCACGTGGAAGCCAGTCCTGAAGATACGTACAAAGAGCTGATGAAGGCGATCTACATAATCAGCTCGATGCAATACGGCCCGTACAGCAATTATGAGGATGTGCCGAGCCACGATCTTTCCATGGACGCCATAACGGAATGGCTCGATGCGCTTTCATTCGAGTATGAGCTGGAAAATACCGAGTTCGGCGCATGCATGCGATTTTCGGAGCAGGTGTCCATCAATTTCTATTTGGAGGAATCAACGATAAAGCGGATGGAACTGGTGGTGGCGGACATGCTGGGCGCGTATGTGGGCGATATGAAGCTTACGGTGATAAGCAAATAGAATGCAGGCAAAGGGCAGCGATGCGGAAAGGTCGTTGCCTTTTATAATGGAAGCGGTGAATGCTTCGTTTGTCTCAGAGAAATGAAAAAGCCGCCGGTTTTAAAGCCGGCGGCTGAAAGGATTTGCTTATTCGGCGTGGTCAACGGACGCCATGTACTTGATGAGCTCGACAACCTTGTTGGAGTAGCCCCACTCATTGTCGTACCAGGAAACGACCTTCACGAAGGTGTCGGTCAGGGCGATGCCGGCCTTGGCATCGAAGATGGAGGTGCGGGCGTCGCCGATAAAGTCGGAAGAAACAACCGCGTCCTCGGTGTAGCCCAGGATGCCCTTCAGTTCGCCTTCAGAGGCTTCCTTCATGGCGGCGCAGATCTCCTCGTACTTCGCGGGCTTAGCCAGGTTGACGGTCAGGTCGACGACGGAGACATCCAAGGTGGGAACGCGCATGGACATACCGGTCAGCTTGCCGTTCAGGGACGGGATGACCTTGCCCACGGCCTTCGCAGCGCCGGTGGAGGAGGGGATGATGTTGCCAGCCGCCGCACGGCCGCCGCGCCAGTCCTTCATGGACGGGCCGTCAACGGTCTTCTGGGTGGCGGTGGTGGAGTGCACGGTGGTCATCAGGCCGTCGGTGATGCCGAACTTATCGTTCAGAACCTTGGCGATGGGGGCCAGGCAGTTGGTGGTGCAGGACGCGTTGGAAACGAACTGCATGTCCTTGGTGTAGGTGTTCTGGTTCACGCCCATAACGAACATGGGGGTGGCATCCTTGGAGGGAGCGGACATGACGACCTTCTTGGCGCCAGCCTTGATGTGGCCGGCAGCCTTCTCCTGGGTGAGGAACAGGCCGGTGGACTCGACGACGTACTCGGCGCCCACTTCGTCCCACTTCAGGTTGGCGGGATCCTTTTCGCAGGTCACGCGGATTTCGCGGCCGTTCACGATGATGGAATGGTCGGTGTAATCGACGGTGCCTTCGAACTTGCCGTGGATGGTGTCATATTTGAGCATATAAGCCATATAATCCGGGGTGATGAGGTCGTTGATGGAAACAACTTCAACTTCCGGGTGGGACAGGCTGGCGCGGAAGACCAGACGGCCGATGCGGCCGAAGCCGTTGATACCAATTTTGATCATGGTGATTACCTCCTAATCATTTTCCATACGCTATTTTACCTCAAATCCCGCCGATTTACAAGCCTGAGAGAGCTTTTCATATGTTCAATTCTGGAAACAGTGAAGTTAAATGTTGTCGGACGGCGGAAAAGGGCGGCGGGTTTACACATTTTTCATCATTTGCCGGGAGGAATCCTGAAAAACAGGTGTTGTATTTCACGCGCCGGCGTGATATAATAATTGTAACGCCGCCGGGTCTGGCGGCGAAGAAACGTGCTTTGGATGCTTCCGCTGGGCGGAAGCGCGTCCCCGAAAGCCGCGCCGCATCGTGCGGGGCGGTTGATGTTTGAAAGGGGCGCATACGGTGGAACGCGGAGGAATAGTTACTTGCCAAATCAATCAATGCCGCTTACGCGCGTGGAGCGCGTCGCAATCCGGTTGGCTGAGCAGCTTGGGTTCGAATGGGTCGACCTTGAGCTGGTGAAGGAGCCCGCCGGAAGGTTTTTGCGCTTTTATGTGGACAAAGAGGGCGGAATCACACTGGACGATCTGGAAAACTACCACAGAAAAATCCTGCCCGAGACCGAGGACGTGGACTACGACTATATGGAGGTCTCCTCGCCCGGCGTGGATCGGCCGCTGAAGAAGGAGCGCGACTTTGAGCGCGCCAAAGGTCAGCCGGTGGAAGTGAAATTATATAAGCCGCTGGACGGGGCGAAAACTTGGCAGGGCGAGCTGCAGGGCCTGATCGACGGCAAAATCGTCATTCGCACGCAGGCGGGCGACATGGCCTTCGACCGCAAGGCCGTGGCTGTCGTGAAGCCGGTTGTGGATATCGACGAAGAACTGCTTGAGGACGGCGCGGGGCTTGAGGAATAGCCCCGGTCGTCCGCTCGGACATAACGAAACGGGAGGAATACGGCATGGCGACGGGTTTCGCGGATTCCGCGGAGGTCATCTCCGCAATTGACGCGCTGGCAAAGGAAAAGAAAATCAATAAGGAAGTTCTGTATTCGAAAATCGAGAGCGCGCTGGTGTCCGCATACAAGCGCAGCTTCGGCAAGACCGACAACGTGCGCGCCGTGATCGACCGCACCACCGGCCAGATCGAGGTGCTCGCGCACAAGAACATCGTGGAGAACGTCGTGGATCCGGCGGCGGAGATTTCGCTGACCGACGTGCGCGCCAACTATCCGGCGCTGTCGATGTATGGCATCGGCGACGTGATCGAGGTGCCCACCATGCCCAGCCAGTTCGGCCGCATCGCCGCGCAGACCGCCAAGCAGGTCATCGTGCAGCACATCCGCGAAGCCGAGCGCGGCGTGATTTACGACGAGTATATCGAAAAGGAAAACGAGATTCTGACCGCCATCGTGCAGCGCGTGGAAAACGGCCGCGCGTATGTGGAGCTCGGCCGCACTGAGGGCGTGCTCGAGCAGGCGCAGCAGATGCCCGGCGAGGAAATCAAGGTGGGCGACCGCCTGAAGGTGTACGTGCTGGAGGTTTCCCGCCAGAACCGCGGCCCGCAGGTCATGGTGTCCCGCACGCATCCGGGTCTTGTGAAACGCCTGTTTGAAATCGAGGTGCCGGAGATTCGAAGCGGCGTCGTGCAGATCAAGTCCATCGCCCGCGAGGCCGGCTTCCGCACGAAGATGGCCGTGTTCTCCACCGACAGCAACATCGATCCCGTCGGCGCGTGCGTCGGCCCGCGCGGCATGCGCGTGGAGAACGTCGTGAACGAGCTGAAGACCGAGAAGATCGATATCGTCAAGTGGTCGAGCGATCCCAAGGAATACATTGCTTCCGCGCTCAGCCCGGCGCGCGTGCACAGCGTGTTCGTGGCGGACAAGGAAAAGTCCTCGCGCGTCGTGGTGCCGGACAACCAGCTGTCGCTGGCCATCGGCAAGGAAGGCCAGAACGCCCGCCTTGCGGCGAAGCTGACCGGCTGGAAGATCGACATCAAGTCGCTCAGCCAGATGAACGAAGCGCTGGCGAAGCAGGCGGAAGAGGCGGCGCAGGCGGAAGCCGAGAAGCCGGAAGCCGCGGAGGGCGAGCAGGAGAATGCTTAAAACGCGCAAGGTGCCGATGCGCATGTGCGTCGGCTGCCATGAGATGAAGCCGAAGCGCGAGCTTCAGAGAATCGTGCGCTCGCCGGAGGGAGAGGTTTCCATCGATCCCGTCGGCAAGAAGCCCGGCCGCGGCGCGTACGTGTGCCGCAATGTGGAATGCCTGAAAAAGGCGCGCAAAACGAAGGCGCTGGAACGCAAGTTCGAAGCGGCGGTGGATGCCGCGGTGTTTGACGAGCTTGAGAAGGCGTTTGCAAATCTGCCGCCGGTGGAAGAGGCTCCGGATGAACCGGGCGTGTAATATGCTGGGTCTGTGCGCGCGCGCCGGCCGGCTGGTTTCGGGCCAGCAGGCGGTGGAAACGGCGCTCAAGGCCGGAAAAGCAAAGCTGGTGCTGGTAGACGAAGGCGCGTCGGACGGCACGAAAAAGGCGCTGGGCGATGCGTGCCGGTATCGCGGCGTCGAGCTGATTCAAATGGGGGAACAAGCGCTGGGCAATGCCATTGGCAGACCCGGGCGCATGGCGGCGGCGGTGACAGACGCGCCGTTCGCCGAACGCATCCGTCAACTGCTTACACAGGCGGATTGACGCGGAAATTATCGGGGGTGGATTCAGGGAATGGCGAAAGTCGCAACCAAGGAACTCAGCGTAAACGCCGCAAGCTTGCTGGAGAACGTTACCCGTTCGCGCAAGCAGGCGCAGGAAGCGCTCGGCATGCTCAAGCGCATGTCGGACGATCTGTCGCGTGCGGAAAGGGAGAAGAAAGAGGCGATGGAGCGGGAAGAACTGCGTATGCAGTACGAGGCCGCCGTCAAGTCCATGAACAACGCCTATTCCTCCGATCAGCCGAAGCAGCCGGAGAATGCGCCGGCAGAAGAGCCGAGCGCGCCGCAGGCTGAAAAAGCGCAGCCCGTCCGGGAGGAAGCGCCGGTTGAAACGGCGCCGAAGGCCGAGTCCGCGCCGGTTCAGGCGGAAGCGAAGAGCGCGGAGGAAAGCAAGCCCGCCGCGGCGCAGCAGCCCCGCGCGCCGAAGGCCGCGGACGCCGTGAAGCCGCGTCCCGCAGCCGCGCAGCCGCAGCCGAGACCGGCAGCCGGCCAGCAGCCGCGCCCGGTAAATCCGCAGCAGGGTGGAGCGCAGGCTCCTCGCGGCCCGTATGGCCGTCCGGTGAACCAACAGCAGGGCGGTGGAGCGCAGGCTCCTCGCGGGCCGTATGGCCGTCCGGTAAATCCGCAGCAGGGTGGAGCGCAGGCTCCTCGCGGGCCGTATGGCCGTCCGGTAAATCCGCAGCAGGGTGGAACGCAGGCTCCTCGCGGGCCGTATGGCCGTCCGGTGAATCCGCAGCAGGGCGGAGCGCAGGCTCCTCGCGGCCCGTATGGCCGTCCGGCCGGTCAGGCTGGCGCGCCCGGCGCGCCCAGACCTGCGGGACAGCGCCCGCCGATGGGCGGCCCGAGACCCGGCGGATTCGCGCCGCGCCGTCCCGCCGCGCCCGAGCTCACGCCGAGCGTGGAGAAGGAGCGCGTAAGCAATTACGATCCGAACAAGAAGCAGTATGTGCGTCAGGTTGACCCGGAGCACAACGCTGCCAAGAATAAGCGCCAGCAGACCCGTTCCGCGGCTCCGTCGGTTCAGATGGACGACGATTTCGTGCGCGGCGGCAAGCGCAAGCGCAAGGTCGCGGTGCAGGCGCCGAAGCCCGAGCCGGTAAAGATCGAGAAGGCGGTCATGACCGCCGAGAAGATCACCGTGAAGGATCTGTCCGAGCGCATCGGCAAGCCCGTAAGCGAAATCATCAAAAAGCTTCTGATGCTGGGCATCTTCGCCAACATCAACAACGAGCTGGACTTCGACACCGCGCAGCTCATCTGCACCGAGTTCGGCGTTGAGCTTGAACTGAAGCTGGCCGAAACCGCGGAAGACGCGCTGGAAGCCGAGGACGTTGAGGACAGCGAAGAGGATCTGGTCAGCCGCCCGCCGGTCGTCACCATCATGGGTCACGTTGACCACGGCAAGACCTCGCTGCTCGACTATATCCGCAAGAGTCACGTGACCGCCGGCGAGGCCGGAGGCATCACGCAGCACATCGGCGCGTACACCGTGGAGCTCCACGGCCAGCGCATCACCTTCCTCGATACCCCCGGTCACGAGGCGTTCACCGCCATGCGCGCCCGCGGCGCGCAGGCGACGGATATCGCCATTCTGGTCGTCGCGGCGGACGACGGCGTTATGCCGCAGACCATCGAGGCCATCAACCACGCGAAGGCCGCGGGCGTGCAGACGATCGTCGCCATCAACAAGATGGATAAGCCGACCGCCGATCCCGACCGCATCCGTCAGGAGCTGACCAAATACGAGCTGGTGGACGAAGCATGGGGCGGCGACACGATCATCGTGCCCGTTTCCGCGCAGACCGGTCAGGGCGTCGATCAGCTGCTGGAAATGATTCTGCTGGTCGCCGAGGTGCAGGACTACAAGGCGAACCCGAACCGCAAGGCGCGCGGCGTTATCATTGAAGCGCGTCTGGACAAGGGTCGCGGCCCCGTCGCCAACGTGCTGATCAAGAACGGCACGCTGCGCGTGGGCGATACCATCGTCGCCGGCATGGCCTATGGCCGCGTCCGCGCCATGGTAAACGACAAGGGCGAACGCGTGAAGGAAGCGCGCCCGTCCGACCCGGTCGAGGTCATCGGCTTCAACGACGTGCCCGAGGCGGGCGACATTCTCTCCGCCGTGGACGACGACAGCCTGAGCCGCAAGGTCGCCGAGGAGCGCCGCGACAAGGCGCGCGCCGCGCTGATCAAGGCGCAGAGCAAGACCACGCTGGACGATCTGTTCAACCAGATTTCGGAGGGGCAGGTCAAGGAGCTGAACATCATCATCAAGGCCGACGTGCAGGGCTCCGTCGAGGCTGTCAAGCAGTCGCTTGAGCGCCTGAGCAACGACGAGGTCAAGGTCAAGGTAATCCACGGCGGTGTCGGCGCGATCACCGAAACCGACGTCAACCTGGCCAGCGCGTCCAACGCCATCATCATCGGCTTCAACGTGCGCCACGACAATAACGTGCGCGACCTCGCGGAGCACGAGAAGGTGGACATCCGCCTGTACCGCGTCATTTACAACGCGATTGAGGACATTCAGGCCGCCATGAAGGGTATGCTTGCGCCGAAGTTCAAGGAGAACGTGCTGGGTCGCTGCACCGTGCGCCAGACCTTCCGCGTTTCCGGCGTGGGCACCGTCGCGGGCTGCTACGTTACCGACGGCAAGATTCAGCGCAACGCGCAGATTCGTCTGCTGCGCGATAACGTCGTCGTGCACGAAGGCAAGATTGATTCCCTCAAGCGATTCAAGGACGATGCCAAGGAGGTCGCCGCAGGCTACGAGTGCGGTCTCGGCATCGAAAACTACAACGACGTCAAGGAAGGCGACGAGATCGAGTGCTTCGTCATGGAGGAGATCAGCCGCTGATTCCCGGGACGTAAAGATTTCATCTGATCGACAGCGGTCGGCGGACAAGATGCCGTCGGCCGCGTTTTCTAAAAGGAGGATACCATGGGATTTGAACGGACGGATCGCATCTCCGAAGAGGTGCGCCGCGCGCTGGACAAGATCATTCGCGGAGAGGTGAACGACCCGCGCGTCTGCGGTACGTGGTCGATCACGCATGCCGACGTTACGCGCGACCTGCGCTATTGCCGCGTGCGCGTGTCGGTGCTGGAGGAGGAGCTTCGAAAGGACATGCTCAAGGCGTTGAAGAACGCCGCGGGCTTTATTCGCCGCGAGCTCGGCCGCGAGGTCGACCTGCGTTATACGCCGGAACTGATTTTCGAACTGGATACGAACATTGAATACGCCGCGCACATTCAGCAGGTGCTGGCGGAGGAAGAGAAGCGTGCACCCAGGGATACGCCGGAGGAAGAAGCATGATCGGCTCGGCGGCGGCGCTGGCTCGCTGGATTGAAACGCACGACGATATCGCCGTGATCGTGCATTTTCGGCCGGACGGAGACGCATACGGCTCCGCGCTGGCGCTGACGGCGGCGATTCGCGCGCTGGGCAAGCGCGCGTTCCCGGCGTGCGACGATCCGGTGGAGCCGAAATATCGCTTCCTGCCCGGCTGGGAGGATTTCGCGACGGCGGAAACCATGCCGTTTCAGCCGAAGGCCGCGCTGGGCGCGGATGTGTCTGACCGCGCGCGGATGGGCAAGCTGGCGGATGTGTTCGACGCATGTCCGGAGCATGCCGTGATCGACCATCACGACACGAACGAGGGCTTCGGCGAGGTCTGTTATGTGGACGAAAACGCCGCGTCGACCGGCGAAATCGCGCTGGGTGTGATTGAAGAGCTGGGGCTCGTGCTTACGCCTGCGATGGCGGTCAGCCTGTATACGGCGATTTCCACGGATTCCGGCAATTTCAGCTTCCAGTCGACCTCGCCGGGCACGCTGCGCGCCGCGGCGGAATGCCTTGAGGCGGGCGTGGACGTGGAAAACGTGACGCGGTTTTTGTACCGTTCGCGAACGCTGGGCAAGACGCGGCTGATTGGCCGCGCGCTCAGCAAAATTGAGATGTTCGCGGACGGCAGGGTGGCGGCGATTCGCCTGACGAAGGACATGTTCCGCGAAACGGGCACCGCAAGCCCGGACGCGCACGGCATCGTCAACTATCTCAACGAGATCGAGGGCGTTTTCATCGGCATTCTGGCCGAGGAGCAGGATTCCGGCACGAAGTTTTCCCTGCGCGCCGCGAATGGTGCGAACGTCGCGCAGCTGGCGCAGAAATTCGGCGGCGGCGGGCATGTGGCGGCGGCGGGCATCAGCATAAACGGCGAAGCGCTGGACGCGGCCTTTGACAAGGTGATCGCGGCGGCGGAAGCGTACGCGCGGGAGCTGTAGGATGGACGGATTCATCAATGTGCTGAAGCCGCCGGGCATGACGTCCTCGGACGCGGTGCTGTTCGTGCGCAGACTTTTGCCGCGAAAGACGGCCGTCGGCCACGGCGGAACGCTCGACCCGGACGCGGCTGGCGTGCTGCCGGTCTGCGTGGGACGGGCGACGCGCCTGTTCGATTACATCATCGATAAAACGAAGGTCTACATCGGCGAGCTGTGCCTTGGCGTGACGACGGATACGGCGGACGCTTCCGGCAAGGTGCTGGAGACGCGCCCGGTACGCGCGTCCGCGGATGACGTGAAGCACGTGCTGCCGGAGTTCACGGGGCATATTTGGCAGGTGCCGCCGATGTACAGCGCACTCAAGCGCGACGGGCGGCCGCTGTACGAGCTCGCGCGGCGCGGCGAAACGCTGGATATTCCGGCGCGCGAGGTCGTGGTGCATGGCGTCGAGTATCTGTGTGAGACCGCGCCCGGGCGGCATCTGCTGGCCATCGAGTGCGGAAAGGGCGTGTATATTCGCTCTCTGATGCGCGACATCGGCGAACGGCTGGGGGATGGCGGGCATATGTCGTTCCTTCTGCGCGCCCGCGCCGGTGCGTTCACGGTGAGCGACGCTTATACGCTGGACGAGCTGAAGGCCATGGGCGATCTTACGCCCGCGCTGCGTCCGATGGACGCGCTGCTTGGCGGATATATCCGCGTGGACGTGCGCGGGCAGTATGAGGCGAAGGTGCGCGCGGGCGTGCCGCTCCGGCCGGAGTGGACGGAGAACTACCCGGATGCAGATGGGTTCTTCCGCGTGTATGTAAACGGCGTTTTCGCCGGGATGGGCGAGAAAACGGAAACGGGTGAGATTCGCTTTCGCGCAATGCTGCTCCCGCCGATCAATGAGACTTTGCCGAAATGACCGTATGCGCTTTACAGGGACGAAGGCTTTCTGCGGGGAGTGTTGACGAGCGGCGGCGCGGACGGAGAAGCTGGCGCTGAAGGAGAAGCATCTATGAGCGTTACGTTTTACACGGGGCGAAAACCGGCGCTGAAGCCGGCGCTGCTGCGGGCGGTGACGGAGGCGCTGAACGCCGACGAGCGCAGTTCCGTCGTGGTGATGGTGCCGGAGCAGTTGACGCTGGATACCGAGCGCGGCCTGCTGGAGGGGCTGAACCTGATCGGTTCCTTCCGGCTGATGGTGCTTTCGCCGAAGCGCCTGTGCGACCGCATCTTCGATGAAGCGGGGCGGCCGGAGCGTGTGCGTATCGACGACCGCGGACGGGCGCTTCTGATGGGGCATGTGCTCAGAAGTCTGAAAAAACAACTGAAATGGTACGCCGGGGCGCGCGATCGCCGCGGCTTTGAGATGCGCGTCGTGGAGGAAGTGATCCGCTTTAAGCAGGCGGGCGTTGATCCGGACGCGCTTCTTTCGTTGTCCGAGGAAACCGGGGACGGCGCGCTGAAGTGGAAGATGCACGACCTCTCCCTGCTGTACGCGGCCTATGAGGAAGCGCTGGCCGGGCGGTTTCAGGATGGCGAGGATGAGATTCGCGAGGCCATGGAGCGCCTTTCCAGCGCGTCGTCGCTGCGGGACGCTTCGGTGTTTGCCTTCGGCTTCGATCTGACTACGCCGATCTGGAACGATTTCGTCACGCGGCTTGCCGGGTTCGTCCGGCACGCGGCGGTGTTTCTTCCGTTGGAAAACGATGGAAACGCGCGCGATTTCACGCTGTTTGGGCCGCTTCAGGCTTCCTATGAGCGCTTGCTGCGGGCAATGAACTCCGCCGGAATCGAGTGGAAGCGTGAAAGCCTGAACGAAGCCGGGTATGCGCCGAACGCGGCGGGCTTTCTGGCGCGCGAGGTGTTCTGTTCGCCGCCGGAGGTCTATCGCGCCGGGAACACCTCGGTGCAGCTTGCGGCGCTTCGAAATCCCATGGAGGAAGCGCGCTTCGCGGCGGCGCTCACGCGCAGGCTGGCCATGAAAAACGGCTGGCGCTATCGCGACGTCATGGTGCTTGTGGGCAACACCACGGAGTACATGGACGCGCTGACGGCTGCCTTTGCCGAATATGAAATTCCGCTGTTCGCGGCGGAGAGCCGTCCGCTGGACAGGCATCCGCTGGCGCGGCTCCTGCTGGAAACGATGCGGCTGCTCAGCGGCGCGGACGCAGACCTGAGCACGCTGCTGCTGACGGGCTATGCCGCCATTACGGACGACGAGGGCGACCGCATGCTGGGCTATATCGCGCGCAACGGGCTGCGGGCGCGCGAGGTGCTGAAGCCCCTGCGCCGCGGGGACGCGGAAATGCGCGCGGAGCTGGAACCGATTCGGCAGAGATTGGCGGAGCCGATGATTGAACTGAACGAGCGCCTGACCGGCGCGAGAACGCTTTCCGAGCAGCTTACGGCGATTTTTGCCTATCTTGAACGACTGAACGCCGCCGAAAAGGGCGACGCGATGCGGGAGCGGCTGATTGCGCTCGGACAGCGCGAGCTTGCGGCTGAGGACGCGCAGGTGTGGAACCGGGTTATCGGCACGCTCGATCAGATGAATGAGCTGCTGGGCGACGCGCGCGTTTCCAAGGAAGAGCTGACGGAGATGTTCGCCCGCGCGTTCAGCGCTTCCCAGATCAAGCCGCTGCCGCAGTCGGGCGACGCGGTTGTGGCCACGGGCGCGGCGCGCGCGGGTTCAGGTGCGGTAGAGGCGCTGATCGTCATCGGACAGTCGGCGGCATCGGCCGCGGACGATGGCGGCCTGTTTGACAGCGACGAGCTGGCGAATATGGCCGAGCGGCTGGAACGCTTTCTGGGCTCCGGCGCGCTGGCGCGCACGCGAACCGACCGCATGTATTTGAAAAATGCGCTGGCAATGGCGCGGCGCTACCTGTGCATCACGTATCCGATGAGCACGCAGGACGGCGCGGCGGTAACGCCGGGCGCGTTGGTGGAGGAAGCGAAGACGATCTTCCCGGGCATTGAGGCGCGCGGCGGCGTAGCGCAGGATGAACAGATGGAGGCCATGCGCGTTTCGGCGGTGAAGGCGGCGGAAAACTGTCTGGCCGTGGATCTGAGCGAGGGCAGACTGACGGACGCGGGTCGGGAAGCGCTGAATGCGCTGAAGGATTCCGGCAGCGTTGACCGTCTGCGCGCGGCGCTTGGGCAGAACATCGCCAGCGAACGGATTACGCCTAAGCTGGCGCGCGAGGTATATGGTTCGCTTTCGAAGGTTTCGGTCACGCGGCTGGAATCGTTCGCGGCGTGTCCGTTCGCACATTTTGTGAAGTACGCGCTGAAGCCGGAGCCGGAGGAGCCGTTCGGGATGAACGCGAAGGACGAGGGCACGTTCTATCATGACGCGGTGCACGCTTTCCTTGAGCAGGGGAAGGATGAGCCGGAGATGCCGTCGGAGGAGGAAGCCGTTCAGCGGATGAACGCGATTTCGGACGCGCTGCTCGAGGGCGCGATTCGCGAGGTGATCGGCGAAAACGGAATTGCGCAGGCGGAAGCGCGGCGGATGCGGCGCATATTGGCGCGCGCCGCCCGTGCGCTCAGCGCGCAGCTTCGCGGCAGCGCGTTCCGGCCGGTTGAGCTGGAAATGGCGTTCGGCGAGGGAAGGTACAGCCTGAAGCTGCACACAAATGCGCAGACGCGGCTGGACGGCCGCATTGACCGAATTGACGGCATGGCGGACGCGGACGAGCGCTATCTGCGCGTGATCGACTACAAGCGCGGCGGCAAAAAGCTGGATGCGGGAGAGGTATATGAGGGCTTGCAGCTTCAGCTGATTCTCTATCTGGCAGAAGCGATTCACAAATACGGCGCGCGGAGCGCGGGCGCGTTCTATTTCCGCGTGGATGATCCGGTGATCAACACCGAGAGCCTGAACGAGGAGGAAATCGAGAGGCTGCGCGCCGAAAAGCTGCGCATGGAGGGCATTCTGCCCCGCGACAGCGCATTGATTCGCAAGATGGCGCAGGAGCCGGAGCGGGTATTCCGCGTGCGTTTCCTTCAATCGACTGGCGAGCCGGACGCGCGTACGAACATGGCGACGGAGGACGAATTCAGCCTGCTGATGCGCCATTCGCTCGAACATGCCGCGCGGTTTACCAATGCCATTTCCACCGGTGAAACGGAAATCTCTCCGGCGCATTCGGAGGTGTCCGACGCGTGCCGCTTCTGCGATTACAGGGGCGCGTGCATGCTGGATAAGCAGATTCCCGGAGGGAAGGGGCGCAGGATTCGCAAGATGAGCTTCGACGAGGTGTATGAACGGATCCGGGAGGAAATGGAGAAGCCGACGAAGGAATGATTTTTCTCGAAGAGCAGAACGGTAATACAAAAAGGCGTTCGATGACCGGACGCCTTTTGCATTACCATAGGTGGGAGAACGGGCAGTTTCTAATAAGAAGGGAGCCGCCCGGAAAACCGGACGGCTCCTTTTCAGAGACTGCGAAACGCGGGGGAAGTGAGATTACTTCGCGGCGCGCCACGCGTCAACCTGCGCCTGAACGGCTTCGACGATGGTGTCAACGCCGTTGGCATGCAGCTTCGCGCGGAACTCTTCGACGATCTTCTCAACTTCTTCCTGGCTGGCGCACTTGCCGTTAGTCAGGTCTTCCTGGTACTCAAGCACGATGCTGGTGCAGGCCGCGAGTTCGTTGGTGACGACGGAGGTGTCGAAGCCGAAGCCGAGGTGGCTGGGGATGACGCACTCCGCGTTCAGGCGGTTCATCTCGGTCATCATTTCGTTGTTCGGGCCAACGAGATCCTTCGGCGCGTTGACGATGGTCAGGTTGCCGACGGGAGCGTTGTACCAGTAGTAGTAGCCGCGGTTGCCGACCTCGGCGTTGCGGGAGCCTTCGAAGTTGAAGGTCATTTCGCCGTTGGCGTCATAGTCCCAGTGCACGCCCTGGACGCCGAAGCGCATGAGGGTCGCGACAAAGGGATCGGTGTTGACGAGGTTCAGAACCATCATGGCGCGCTCGGGGTTCTTGCAGTTGGCGCTGATGGCGGTGCCGGCGGAGTAGTAGTTGTTGGTCTCGGTCCAGATGTGATCGGACATGACCATCTTGCTGGTCCAGGCGTCGCTGAAGAGGTGCTCCTGCATGTAGGTGTAGCCCCAGCCGATGAAGAAGCAAACGCCGTTGTTGGGCTTTCTGAGGTCGTCCTTGTCGGTGTAGTCATACAGGTAGATGCCGTCCGCGACGAGCTTCTGCTTCTGCAGGCAGAACTCGAGGAATTCGGGGGTATCATAGAAGTTGAAGACGGTTTCGGTGTCGTAGCCTTCGACGTCCATGATGCCGTCGATGTTGGCAACGGCCATGTAGGAGTCATTCAGGAAGGTTTCGAACGCGAAGTTGTAGGGGTAGATCAGGTTGTTGTTCCAGACGATCGGGTAATCCTTCATTTCGGGATGGGCTTCGTCGCGCCATTCCTTCATGTCGTAGAACAGCTCTTCCAGATCGCGGAAGTTGGAGTAGTGGTAGTCATCCAGATTGATGCCGCTCTCTTCAACCATGTCCGCATTGTAGATCAGGGAGATGAAGTAGCCGTTGTCCTTCTTGGAGGGGATGCCGTAGATGTTGCCGTTGACCTTCATGCCTTCCCAAACGCCGTCCGGGAACAGGGCCTTGGTGTCGGCCGCGAAGGTGTCGAGGAACTCGTTCATCGGGTAGTAGCTGCCGCGCTGGGACTCGATGACGTAGTCGCTCTTGGACTGGCTGCCGAAGCCGACGATGCCGCAGTCCTCGCCGGAAGCCAGCATGGTGCCCATCTTGGCAACCCAGTCGGGGCTGGTCATGTAGGTGATTTTGACTTTGCAGTTGATCTTCTCCATGAGGTACTCATTCAGCGCGTCATTGACGATCTTCAGGTCGGCGTCGTTCGGCGGCTGAGAGCCGATGTACCAGTTGATCTCGCAGTAGTCGAGGTCGCTCTCGGCGATGGCGAAGCCACAGGAGAGAACGAACAGGAGCGCCAGCAACATGGCAAGCAGTTTCTTCATGGGGTGTGCCTCCTTATACTTTTTACAGCCATCCGGCTGTTGGGTACGATGTTATTCCTTCACGCTGCCCATCGTCAGGCCCTGCACGAAGTACCGCTGGAAGAACGGATATGCGCACAGGATCGGAACGATGACGATGATCGTGCAGGCCATGCGAAGGTTCTGGTCGGGCAGGCTGTTGAGGAAGGCGATGCCGTCCGGCGTGCCCGCGACTTCGGCGTTCTGCTTCAGGAAGTCGATGTTGTCCTGAATGTTCTTGAGCATCGTCTGCAGCGGGATCAGGCTGGCCTTCTTGATGTACAGCATGCCGGTGAACCAGTCGTTCCAGCGGCTGACCACGTTAAACAGCGCGATAGTGGCGATGCCGGCCTTGAACAGCGGCAGCACGATGCTTACGTAGACGCGGAAGTGACCCGCGCCGTCGATGCGCGCGGCTTCGAACAGCGTGTCCGGGATGGTGGTGAGGATGAACGTGCGCAGGATGATGACGTTGTAAACCGACACCAGACTCGGCAGAAGGAAGATCCAGATGCTGTCGTTGATGTGCAGGTAGCGGACGTTCATGATGTAGGACGGAACGAGACCGCCGGAGAACAGCATCGTGAAGAACAGAATCCACATGAAGAACTTGCGGAACACGAAGTTCTTCTGCGCCAGCACGTAGGCGTACATCGTCATTACGAACAGGCTCATCAGGGTGCCGAGGATGGTAATGATGATGGTGATTCGGTAGGAGACCAGAATCTGGTCGCCCATCTTCGCCAGATACTTATATCCGACAAGCGTCCATTCCGTGGGGAAGAACGAGAAGCCGTTCAGCGCGATAGAGGCTTCGGAGGAGAAGGAAACGACGACGATCAGCACCAGCGGAATCAGCATCAGAAGCGAGATCAGGCAGAGGATGATGGAGAAAACGACGTTCCAGCCCGTCTTGATCTGGTTGAAGTGGTGATCCCTGTACAGGTTTTTCTGCTTTGCCATTCTCGTCCACCTCCTTAAAACATCGCGCTGTCGGCGTCGATCTTGGTGACTACCCAGTTGAAGAACAGCACCAGCACGAAGCCAACCACGGACTGATACAGACCCGCCGCCGTGGACATGCCCACGTTGGAGAGCGAGGTGAGCGCACGATAGATGTAGGTATCGATGACGTCCGTCACCGCGTAGATGCGGCCGGAGTTCTTGGTGACCACGTAGAACAGGCCGAAGTCGCCGCGGAAGATGTTACCCATGGACAGAATCAGCGAAACGCCGATGACCAGGCGCATGTGCGGGATGGTGATGTACCACGCCTGCTGGAGCTTGTTCGCGCCGTCGAGCACGGCGGCCTCGTAGTAGTCCTGCGAAATGCCGGAGATGACGGCCAGATACAGAACCGTGGAGTAGCCGACGTTCTTCCATGCGTTGATGCCGACCAGAAGCCCCGGCCACAGGCTGCGCTGCTGATACCAGTCGAGCTTTGTGGTCTGACGGCCGAGATTGATCATCACGCGATTGACGATGCCGTAATCATAGTCGAGGAACGCGCCCAGCACGATAGCCACGACTGCCCAGCTGAGGAAGTGCGGCAGCATGTAAATCGTCTGAAGCGTTTTGGCCATCATGCGCGAGCGCAGCTCGGAGAGCAGCAGCGACATGAGAACAGCCAGAATGAGGTTCACCGCGATGAATACCAGATTATAGCACACGGTATTGCGGGTGATGACCCACGCGTCGGTAGACACGAAAAGGAACTGGAAGTTCTTGAGGCCGACAAACGGACTGCCCCAGATGCCCTTGGTGATGTTCAGATCTTGAAAGGCCATCACAAGGCCGAAGATGGGCAGATAGCAGAAGATAACCAGCCATACGACCGTGGGCAGAGCCATGATATACAGCGGCAAATCTTCCCTGCGGAAGCGTTTCTTTGGGGTGAGCGTTTTGAGCATTGGGTCACGGCCTTTCCGTCCAGATTGCGCGGCTCTGTTTCCTTAGAGCAGATATATTATAATGCACAATTTCATCCATGTCAATAGAAAATATACAAATAATTATGTAGTTTCTCTATGCTGGGTCAAAAACGGGAAAAATCCGAAAAAAATGCGCGTTGAACGTTACACAAAGCTTCCGGCTCCGTAAATTTGGCGGTGTGGGATTGCTTTCCCGCGCCGTCTGCGATATAATGAAAAAAACCTTTTAAAGGCGGGAGAAATGCGCAATGAAAGACGAAAAAGCGTGTATCGCGAAGCACTGGCCCGAGGCCTTTCAGATCGCCATTAAACAGAGCATGCAGGTTGTGCGCGTGAAGGGGAAAAAGCGCCGCACCGTGAATCTGTCGGAGGATGAACGCATGGCGATGTTTCATTTTTACCGGCAGAATGTGAAGGACGACCGGGCGATGGCCGTCGAGGCCATCGGCATGAACGCGAGACGTGCGACCGCGCGCTCGCCGCTGTTTTCCGCGGGCATCTGCGTGGCCATTCTCGCGTTCCTTGCGCAGTCCATCTTCAAAAAGCTGGCGTACCCGGCGCTGCTCGTGCTCCTGTCCGCGCTGGCGGGCTATGTGTGGTACGCCGCGCGGCAGAGGGCGGCGCAGATCTGGCAGAGCGGCCGCCGCGAGAATCCTGCGGAGGCGCTGACGAAGATGTGCGCGGCGCTGGCTTCGCCGCTGAAGAGCGCGTCCTACCCCGTGCTGGGCGGGCTGATCGCCGCGATCGGCGTCGCGCTGTACATGATCATCTTTCAATAAAGGCACCACCGCACAATTCGGCGGCACGTCGGGCGATGTCTTTTCCGCCATCTGCGGCATGCAAATTTCTCGATTTACCTCCAGTAAACCTTCGAAATTTGCATTTGCATCTGACGAAAAATCCAGGCTTTTTATGCTGAGCGAATTTGACGTATCGGTGCTGGAAATTCTTTCGGAGGACGCGCGCACCGCGCCCGAGCGCATCGCCGTGATGACCGGGCGCGGGGAAGACGAGGTAAAAAGCGTGATCGCGCGTTTGGAGCGCGACCGGGTGATTCTGAAATATCCCGCCATGGTGAACTGGGATCTGGTGCGGGACGACAAGGTGCAGGCGCTGATCGAGGTGCGCGTAACGCCCCAGCGCGACGAGGGCTTCGACGTGATTGCCGAGCGGATTTACCGCTTTGAGGAGGTCAAGAGCGTCTATCTGATGAGCGGCGCGTACGACCTGATGGTCATCGTCGAGGGCACGAACATCAAGCAGCTGGCGCTGTTTGTGGCGGAGAAGCTGTCTACCATCGAGCATGTGCTTTCCACCGCGACGCATTTTGTTCTGAAAAAATACAAACAGGACGGCGTAACCATGATGAAGGGCGAGCAGGACGACAGACTGCAGGTGAGCCCGTGAACTACGAACGCGTACTGTGCGAGCGGGTGCGGAAGGTTCCGCCCTCCGGCATTCGAAGGTTTTTTGATATTGTGAGCGAGATGAAGGACGTGATCTCGCTGGGCGTGGGTGAGCCGGACTTTACCACGCCGTGGCGCTGCTCGGACGCGGCGATTTATTCGCTGCGCACGGGGCATACGCACTATACGTCCAACCGGGGTCTCAAGGAGCTGACGCGCCTGATTTCCGAATACGAGGCGCGCTTTGGCGTGCGCTATGATCCCGCGACGGAGGTCATGGTCACGGTCGGCGCGAGCGAGGGCATCGACCTTGCGCTGCGCGCGCTGATCGAGCCGGGCGACGAAGTGCTGGTTCCCGACCCCAGCTATGTCTCCTACATGCCCTGCGTGGCGTTCGCCGGGGGCGTGTGCGTGCCGGTGAAGACAACGGCGGAAAACGGGTTCCGGCTGACGGCGGACATGCTGAAGGCGCGGATCACGCCGAAGACCAAGGCGGTCATCTTCCCATACCCCAACAATCCCACCGGCGGCGTGATGGAGCCGGAGGATATGAAGGAGCTGGCGGTGGCGCTGGACGGCACGGACATCGTGGTGATTGCCGACGAAATCTACGCCGAGCTTACCTATACCGGGCGGCCGCACGTCGCGTTCGCGTCGATTCCGGGCATGCGGGAGCGGACGATCACGCTGAACGGCTTTTCCAAGGCGTTCGCCATGACGGGCTGGCGCATGGGCTACGCCTGCGCACCGAAGGAAATTCTGGATGTGATGATGCGCGTGCATCAGTACACGATCATGTGCGCGCCCACGGCGGGACAGTACGCCGCGGTGGAGGCGCTGAAGAGCGGGCTGGAAACTGACTTTGCCGACGTGAAGCGCATGGTTCGGCAGTATGACCGCCGCCGTCGCGTGATCGTGGACGGTCTGCGCGCGGCGGGGCTGGAAACGCATGAGCCGCTGGGCGCGTTTTACGCGTTTCCGTGCGTTCGCTCGACCGGCATGACCTCGCAGGAATTCTGCGTGCGGCTGCTGGAGGAGGAGCGCGTGGCGTGCGTGCCCGGCGACGCGTTTGGCGAGACTGGCGAGGGATACGTGCGCTGTTCGTACGCTTCGTCGCTGGAAAATATCACCGAAGCCGTGCGCCGCATCGGGGCGTTCACGGCAAGGCATCACGGCTGAGGACATTGGAAAGGGAAAGGCATGGAATATCGGAAGCTGATCGACGGCATGCGCCGGTTTGGTTCCACCGAGGCGGACATCTGCCGGCATATGCTGGGCGTGGGGCGGGAAGCGATTCGCGAAAACGTGATTCTCGCGCCGTGGTGGCAGCCCGCGTCCATGCCGGAGCTTGGAAGCGCGCGCTACCTGAGCGAATCGGACTTTTCGGCGATTCGTGTGTGGGACATTGAATTTCCCTCGGGCGGCTGCACCTATATCCGAACCGGCATCGGCGCGCCCGTGCTGATGGACGTGGCGCTCGCGCTGGGGCTGACGGCGTGCAGAAAGCTGATCTTCATCGGCTCCGTCGGCTCGCTCACGCCGGAAATCGGCATCGGGGACGTGGTGGTCCCAGAATACAGCATTTGCGGGGACGGCGCGAACCGGTATCTGGCGGATTCGCTGGCGAAGGATTGCTTTGGCACGCGCGCCCGGCCGGATGCGGCGCTGTTTGAAACGCTCCTGCGCACGGCGCGGAATGTGTGCGCGGAAAACGGCGTGCGCTGCCACGTCGGGCGGAATTTCAGCATCGACTGCATCTTCCCGCAATACGCTCACATCGATGAGATTCTGGCGATGGGGGTCAACACCATCGAAATGGAGACCGCCGCGGCGTTTGCCGCCGCGCGCGTGGCCGGGCTGCCCTGTGCGGCGCTGTTCAGCGTGTCCGACAACACCGTCTGCGACAAGTCGCTGGTCAGCGGGCGCACGGAGGAAGAGAATCGGTACCGGCAATACGTCAGGAAGGCGCTGTTCCCGCGGATTCTGCACAGCGCGCTTGAATAGAAAGGACGGAAGACGCTTTGGCCAACATGCTTGATTACATCGCGCGCTACGGAGAAACGCCCATGGCGGAGCTTCCGTTCGGCGCGGTGGACAACCTGATTTTCGCGGAGCTTTCATATTGCGATTTTTCCAACGCCGCGGCGCAGATGCCGGGGCGATTGAGCGCGCTTCGCGCGCATCTGGCGGGCGGCGTGAAGCAGCCGGACGACGAGCTTCTGAATCGTCTGTCTACATCCGCGCGGTATGGGGACGTTGTGGCCTATCATTTCGTGGATCATTTTGATCCCGTGCAGACGCTGCAGTTTGCCGCCGTCACGCTGCTTTTGCCGGACGGCACGGCATACGTTTCCTTTCGGGGAACCGATTCGACGCTGGTCGGCTGGAAGGAGGACTTCAATCTGGCCTTCGCCACGCCGGTGCCCGCGCAGCTGGAGGCCGTCCGGTATCTGAAGCAGGTGGCGGACGTGCTGGCGTGTCCGCTGCGGGTTGGCGGGCATTCCAAGGGTGGCAATCTGGCGGTGTATGCCGCGGCGTTTGTTGGGGAGGATGTACAGGAGCGCATCCTGAACGTGTTCAACAACGACGGCCCGGGGCACGACCTTGCGACGCTGGAATCTGCGGGCTACCGGCGCATTGAAAAGAAGCTGCAGACGTTCATTCCCAAGTCCAGCATCATCGGCATGCTGCTGGAGCACGGGGACGATTATCGCATCGTCGACAGCGACGCGCACGGTCTGTGGCAGCACAATCCCTACTCGTGGCAGCTGAACGGGGAGGATTTTGTATACCTTCAGCACACGACGGCTTCGAGCGACCGCATGAACGAGTCGATTCGCCAGTGGCTGAACCATATGGATGTGGAAAAGCGCCGCCGCTTCACCGATACGGTGTATGAGGTGCTCAGCGCGAGCGAGGTGCGCTCCGTCGGGCAGCTGATCAGCGATTTCCGGAGCAGCCTGCCGTCGATTATCGCGGCGACGAAGAATCTGGATCCCGAGGAAAAGCACATGCTGGCCGAGCTGGCGACGCAGTTTGTGCGCGTGGCCTCTGTGCAATACGGGCAGCTTGCGCGCGAGCAGCTGGGCACGGCGCGCGCGTATATGAGCGCGCTGCGCGAGAAGAAGGTCGACGTGAGCGCGTGGCTGGAAAAGCTGCGGGAGGATAAGGGCGAATGAACAGATTGGGATTCATCGGCGCGGGCAATATGGGCTCGGCGCTGATTCGCGGGCTGATCGATTTCGGCGGCATGGAGGCCGATCATGTGTACGTGTGCGGCCATCATCCCGAGATTCTGAACGCGTTCGCGCGGGAAAAAGGCTTTTACGTGTGTGAGTCGGTGGAGGAACTGCTGAAGGCGTGCGACACGGTGCTGTTTGCCGTGAAGCCGAAGCATATCGAGGCGCTGCTTTCGAAGCATCGCGAAGACCTGTTCGGGAAGACGGTGCTGTCTGTCGTCGCCGGATACGATTTCGCGAAAATGCAAACGCTGCTTCTGCCCGGTACACGCTACCTGTATATCATGCCCAACACGCCGTGCGAGGTCGGCGCGGGCACGTTCCTGTTTGAAGAGGCGCATTCGCTGTTTGACACGGAATACGCGGACGTGCGGCGACGCTTTGAGAAGATGGGGCGGGTCGTGGAGCTTCCCTCGAAGCTGATGGACGTGGGCTCGGCGGTCGCGGGCTGCGGCCCGGCGTTTGTGGCGATGATGCTGGAAGCGCTGGCCGACGCGGCGGTGAAGCACGGCGTTCCGCGCGCGCTGGCTTATGAGCTGGCTTCGCAGATGACGGTGGGCGCGGCGACCTTGCAGCTGAAAACGGGCGCGCATCCCGGGCAGCTGAAGGACGCGGTGTGCTCGCCCGGCGGTTCGACGATTCGCGGCGTGCAGGCGCTGGAAAAGGCGGGCATGCGCGCGGCGTTTATGGACGCGGTGGACGCCGTGATGGACGCGGGGCGATAACGTGCGGGAGTTTTTGAAACGCAATCGGCAGCTGATCGTGTATCTGCTGTGCAGTCTTGTGACGACGCTCGGCGAAATGCTGCTCGGCTGGGTGATTTTGAAGTTGCTGCCGGAGAGAATCGTCGTGGCCAACACGGTGAGCCTGATTCTGGGCGGCTTTATGCATTACCACCTGACCACGCGCTACGCCTTTCGCATGAAGCATACCGCCGTGGGCGCGGCGGCGTATGTGGCGACGTTTTCTCTGGGACTGGTCGTGCAGGACGTGGCGGTGTACCTGCTCTACCACAAGCTGCTGGACGCGCTGGGGGAGGGCTTGCAATATCTGCTGAGCAAGCTGATTTCGATGTTGCTCAACCTCGCCGTCACGTATTTCCTGCGGGACTGGATCAATCGCCGCATTCAGGAACACGCGCAGAAAAAGGCGCAGAAGAAATAGCGGACATCCCGTATAAAACAGACGATGGTTTGTTTTATACGGGATGTTTCTACACATAAAAGACTGAAGTTTGTTTTTGCGCTTGAAAAGCAGCTCAGCTTCCTCACGCAGACGGCAGGCTTTGCATCAAAACAGACGATAGTTTGTTTTGATGCAAAATATATTCACAAATAAAAGACTAAAGTCTGTTTTTGCTTGACGAGCGACGCGGAAATGCGCTTGTCCACTGTCTACCGCGCGGACGGCAGGCTTTGCATCAGCGTAAAGAACGATTGGGCTTCGCCGGTTGAGAAGTAATCGTACCATGCGCGCAGCGTATCGGGGCTGAACACGTCCAGCCGCTCGAGAATCTGCTTTGTCCACATCAGCGCGCCGGTCGCGCCGGCGGTGATCAGGCTGCCGTCTGAAACGGACGGCGCGTCCACGAAGAAGGGCTGCCCCTTATAGCTGGGACAGAAGGCGTCCAGAAAGCCCGCGCCGTTGCTGGTGTGCGGGCGCTGATCCAGCAGTCCGGCGTTCGCCAGCGCGACGGTGGCTCCGCAGATGGCGCACACCGTACCGCCCACGCCCAGCAGACGCGCCGCGAGCGCTACGGCCGTGCCGTGCTTCGGGTCATTCCATGTGTTCGCGCCGGGAAGCAGAAGAACGGTCTCGCTGGTGATGGGAATCTCGTCGATCGTGCCGTCGGGAACGACGCGCAGCCCACCCATCGTCAGAACAGACTCCGCTGTAAGGCCGACGGTTCGCAAAGTTACCTGCGGCGCGTCCGCGCGAAAGAAGCGCTTTGAACGCAGCTCCGCGGTTATGTGGCCGATTTCCCAGTCGGCAAGGGTTTCGGGCAGGTACAGATAAACGTTGTACATGGGACTTTCCTCCGTTCGCTTGTGATGGATCGATTATCGCACAGAATCCTTGACAACGGCCTGTCAGTCATTCATAATGGGGGAAAGAAAACGAAAGGCGGAATTCCGATGAAGAGCGACCGGGTGATGAGCGTCCTCATGGTGCTGCTGGAAGGAAAGCGCGTGCGCGCGCAGGATCTCGCCGACCGGCTTGAGGTGTCGGTTCGCACGGTGTACCGCGACATCGACACGCTCTGCGCGGCGGGGATTCCCGTGCGCTCGATCGGCGGCGCGAAGGGCGGCGTCGAGCTTATGCCCGGGTACCGGCTGGACGGCAGGCTGTTTTCGCCGGAGGAGCATTCGGCGCTGCTGGCGGGGCTCTCCAACCTGTCGGCCATGCTGGGCACGGACGCGCTTGCGCGAACGCTTTCGAAGCTGCGCGGGATTCTTCCCGATGCGCAGACGGGAGCGATCGAGCGCCGCGCGGCGCAGATTGTGATCGACCCGGAGCCGTGGCTGGGCGACGGACGTACGAAGCAGACGCTGGAAATCGTGGAAACGGCGCTGGAAGCGCGCCGCCTGCTGGCGTTCGCCTATCTGGATCGCTTCGGAAACCGCTCGGAGCGCGCAGTGGAACCGTGCCGATTGGTGCTGAAGGGCGACCAATGGTATTTTCAGGGCTATTGCCTTCTGCGAAACGACTACCGGCTGTTTCGTCTGTCGCGCATGCTCGACGTGCGAATGCGGGAAGAGAGCTTTCTTCCGCGCGAAGCGCCGCGGCCTGAGCTGGATACTGGTGAAATCGTCGCGAGTCTGCGCGCGGAAATCACGCTGCGCGTGCATGCGTCCGCCGTGGATCGGGTGATGGAATATTGCGCGTTTGACCGCTTCACGCCGGACGGGGACGAATATTACCTCGTGCGCTTTCCGTTCATTGACCGTGAATATTATTACGACCGGCTGCTTTCCTTTGGCGACCGCTGCGAATGCGTCGCGCCCGCGCGCGTTCGCGAGAAGCTGCGGCAGCGAATTCGGCGTCTTGCGGAGATGTACCAATAAAGCGCTCAAAGCCGTTGCGTTTTTCCGCGCGTTGGTGTAAAATATGGAAGAAAACGATGAGTACGGGAGGAAGAATCCATGATTGCTACGGAAGACATGATGCGCCGGTTCAGTCCGGAATTTCTGAAAAATGAAAAGCCGCTTGAATATATCCCCGCGGACGGGGGCATGGTGGGCGTTCTGCGCACGATTGGCTGCGTGGGCGACAGCCTGTCCTCCGGCGAATTTGAGAGCACGAATCTGGAAGGCGGAAAGGGCTATCACGATTATTTCGACTATTCGTGGGGGCAGTACATGGCGCGGATGGCGGGCGTGACGGTGCGCAATTTCTCGCGCGGCGGCATGACGGCGCAGGAATACTGCGAAACCTTCGCATCTCAGAACGATTTCTGGAACCCTGAGCTTGTCTGCAGCGCGTATATCATTGCGCTGGGCTTGAACGATCTGTTCGGCCGCAAGATGGACGTGGGCACGATGGCCGATGTGCACGAGGACTGGACGCGCAACGAGCGCACGTTCGCCGGATATTACGGCCAGCTGATCAGCCGCCTGAAGCAGATTCGGCCGGACGCGAAGTTCTTCCTGATGACGATTCCGCGCGACTCGGAGGAGCCCGAGCGCGTTCGCCTGTGCGACGAACACGCGAAGCTGCTGCACGCCATGGCGGCGCGCTTTGAAAACACGTATGTCCTCGATCTGCGCGCGCACGCGCCGGTGTACGACAAGGCGTTCCACGAGAATTTCTTCCTTGGCGGGCACATGAACGCCGCCGGGTATCTGCTGACGGCGAAGCTGGTAATCGGCTACATCGACTATCTCATCCGCCACAACATGGAGGATTTCTCGCAGGTTGGCTTCATTGGCACGGGGCTGCGAAACCGAGTAGGGAAGGCGTAAGGCACCGCCGCACAATTCGGCGGCGCGTCAGGCGATGTCTTTTCCGCTATCTGCGGCATGCAAATTTCTTGATTTACATCCAGTAAACCTTCGAAATTTGCATTTGCATCGGACGAAAAATCCATTCGCCGGACGACCACCTCATTTGTGCGGCGTTGCCTTTAAATTTTACCGGACGGCTGTTTCAGGCGCGGCCGACCTGTGGTATCATGAGGACAGGCAGAATGGAAACGGAGGCAGAAAAATGGAACGGGAAGTTGCATGGAAATCCTATACGGACGCGGAGCGCGCCCATTTGGAGCAGGTAAGCGCGCGCTATCGCGCGTTTCTTGACAACGGCAAGACCGAGCGCGAATGCGTGACCGAGGTCGTGAAGCTGGCCGAGGCGAAGGGCTACACGAATCTGGAAGACAAAATCGCCCGCGGCGAAGCGCTGAAGGCGGGCGACAAGGTGTATTCCGACTGGATGGGCAAGAGCATCATGCTCTTCATCATCGGCAAGGCGCCCATGGAAAAGGGCATCAACATTCTGGGCGCGCACATCGATTCTCCGCGCATGGACGTAAAGCAGAACCCGCTGTATGAGGACGGCGGTCTGGCGTATCTGGACACACATTATTACGGCGGCATCAAGAACTATCAGTGGGTCACCATTCCGCTTGCGCTGCACGGCGTCGTCGTGAAGAAGGACGGCACCGTCGTGACCATCTCCGTGGGCGAGGATGAGAACGATCCCGTGTTCTGCGTCAGCGATCTTCTGATTCACCTGAGCCATGAACGCATGGGCAAGCCGGCCAGCGACGTGATCGAGGGCGAGCAGCTGGACGTGATCATCGGCGGCGCGCCGCTGAACGACGAGGACAAGGAGCCCGTCAGGCGCAACGCGATGAAGCTGATTGCGGAGAAGTACGGCATCGAGGAAGAGGATTTCCTTTCCGCCGAGATCGAGGTCGTACCCGCCGGCAAGGCGCGCGATCTGGGCTTTGACCGCTCCATGATTCTGGCCTATGGCCACGACGACCGCGTGTGCGCCTATGCGCAGGTGGAAGCGATGTTCGATATCGACGTGGTGCCGGAGAAGACCGTGTGCTGCATCCTTACCGACAAGGAAGAAATCGGCTCCGTCGGCGCGACCGGCATGCGCGCCCGCTTCTTCGAGAACGCGATTGCCGAGATGATGGCGCTTCACGGCGAGGAAGGCGACCTGCGCCTGCGCCGCGCGCTGACCAACAGCCGCATGCTGTCCTGCGACGTGTCCGCGGGCTATGATCCCAACTTCGCGTCCGCGTTTGACAAGAAGAACAGCGCGTATCTGGGCCGCGGCGTGTGCTTCAACAAGTACACTGGCTCCCGCGGAAAGTCCGGCTCCAACGACGCGAACGCCGAATATCTGGCGGACGTGCGCCGCGTGATGGACGAGGGCGGCGTGTTCTTCCAGACGGCCGAGCTCGGAAAGGTCAATCAGGGCGGCGGCGGCACCATCGCTTATATCTGCGCGCTCTACGGCATGAACGTGGTCGATTCCGGCGTGGCCGTGCTCAGCATGCACGCGCCGTGGGAGATCATCTCCAAGGCCGACCTGTACGAAGCCTATAAGGGCTATAAAGCGTTCGTCCTGAACGCGTAAGCCAAACCCA
>SFHK01000050.1 GCA_004556395.1 Clostridiales bacterium
CGAGATTATATTCACATAGATATATTTTATAATAACCGCATTCAGGTTTCCATACGAAACCGCTCATACAGAAGGAGGTTTCCCCCATGGCGTTGATCAAATGTCCCGAATGCGGCCTTTCCATCTCCGATAAAGCCGCCGCCTGCCCCAACTGCGGCTATCCGCTTCGACCTGCGCCTGAACCCGTAGAATACGAACTACAGAAAACGTATAATTCAGACTCAAGCGCCGCAGGCTTTTTACGCTTCCTTGCGGTGCTCGTCTGGATCGGTGGGCTGGTTCTGGCAATCATTGCAGGCTATTCTGAGAAAATGGTTGGCACATACTATACATATTCCGAAAAGGCATTTGGCTGGGGAATCTTCTTCACCGCGCTCTGCACCTACGCCCTATATGGCGGTCTGATCTGGAGCGTTGCATCGCTGTTTGACGATGTACATAATATACGCACTTTGCTTTCCTCGTTGCAGCTGTCTAAAAAGAACGTCTCGCGTTTCACTGGAAAGAAACAACAGTCGCACAATAAATCAGGTCATACCAAGCTTCAAAGCAGCGATAACGCGGATGATGAAATGGCAGATTCCGTTCCATCCGTCAGTGCCGAAGACCTCTTTACCTTCGGTTCTTACCCTCAGACAGACGACGGCGACGTTGATTCTCCAATTGTCTGGCAGATACTCGCCAAAAAGGGAGATAAAGCACTCCTTATTAGCCAGTACGCACTGGAAAGCTTGCCTTATAACGCCGATGGTGGCAACGTCGCATGGGAGAACTGCTCTCTTCGCAGTTGGTTGAACGACGAATTCTTTAATCGCGCGTTTAGTAGTGACGAAAAGGCATACATCATCAAGCCGGATGATGCTTCAAAAAATCCCGATAACGTATTCCTTCTGAGCTCCTCTGATGCAAAAGCGTATTTCCACGGCGATTCCTCGCGCGTCTGCCTTCCGACCGACTACGCCAATTCTCAGGGTATTCATCTGGACGAGCAGAGCAGCGCTCCGTCATCCTGCTATTGGTGGCTTCGCTCCTCCGGAGCCGATGACGGCTTCGCGGAATGCGTCTGCAACGACGGTTCCATTTCCTCGCGCGGCTACGAGGTCGGCAGCACCGGCATCGGCGTTCGCCCGTGCATCTGGGTTTTGCTCTCATAAGATCGCAGCGTCTATACAGCCGCCCTCCGGTTTCACGCCGAAGAGCGGCTGTATTTCACGAAAGACTTCTACATATTCTCTTTTTCCCAGTCCTGCGCGAACAGGCCGCCCGCGCCGCCGGTATGGATAAACAGCACGTTGTCCGTCGGCTTGAAGCGCCCCTCGCGCGCCAGACGCACAAGACCCGCGAACGCCTTGCCGGTATAGCAGGCATCCAGCACGATACCCTCGCTTTGCAGCATCAGGCGAATGGCCTCGTTACCCTCCTCAGACGGGATGGAATAGCCGGGGCCGCACAGGTTTATAAACTCCGGCGTCGGCAGCTCCGTCCGCACGTCCAGAAGCCGCGCCGATTCGCGCATGATTTCGGGAACGATCACGTCGAACGGGTCCGTATCCACCATCGCGGCGATCACGCGCGTGCCGGGCATATGGAGCGCCGCGCCCAGCGCCACGCCCGCCGCCGTGCCACCCGAACCGCACGCGCACACAGCCGCGTCAAAGGCGACTCCGCTCTCCGCGATTTCGCGCATGCAGTCCACATAGCCGACCGAACCCAGCGCGTTCGAGCCGCCGCAGGGAATTTTGTATGCCGGCATTCCCAGCTCGTCGGCGATGCGATCCATCGCCCGGTAAATGTCGTCGTAGCTGTCCGTGTCCACAAAGCGCACGTCCACGCCCATCAGATAGTTCAGCACCTGATTGCCCCGGCGCGCGCACACGCCGCGCTTTTTGAGCACCAGCACGGGCTTCATGCCCAGCTTCAGCGCGCAGGCCGCCGTGAGCATGGCGTGGTTGGACTGCGCCTGCCCGGTGGTCATCACCAGCTCGTACCCCTTCGCCTTCGCGTCGGCCAGCAGATATTCCAGCTTGCGCACCTTGTTTCCGCCCAGCGCCACGCCGCAAAGATCGTCCCGCTTAATCCACACATTCGTTCCCAGCTTCGCGCTCACGCCCGACAGGCGATACAGCGGCGTGGGATAGATTCCCAGCGATACCTTCGCAAATTCCCTCATTGGTTTCTCCCTTCGGAAGTCTCTGTTCTCTCTCACGCATGCGACAACGCCGGAAAGCACAGCCGGTTCGCCGCGATTTCCTCAAGCACGCGCCCGCGGCCATAGAGACGATAGTCGTCCCCACCGTCCCATGGCTCGCGGACGCACGCGTCCACGTCCTCCGGCCTTGGCGTGAAGCCGATGACGGTCGGCGTTTCCACATTCTCGGACGCGGCCAGCGCCGCCAGCACCGCTCGCAGCAGCGGCATATTTCGGGCAAACACGGCGTTCAGGCTTCCGTCCTCGACCACGGCATGCGCATCCAGCGCCGGGCAGTAATACGCGTTTTCCGCGTTCATGTATAGAACATCGCCAGCCCGAAGCCGTTTTCCTGCCACAGAGCGGCATATGGCTCCGTCTCGTGAACCGCGCGCTGATACGCCGCCAGCGCCCGCTCATCCCCCGGATTCACCGGCACGAACCGTGCGCCCGTGTCCAAACGCGCTTCCGCGCGCGAATCACCGCGCTCACGCGCCAAAGGAAGCCGCGCGCCCGTGTCCAAACGCGCTTCCGCACACGAATCCCCGCGCTCACGCATCGAAGAAAGCCGCGCGTCTGTATTCAAATACGCTTCCGCGCGCGGGAACGAACGATACTCGATTCCGCGGATGAAGCCGCACTTCTCATAAAACCCCGACACCTCGGGATTGGCGAAGAGGTACACGCCGTCGTAGCCGTCCATGCTGTCCGCCAGCGCGATTTCCACCAGCCGCCGCGCCAGTCCCCGCCCGCGCATGTCCTCGCGCGTGGCGACCGTGCCCAGCTGAAGCCAGCGCCGTTTCTCGCCGTTCAGGCAAAATTCCATCCGGTTCACGGATACATTGGACAGGATGCGCCCGTCCTCTTCAAACGAATACGGCACATACGCGCCGTGCGCACAAAAACCGCGAGCCGCCCAGGCTTCGAAATCGAAGCCAAAGGCAGCCTGCGTAAGTGCGCCCAACGCGGCGCGCGCGGCGGCGTCCTGCATATAATCGCGAATCAGCCGCACGGTTTCTCCTTCTTCCCATCCCATTCGGCGCACGTTTCCGTATACGCGCGCACGGTGCCGATGTCCACGCACGTGCCCTGATACAGCACCGCGCGCATTTCCCGCCGCGTGTGCAGCCATTCCGGAAAGTGCCCGGGCGAATCGGGATTGTTGCCCTCGTCCAGATACCGCAGAATCTCGGGAATGGTATCCCGCCGATACAGGTAAATGGCGTAGGCGACGATGTTGGTCTTCGGCTGCTCGGGCTTTTCCACCATGGACAGCACGCGGCCGTCCGGCGAAAGTTCCAATACCGCGTAGCGGCGGCATTCCTCCGCGTCGTCCAGCCGCCCGCACAGGAGCGTGTCGCGCCCGTTCCGCCGGAAGTCCTCAAACAGGCCGTCCAGCGGCGCGTCCAGAAGGTTGTCGGACGCGGCGACGAGCAGATCGTCGTCCAGCCCAGCCTTCTCAATCGCAAAGCGGATGTCGCCGATCGCGCCCAGCCGGTTTTCGTTGCTCGTGGTGCCGTCGTCCCACACCTTCAGCTTCAGCGGCGCATACATCTCCCTCGCGCCCTCCGCCCAGTCGCTCAGATTGCGGAAGAACCGATGGTTGGACACGATGTGCACCTCGTCCAGCGCCGGAGCGCGGCGCAGATACGAAAGCAGATGGTCGAGAATCGACCGCCCGCCCACGGGCAGCAGCGCCTTGGGACAGTTTTCGGTGAGCGGGTACAGCCGCGTGGCGTAGCCCGCCGCAAGGATGATCGCCTTCATTTTGCGCCTCCCCATCGAAAGCCATTGAATGCACTACGGTTTCACCTGACCGCCGTTGATATAAAACGCCAGAATGTCGCTGATGCGGGCGTTTTTTCCGCCTCCGGCGACGATCAGGTCGGCGTACTCGATGTAATTGCGGATGTACTTCTCGTACATCGGCTTCACGGTCGCCAGATACTGCTCGGAAATGCCGTTGATTTCGCGCCCGCGCTCCACAATATCGCGCTTCACGCGGCGCAGAAGGCAGATGTCCGGGTCCACGCGGATGAAAATGCGGAAATCCATCATCGAGCGCAGACGTTCGTCGTAAAACGCGTGAATGCCCTCAATGATCACCGTCTCCGCGGGCTCAATCATTTCCCCGCCCACGTCCGCGCGGCAATGCTGCGCGTAGTCGTAGGCCTTGCGGGTAATCGTGCGACCCTCGGCCAGCAGCTTCATGTCATACAGAAGCTCATCGTGCTCGAACACACCCGGCTCGTCGTAGTTAATCTTCGCGCGCTCCTCAAACGGGAGATACGCATGGTCGCGATAATACGCGTCCTGATTGATCAGCACCACGCGTCCGGTAATTTTGCGGGCCAGATCCTGCGCCAGCGTGGACTTCCCGCTGCCGCTCGCGCCGCAGATTCCGATCAGAAGCATCGGCGGTCTCCCCCTCTCAGATTGCGTATTCCCCGGCGCGGTCAATCGTCACAAGCGTCTTCCCCGCATAGCGCACGACCACCGGTGCGGGCGGGTTCTGCTTCGCGGTGATATGCGCATGCTTCAGCCTGCCGCCCTCGAACGCCAGATCCACGCGCATGTCGTTCATGGCGCACAGACCCTCGACGCTTCCGTCCGGCCATTCGCCGGGCAGCGCGGGCAGCAGATACAGCGTTTCGGGCTCGGAGCGCATCAGCATTTCGGTGATGCCGGCGGTGGTTCCGAAGTTGCCGTCAATCTGGAACGGCGGATGCGCGTCGAACAGGTTGAGATACGTGCCGCCGTGATGATAATTCTCCGCGTCGCCCGACGCCACGAAGCGCAGCTGATTCTTGAGCAGCGTGAGCGCATGGTCGCCGTCGTTCAGGCGCGCCCAGAAATTGATCTTCCAGCCCAGACTCCAGCCCGTGCCGTCGTCGCCGCGCAAATTCAGCGTGCGGCGGCTCGCCTCGGCCAGCTCGGGCGTGCCCTCCGGGGTAATCTGGTGCGCGGGATGCAGCGCATACAGATGAGACGTGTGCCGGTGATGCGGCTCCGCTTCCTCATATTCGCGGTCCCATTCCAGCACCTGCCCCTTGCTGCCCACCTTGAGCGTGCGCAGACGCGAAAGCGCGGTCTCGATTTCGGGAACCAGCTCGTCCGTCTCGCCCAGCGCGCCGAGCGCGTCGAGCGTGCTCGTGAACACCTCGCGCACGATCGCGTCGGACATGGCGGCGGAGCGGGCGACATAGCGAACCTGCCCGTCGATCAGGAAGCGGTTTTCCGGCGACGTGGCCGGAGAAACCGCGAGCTCGCCATCCACATCCTGAAGAATATCCAGATAGAAGCGCGCCGCCGCCTTCAGGCAGGGAAGCGCCCGGTTCTTCAAAAACTCGCGGTCGAGCGTAAACAGGTAATGATCGTACAGGTGGCGGCACAGCCAGCCGAACGACATCTGCCAGTACGCCCACACGCCCGAGCCTTCCAGCTGACCGCCCACGGGATTGGCCATCGCCCATCCGTCCGTGTTGTGATGCGACACGGAGCCGCGCGCGCCGTAGAACCGCTTTGCGACGGTTTCGCCATTTACGCGCAGCGCTTCGATCAGCTTAAACAGCGGCTCGGCCATCTCGCTCAGCGCGCAGGGCTCGGCCGGCCAGTAGTTCATTTCGGTGTTGATGTTGATGGTGTAGTTGGAATTCCACGGCGGCATGACGCTGTTGTTCCAGATGCCCTGCAAATTCATCGCCAGCGTGCCGGGACGGGACGCGGAAATCGTCAGATAGCGGCCGAAGTTGTAAATCAGCTCGTACAGCGCAGGGTCATCCTGCCGCTCGCCGAAGCGCAGCAGGCGTTCGTCGGTGGGCACGTCGTCCGCTTCCGACTTCTTCAGCTCAAATTTCACGCGATCCATCAGCGCCGACACGTCCGCCGCGTGCGCCGTTTCCAGCGCTTCATAGCCGCAATCGCAAATCCTGTCCGCGTCCGCCAGACAGGCGTTTTCGTATTCCGCGCCCTCCAGATGCGGATGACGGAACGGCCCCGCGTAGCTCGTGCGCGCGAACACGCGAATCTCGATTTCATCCGCGCCACGCACATGGCAGGTTCCGTTTTCAAACGCGACCTCGCCGCCCCGCGCGCGAATCTCTGCCGCCGCGCGGAACGATACGCCCCTTCTTTCGGGCTCGTCGTAATACGCCACGGCGTTCGGGTCGTTATCGCCCTTCGGACGCGCGCGCCACGGGCACTCTCCGTCCATCACCAGCCGGCCGTTCCGCGCCGCGGTTTCGGCGCGCAGAAGCGACGTGAGCGAAATCTTCGCCGTCATGCTGCCCGTTCTGTCCGCCGTCAGGCGGTACACGATCGCCTGCGCCGGAGCCGAGACGAACGCGCGGCGCTCATAATGCACATCCCCCACGCGATAGACGCACGTCGCAACGCCCGTGCGCAGGTCGAGCGCGCGGGTATAGTCCGCGACCTCTTGCTGTCCGGCCAGCTCGATCGTCAGATCGCCCAGCGGCATGTACGCCTGCGAAAAGTCGGACGTGAAATCACGCTCGATGCCCTTCAGCGCCCCCTCATAATCGTCGCGCGCCAGCGCTTCCCGCGCGCGCGCCAGCGCGCCCTGCGGATCGCGCGCGCCGTGCTCCTTCACGGGATAGCCCGACCAGAGCGAGTCCTCGTTCAGATTCAAAACGTCCTTCGCGGGATCAAACCATACCATCGCGCCCAGCCGGCCGTTTCCCAGCGGCAGCGCCTCCGTCCACGCCCGCGCGGGCTGACGATAAAAAACGCGCGTCGTCGTGCTCATTGAATTCACTCCTCTTTTGTGTTCCATGGCTTTACACGCTCTTATCATACCATACCATTCCCGCCGTTGCAAGCCCAATGCGGGAATTTCATCCATTTCTCATCCCTTCAGGCCGCGCCCTCCGTCAGAAGCACGTCCCTCAGCGCGTCGGCCAGATAGGGCAGCGCCGCCAGCGCCTGTTCGAGCGAGTTTTCGTTGTGCCCCACCTCCACCAGCAGCGCGCGCGTGGATACGTTCTGGTTGTACCGTCCGTCCTTCACCATCACCGGACGGCACAGCCCCTCGTGCGCTTCGTTGATGCGATGGGTCAGGCGCGTCGCCAGCCCGTAGTTCTCGGCGTAATACGGCTTCTCGTCGAACCCCTTGCCGTTGCCCACTAAAAACATCAGCCGCGCCGTCTTCACGCCGTCGATTTCCACGCAGAACGGATTCCCGCTGCCGTTTTTGCTGTAAGCGTCCCGGTGCAGATCGATAAACACGTCCACGTCGCCGACGTATGACTGCGCCGTCTTCAGCGAACGCTCGTAGGCCGTGCCCAGCGCGTTCTGTTCGTGGTCGGTCTCGTCGTGAATCACGGTGAAGCCGCGCTCGGTCAGCAGCTCCGCCAGCGCCTCGCCCACGCGCACGACGTTGTGGCCGTTGTCCTTCGTGCGCGAAACCGCCGTTTCCACATAGCTGTCCTGCGCCGTCTTTTTATAGGCCTCGTGCGTGTGCGTGTGGTAAATCAGCACGCGCGCGGGCTTGTCCGCCTTTTCCGGCGTTGCCTGCACGGTGATTTCCTTCGGAAGCGCAAAAACAGCGGAAGCGGAGACGAACGCCGCCTCCGTTTCCGCCCCGACATACACATTTCTGTCCATCCTCGGGCTTTCGCCGGTTTCCTCGCCGCCCAGCAGCGCCCGGCCAGCCAGCCACAGAACCACCGCCAGCAGCACCGCGATGCCCGCGCCCAGCAGAAGGCGCGACGCCCGCACCACGTGAATCCGTACCAAATCTCATCCCTCCCCGCACTCGTCAATCGAGTATATTCGGGAAGGATGCGCGTTCAGAACCGTTTCTTCAAAGCTCCCAACGCGTCCGTCTTTCACGGCGTTCCCCGCCAGATTCCAAAGGCACCCGTTCAGAACCGCTTCTTTTTCAAGGTCTCCGCCGCGGCAAGCATGCTGCGCGCATGCTCGCGCCCGCTGGCGGAATCGTCCGCGCCGCCGACCAGCCGCGCCAGCTCGCCGACGCGCCCCTCTTCGTCCAGACGGCGCACGGACGAGCCGGTATGCCCGTCCTTCACGGTCTTTTCCACCAGATACTGGCTGTCGCCCAGCGCCGCAATCTGCGCCAGATGCGTCACGCAGATTACCTGCCGGCTGCGCCCCAGCGCGCACATCTTCTCGCCCACCGTCTGCGCCATGCGGCCGGACACGCCGGTATCGATTTCGTCGAAGATCATCGTGTCCACGCCCTCGTTTTCGGCGGAGATGGCCTTCATCGCCAGCATAATGCGCGAAATTTCGCCGCCGGAGGCAATCGCGGACAGCGGCTTCATCGGCTCACCGGGGTTCGGCGACAGGATGAATTCCACCTCGTCCGCGCCATCCGCCTGCGGCGCGCGCGGCGTGAAGCGCACATCAAACCGCGTGCGCCCCATGCCAAGGTCGGCAAGCTGCTCGACCAGCCGGCGGCACAGCTCCGCCGCGGCTTCCCTGCGCGCGTCCGTCAGCGCGGCGCACGCCTCGTCCAGCGCCCGCTTCCTCTCCTTCAGCGCCGCCTTCAGCTCCTCGCGAAGCTCATCGGACGCTTCCAGCTGCTTCAGCTCCTCGCCCGCGCGGCGGCCGAACTCGATCACGTCCTTCAGCTCCGGGCCATACTTGCGCTTCAGCTTCTTTATCTGATCCAGCCGGTCGGCCACGCGCTCCGCGTCCTCGGGATCGAACGTGGTTTCCTCCATCGCGTCCTGCAGCTCATAGCCCACGTCGGACACGGAATAATAGATTTCCTCCAGCCGCCCCGCCAGCGTCTGATATTTCTCGTCGATGCCGGAAATGGCCTTCATCGCGTCCAGCGCGCGCTTGATGCCCTCCATGGCGCTCACACTCTTGCCGCCGCCCAGATACACGCGCTCATACGCCGTGCGCACGTGCGACGAAATGCGCTCCGCGTTTTCATAGATGCGGTTCTTCTGCTCGAGCGCTTCCTCCTCGTCCGGCTTCAGCTTCGCGGACGAAATTTCCTTATACTGGAACGACAGCGCGTCCACGCGGCGGGCGCGCTCGGCTTCGTCGATGTCGGCCTTGTCCAGCCGCCGCTTCGTGTCGGCATAGTCGGCATAGGCCGCCTGCACGCGCTCCTTCGCCGGGCGAATCCTCTCGCCGCCGAACGAATCCAGAAACTCGATATGCCGCGCCGGATCCATCAGCGCCTGATGCTCGTGCTGCCCGTGCACGTCCACCAGCATGCCGGTAAACGTTTTAATCTGCGACAGAAGCAGCATCGCGCCGTTCACGCGGCACACGTTTTTGCCGCTGCGCGTAATTTCGCGCGACACCTCAGCCAGCCCGTCCTGCGTTTCCACGCCCAGCTCGGCCAGATACGCCTCCGCGGCGGGATTGCCGGACACGTCGAACAGCGCGCGCACGCCGCCGCGCTCCTCGCCGGTGCGGATCAGGTCGCGGTCGGCGCGGCCGCCCAGCGCCAGATTCACGCAGTCCACCACGATGGACTTGCCCGCGCCGGTTTCGCCGGTCAGCACGTTCAGCCCCCGCGTGAACTCGATGCGGAGGCTTTCAATGAGGGCGATATTTCGTATGTTCAGTTCGATCAGCACGTTTTTGCCTTTCCGCTTTTGTTATTTGCGGTTTCCGATCATCTCGTGGAAGCGGCCGATGATGTCGTCCACGTCCTCGATGTTCTTGATGATCACCAGAATCGTGTTGTCTCCGGCGATGGTGCCGATGATTTCCGGCCACTGGAAGCCGTCGATCGCCTCCGCCGCCGCGCTCGCCGAGCCCGTCAGCGTCTTGAGCACGATCAGGTTGCCCGCGCCCGCGATGGACAGAATCGACTCGTTGAAAATGCGGATAAAGCGGTCGTTCACGCCCTTTTCGGCGCGCTCGGCCGTGGCATAGCGATAGCTTCCGTCCTCCGAAAGCACCTTCAGAAGGCGAAGCTCCTTAATGTCGCGGCTCACCGTCGCCTGCGTAACGTTCACGCCGCGCCGTCGGAGCTCCGCGGCCAGCTCTTCCTGGGTTTCGATTTTCATGGTATCTATAATTTCAAGGATCATGGCGTGGCGCATCGCTTTCATCCGGGCCGCCCTCCCTATAAATAGTCAAACGTACAAAGCCTTCGGTCTGCCTTCCAAAAAACCGACCGAAGCCGCTTTACATATTGTATACCACAACTGCGCCTTCAAACAAGAAGTCACGCAATTATTTAACAAATTTGTCATGTGCACGGCGAATCGTGTCATCAATCGTCTCAGAATCGAAAGATGCCGTCTCCGGCGCGCGGTTGTTCAGCCAGAGGAGGAACTCCATGTTCCCTTCCGGCCCGGTAATCGGCGAAAAATCCAGCCCCTGCACCGTCCAGCCCTGCGCAAGGCAGAACTCGATGATGCCGGAAACCACATTCCTGTGCACGTCCGCCGACCGCACCACGCCCTTTTCACCTACGTCCTCGCGCGCGGCCTCGAACTGCGGCTTGATCAGCGCCACAAAGTCCGCGCCCGGCGCGAGCACGCGGAACACCGCGGGCAGCACCGCCTTCAGCGAGATGAACGATACGTCCGTCGCGCCGAATTCCGGCGCCGCGTCGAACATTTCCGGCGTGAGGAACCGCGCATTCGTGCGCTCCATGCACGTCACGCGCGCGTCGGAGCGCAGCTTCCAATCCAGAAGATTGTAGCCCACGTCCACGGCGAACACGCGCGCCGCCCCGGCGCGCAGCATCACATCGGTAAATCCGCCGGTGGACGCGCCCACGTCCACGCACGTTTTTCCGGCAATATCCAGCGAAAACGCTTCCAGTGCGCGCTTCAGCTTGTGCGCGCCGCGGCTTACGTAGGCGTCCACCTCGCCCTTGACCCAGAGCGCCGCGTCCTTGCGAACCGGCTCGGAGGGCTTTAGAATCTTGCGCGTACCCAGAAGCACGCGTCCCTCCATCACCAGCGCCTGCGCGCGGTGCAGGTCGGCCGCCAGCCCCTGCTGTACCAGTCTTTCATCGGCGCGTATCGGCATAAGGCTCCCTTCCAAGCGCCCGCCCGACGCGCGCGGCCACGCTTTCCTCGTCCATTTCGCACATTTTCATCTGTTCGTCCACCGTGCCCTGCGGAATGAACCGATCCGGCACGGTCACATATTCCACCGGCGCGGCATATCCGCGCGCGCTCAGCCACGCGGCCACGCCCTCGCCGAAGCCGCCCGCGCGCACGCCGTCCTCCAGCGCAACCACGGGAAGCCCCTTTTCCGCAACGACGGTCAGCGCCTTCTCATCCATGGGCTTCACAAACCGCGCGTTCACGACGGCCGCCGAAACGCCCGCCGCTTCCAGCCGCGCCGCCGCCGCGCGCGCGACGCGTACCATTCGCCCGCAGGCCAGCAGGCATACGTCCGCGCCCTCGCGCTCCAACGTCCATTCGCCCAGCGCGAACGACGCGTCCGCTCCGTCCGGCAGCGCCTTGGGATAGCGAATCGCCATCGGCGCGTTCAGCTCAAAGCTCAGCTCCAGCATGCGCCGAAGCTCCGCGTTGTCGACGGGACAGCCGATCGTCATGCCGGGCATCGTGCGCAGCATGGCGAGGTCGAACACGCCCTGATGCGTTTCGCCGTCCTCGCCGGTCAGCCCGGCGCGGTCAATCAGAAACGTAACCGGCGCGCGGTTCAGGCACACGTCCATCATCGCCTGATCGTACCCGCGCTGCAAAAAGGTGGAATAGATCGCCGCATACGGCTTCATGCCGCCCAGCGCCAGCCCGGCCGACAGCGTGACGGCGTGCTCCTCAGCGATGCCCACGTCGAAGCACCTGTCCGGGAACGCCTGCTGAAAGACCTCCATGCCCGTTCCCGACAGCATCGCCGCCGAAACGCAGACAATGCGCGAGTCCGTCTTCGCCCGCTCGGCCAGCGCTTGCGCCGCCAGCGAGCCCGCGGAGCGCGCCGCCGCGCCCCGAGCCTTTCCGGAATCGGCATAGAACGGCGCCACGCCGTGGAACCGCTCCGGGCGATTCTCCGCCAGCGTGTAGCCGAGCCCCTTGCGCGTGACCACATGAATGACCACGGGCTTGTCGTATTCCTTCGCGCGGCGGAACACGCGCACCATTTCCTCCACGTCGTGCCCGTCGATCGGCCCCAGATACTCGATGTTCAGCGCGTCGAAGAACATGTCGTTGATGAACAGAAGCTTCACCGCGTCGCGCACGCGTTCCAGCGCGCGTTCCAGCTTTTCGCCCAGCCGCGGGAGACGCGCCAGCGCGCGGCGCAGTCCCTGCTTGAACGAACGATACGCGGTGCTCTGCCGCATGCGCGTCAGATGCATGTGCATCGCGCCCACGTTGGGCGAAATGCTCATCTCGTTGTCGTTCAGAATGACGATCAGCTTCGTGCGGCTCTGCCCCGCGTCGTTCAGCGCTTCATAGCACATGCCGCCGGTCAGCGCGCCGTCGCCCACCACGGCCACCACGCAATGCTCCTGCCCCGCCAGATCGCGCGCGCGCGCCAGACCCAGCGCCAGCGAAATCGCGTCGGACGCGTGTCCGGCGTCGTTCACGTCGTACTCGCTCTCATCGCGGCGCGGAAACCCGCTCAGGCCGTCCTTCCTGCGCAGCGTGCGCATGGCCTGCGCGCGCCCGGTGAGCATCTTGTGCACATACGCCTGATGCCCCACGTCGAACACGATCTTGTCCTTCGGCGCGTCGAACGCGATGTGCAGCGCCAGCGTCAGCTCCACCGCGCCCATGTTGCTCGCCAGATGGCCGCCGTTCTCCGAAACGACGTCAATCAGCTCCCGCCGAATTTCACCTGCCAGTCCCTTCAGCTCGTCCGTCGAAAGGCCGCGGATGTCCGATGGGGAATGAATATCCTTCAGCATGTCAATGATCCCTGCGCGCCGCCTCGTCCGCCAGCGCGCGGAAGAAGTCCGCCTCCGCGCCGAAGCCGTCCAGCGCCCTTTCCGCGCGTGCCAGCTCCGAACGCACATGCGCCTGCGCGCCCTCCAGCGTCCACACGCTCACGGCCGTCAGCTTGCCGTCGCGCTCGTCCTTCCCCTTGCTCTTGCCGAACTCCGCGCTCGCCGTAATGTCCAGCACGTCGTCGGAGGCCTGAAACAGCAGTCCGAACGCGTCGGCATATTCGCTCAGCGCGTTCATCGTCTTCTCGTCCGCGCCGGCCAGCCGCGCGCCGCCGCGCATCGCGCCGCGGAACATCGCCGCCGTCTTGCCCAGATGGATGTACGTCAGCACGTCCTCGCCGAAGCCGGTTTTGCCCTCCGCGTACAGGTCGGCCACCTGCCCCGCGATCATGCCGGTCACGCCCGCGCCGCTCGCGATTTCGGAGATCGCCGCCATATGACGGTCGAGATGCGCCGGATGCCGCGCCGCGTTAGCCAGCATCACCTCGTACGCCAGATTCAGAAGACCGTCTCCGGCCAAAATCGCCTGCCCCACGCCGTACACCACATGGTTCGTAGGCTTGCCGCGGCGCAGCTCGTCGTTGTCCATGCCGGGCAAATCGTCGTGAATCAACGAATAGGTGTGAATCATTTCCAGCGCGCAGGCACAGTCCAGCGCCTCATCCACGTCGCCGCCCAGCATCTCGCAGGCCGCCAGCAGCATAACCGGACGCAGACGCTTGCCGCCCGCCAAAAGACTGTAGCGCATCGAATCCACCAGAAGCCCGGGCATGTTCCCCAGCACAAAGGAATCCTTCTCCGTCGCCGGAAGCAGCGCTTCAAACCGCTCCTCCACCATTTTCGCGTATTCTTTCCTCGTCCTCATTCGCCACCCACCTCCTTCGTAAGATCAACCTCGCCCGTCTCCGTAAGCGCGCGAATCTTCGCGTCGCCCTCGTCCAGCATCTTCTTCAGCGCCCGGTATAAAACGACGCCGCGCCGGTACGCGTCAAACGACTCGTCCAGCTTCATATCGCCCGACTCCATGCGAGCCACCAGCCCTTCCAGCTCTTCCATGCCCGCCTCGAACGTAAACTTCTCTTCCATTTTCTATCCTTTCCGTCTGTTTCGCGCACCAGTACGTTTCAGTCCCCGGCGCGGTTCCACCGTCCCCGTGCCCAGCATCTCCGTCAACCACATACCTTGACAAATTCCATAGCCGCTCTTCCACCCAGCGCGAAGCGCCAGCTGTTACTTCCTCTCGTCAACGCCGTCAACCATCGCATGCGCTTCGGCGCGCAGCGCAAGCTGCTCCGGCAAACTCCCGCGGCCACTCTTCCACACAGCGCGCATCGCAAGCCGTTACTTTCTCTCGTCACGCCGTCCACCGTCGCATGCGCTTAAGTGCGCAACGCAAGCCACTCCAGAAAACTCCCGCAGCCAGTCTTTCACACAGCGAGAAGCGCCAGCCGTTACTTCCTCTCGTCACGCCGTTCACATGGCGCTTCGGTGCGCAACGCAAGCTGCTCCGGCAAACTCCCGCAGCCGCTCTTCATCACAGCGCAAAGCGCCAGACGTTACTTCCTCTCGTCAACACCGTCCACCGTTGCGCGAACGCGCGCCGCGTGCATATCCACGCTGAAATGCTGCCCTGCGGACAGCTCCGCCGCGTCCGTCACGATTCGGTCGTTCACGCGCACGCACGCGTAGCCGCGCGCAAGCACGTTTTCCGGATTCATTGCTTCCAGCGTGCGCGAAACCGTCTTCAGCTTTTCCCGCGCTTCCGACACACGCGCTTCGGCGCGCAGCGCAAGCCGGGTATACAGATGCTCCAGCCGATCCCGCCGCCGCTCGGTGAGCATGCGCGCGGGGTCGCGAAGGTACGCGCTCTGCCCGCAGGCGTTCAGGCGCAGGTGACGCTGCCGCTGGGCGGCAGAAAGCGCGCGCGTCAGGCGAATCATGCGCTGATCGCACGCCGCCCGCCATTCGCGAACGTCGCCGACCGCCAGCTCAGCGGCGTTGGACGGCGTGGCAGCGCGCACGTCGGCGGCGAAATCGCAGATCGTAAAGTCGATCTCGTGCCCCACGCAGGAGACCACCGGCGTTCTGCACACGGCCACCGCGCGCGCCACGACCTCCTCGTTGAACGCCCACAGGTCTTCCATCGACCCGCCGCCGCGTCCCACGAGAATCACGTCGGCGCGGCCGTCCTCGTCCAACCGCCGCACGGCCGCGGCAATCTCCTCCGCCGCGCCCACGCCCTGCACCGCGCACGGGCACAGCAGAATGCCCACCCGCGGATTTCGCGCCCGTGCCACGCGCACGATGTCGTGAAACGCCGCACCCGCGGCCGACGTCGCCACGCCGATGGTTTTCGGCATCAGCGGCAGCGGCTTCTTGAGCGCCGGGTCAAACAGACCCTCGTCCGCCAGCTTCCGCTTGAGCATCTCAAAGCGCTTGAACAGGTCGCCCGCGCCCTCCCGACGCATCGCGTCCACATACAGCTGATACGTGCCGCCCGCGGGATACAGCCCCGCCGCGCCGGTAACGACCACCTGCATGCCGTCCGCCGGCTGAAAATCGAGCCGCGCCGCCTGCTGCCGGAACATGGCGCACGACACGCGCGCCTGCTCGTCCTTGAGCGTGAAATACAGATGCCCGCTCACGTGCCGCTTGAACGACACGATCTCGCCGCGCACCGACACATTCCGAAGCATCGCGTCGCCCGCCAGCTTCCGGCGCACATATTCGTTCAGCTCGCTGACCGAAAGCGACCATTCACCCATGCTCATCCTCCAACGCGTTCACCGTATTTTCCGATCGACGCCGTTCACGCCATCCGTCGTTCCGATCGTCGACCGCGCGTTCTCCGTCGCGTCCATCGTGTTCTTCAAAAGCATCGCAATCGTCATCGGCCCGACCCCGCCGGGCACCGGCGTAATCCAGCCCGCGACCTCGCGCACGTCCTTGAAATCCACATCGCCGTTCGGAAATCGATTACGACCAACAGCGTTCATCGCTCAGACTGTCGACCGCGCGTTCTCCGCCGCGTCCATCGTGTTTTTCAGAAGCATCGCAATCGTCATCGGCCCGACCCCGCCGGGCACCGGCGTAATCCAGCCCGCGACCTCGCGCACGCCCTCGAAATCCACGTCGCCGGTCAGGGTTCCGTCCGGAAGCCGGTTAATGCCCACGTCGATCACCGCCGCGCCCGGCTTCACCATCCCCGCCGTAATCATGCGCGGATGTCCCACGGCGCTCACCACGATGTCCGCGCGGCGCACGAAATCCGCCAGATTTTCCGTGCGGGAATGGCAGATGGTCACCGTGCAATTCTCGCGAAGCAGCATCATGGCAAGGGGCTTTCCGACGATGTTCGAGCGCCCGACGACCACGGCGTTCGCCCCGGCCAGCGGCACGCCCGCTTTCTTCAGAAGCCGCACGCAGCCCGCGGGCGTACACGGCTCCAACGGCGCGCGGCCGCGCAGCAGCCGCCCGGCGTTGATCGGGTGGAAGCCGTCCACGTCCTTTTCCGGCGCGACCGAAGCCGTCACGCGATCCGCGTTCATGCCGCGGGGCAGCGGAAGCTGCACCAGAATGCCGCTGATCGACGCATCCGCGTTCAGCCGCGCGATCTCGGAGAGCACCTCGTCCTCCGTCGCCGTTTCAGGCAGACGCACCGTGACCGAGCGGATTCCCACCCAGCCGCACGCCTTCTGCTTGTTCGCCACGTAAATCTGGCTGGCCGGATCCTCGCCCACCAGCACGACCGCCAGCGCCGGCGTCTCGCCATACGCCTCGCGGAACGCGTGCGCACGCGCCTTTACCTCAGCGCGCACCTCGCGCGCAATTTCCTTCCCGTCAATGATCCGCGCAGCCATTCACGTTCCCTCATTTCTCAATCTCGCGTACATTCCCGCTCCGTGGAAGCCGCTTCTTATAAAAGCGAACCAGCTCATTCGCATCGCCCGTTTCGCGGAAAGCATTCCTCGCGCATCGGCATGCATTTCAATCCACGCCCCGCGAGTTCCACGCCGCGTTTCTCCGCAAAAACCGCCCGCGCGTCTCCTTATTCGCCTTCGCGGGTCTTTACGCGCCTGCGTTCCTCGCCGATCAGCGCCACGCCGCAGGCGTTATCGCCCGAAAGCTCCGGCCGCGCCCAGCACACCCGCGCCGTGCAGCCCAGCCTTTTCAGCCGCGCGGGCAGAAGCTGCCTCAAAAGCGCCGACGAAGCCACGCCGCCCGCCAGCAGCGCCTGCTTCGCGCCCGTGCGCTTCACCGCGTCGGCCAGCAGCCACGCGATCGAGCGCGCGAGGAAGGAGTAGACCTCCGCGGCCACGTTCTCGGGCGCCGCTCCGGCTTCGATCATGCGCATCGCCTGCGCCTCCGCGCCGGAAAACGAGCATTCCCCGTCTCTGTGCGAAAGCGCGAACGCGCC
>SFHK01000051.1 GCA_004556395.1 Clostridiales bacterium
AGGTCCCAAGGGTTTGGCTGTTCGCCAATTAAAGCGGCACGCGAGCTGGGTTCAGAACGTCGTGAGACAGTTCGGTCCCTATCCATCGTGGGCGAAGGAATCATGAGAGGAGCTGCTCCTAGTACGAGAGGACCGGAGTGGACGCATCCCTGGTGCAACAGTTGTCGTGCCAACGGCATAGCTGGGAAGCGAAATGCGGAAGGGATAAACGCTGAAGGCATCTAAGCGTGAAGCCCACCTCAAGAAGAAGATTCCCATCGCGAAAGCGAGTAAGACCCCTTAAAGACGATAAGGCGATAGGTCAGCGGTGAAAGAGCGGTAACGTTGGAGCTTGCTGATACTAATCGGTCGAGGGCTTGATCTGAAAAGAGGAGAGAAAGCAAAGGAGCGGAGAGTGAGCGTAAGCGGGAATCGCGCAGGCAAACATCCGCGAGCGAGTAAATTCGAGGTCAGCTTTTCCTGTGTGGTTTTCAAGGCGCGAGCCTTGAACGAACGAACAAACCAATGAATTGAATACGATTTCCGGTGATAATGGCAAGAGGGATCCACCTGTTCCCATCCCGAACACAGAAGTTAAGCCTCTTCGCGCCGATGGTACTTGGCTGGCAACGGCCCGGGAGAGTAGGTCATCGCCGGATTCCAAAGATTCCAAAGAGCCTGTGATGTGAGTCACAGGCTCGAACTTTATAAACGACTCCGCGGATATGCTTGATCGGGTATGATTTGTTGCACGTAAATCACAAGCAGAGCAGAGCAGAGCGAAGAAGGACGGGTCAGATGAGCAAATGGAGCGTTTGCCCGATATCGCCGCTGATACAGATGGACTGGCTTGCGATTTCCTTTGGCGCGAGGGCTTCATCCTGATTGATACAGGCGTACAGGGCATTCGAGTTTGCGTAGGTCATCTGCCAGAAGGGGTATTTGATGATGCCGGGGGTGTTATAGGGGGTGTTATAGCCCACGCCCAGTTCAAGAAAAACGACTTTTTGGTTCTTTTGGGCGTGCAGGAAGGTTTCGTAGCGGTCTGCGGCGGCGTGCCAGCCCTTGTCCTCGACGAATTTGTCATCGGAGAGCAGGCTCAGCGTTGCGGCTTTGCCGCAGTGCGGGCAGGTGGGAAGGAGCTCGGCGGGGATGCGCATGGCTTTCTGCCGGCGCACCATTTCGCGGATGATCGTTTCGTTGTTCCATGTTTCTTGGCGGCACGGTTCGGAGCACTGGAACAGGCCGTAGTCGCCCTGTGTGTAGAACAGGCGCTGTTTATCAAAACCTGCCTTCTGGAAGCAGTGGTCGACGTTTGTGGTAATGACGAAATATGCCTTCTTTTGAACGAGCTTCAGCAGGTCGTTATAGACCGGCTTCGGCGCGTCCTGATAGCGGTTGATGAAGATGTAGCGCCTCCAATAGGCCCAGAACTCTTCCCGCGTGGGAAAGGGATAGAAGCCGCCGGTGTACATATCGGAAAAGCCGTATTTCGCGGCAAAATCGGAGAAGTACGTTTCAAAGCGAGCGCCGGAATAGGTGAAGCCCGCCGATGTGGAGAGTCCGGCGCCCGCGCCGATGAGTACCGCGTCGGCGTTTTTCAGCGCCTGCTTCAGCTTTTCAATCTGCGCGGAGAAGTCGGGCGTAGATTTCCCTGTCGAGGTCTTTGAACACATTGAAGATCACCTTTTTCACGCTGGATTTCTGATTCAGGAAGGTTTTGACGGTTTGAACGGCGATTTGCGCCGCCTGTTCGTTCGGAAAATGGAATTCGCCGGTGGAGATGCATAAAAAGGCGATGCTTTCCAGATGGTTTTCGGCTGCCAGTGTCAGGCAGGCGCGGTAGCAGCTTTCAAGCTGCGCGCAGTCGCGTTCTGTTGGGCTCTCGTCGACGATCGGGCCGATGGTGTGCAGAATATAGCGGCAAGGCAGGTTGAACGCCGGGGTGATTTTGGCTTGTCCGGTCGGCTCGAGGCAGCCCTGCCGTTCCATGATTTCCGCGCAGGCAAGGCGCAGCTGAACGCCCGCGAAGGTGTGGATGGCGTTGTCGATGCAGCGGTGATTGGGCGCATAGCAGCCGGTCATGCCGGAATTGGCGGCGTTGACGATCGCGTCGCATTTCAGCGTGGTAATGTCGCCCTGCCAGAGGTACAGTCCCGGCTGCACGGGAGAGAGGGCACTGCAGTCCGTTATGCCTTTTTCGGCGGTCGCCTGACGCAGGTAGGCATCCTGCACGCGAAGAAATTCCGGGTTGCATACCTGTGCCGGGCGCACGTTCAGCAGTCCGCGCAGCAAAAGCTTTTGGTCGGACACATCCTGCGGAATGCGCCAATCGCGGTATTCGAGCCGTTCGTTCAAGAGCGAACGAATCAGAAAGAGTCGCCGTTCATTTTGGTTCATCGTTTCCTCCATGCTTCAGAACATTGAAATCTGGTCGGATACGTAGGATTCTTGACGTGCTTCGAGAATCTGGTCGCCCTCGTGAAGATGGCCGATCAGCAGCGGAGACGCGGGATCGTGCTGCTTCCGGTTCTGCTCGACCGCTCGCCGGTCGGAATTGGCGTAGCAGTACACGCAGCCGTGCGGGCAGGTGTTGTACATGCCGACGTCCGCGCCGAGCAGACAGTCGCACTGCGCCCGGGGCGATTTTTTTGATTTTGGCACGTTCAGCCGGCAGCCGGTGGCCGCTTCCAGCACGGAACGGGTCATGCAGCCGGATGTGTCTGCGCCGAAGCGTGCCAGCGAAGCGTCTTCGCAGCAGGTGCGGATGGGGATTCCATATCGCGCGCCAATTTCCACAAAGGCCTGAATCAGTGCTTCCTGCTCGCGCGTTGTGACGGCGCGCGCCTGTGGGAAGTTCCGCCTTGTCTTCTCGTACAGGTCGATGAAGCTGACCACGCAGGCGTTTACCGTGCCCGAAAGCTCTCGCGCCATTTTCTCGAAGCTGCGGATGTGGAATTCCAGCGAATAGCGTTCCGTAATGAACACGGGATCGTACCGCCAGCCGACCGCCTTCGCGCCGACGGACGCGGAAAGCTGCCGGATGGAAGCGAGAACCTGCCGCTTGTCCGGCACGAACGGCTCAATGTCCTGTCCATAGGGCGTGACTGTTACAAACCAGAACTGGCGAAAGGCGTTCAGCTCGGAAAGACGGGAAAGCATCGGCTGCGGATTCTTGGTGCAGAAGCATAGAACGTCGACCACGTCCGGGTTCAGACGGTAGCTCAGCACCTGCTCCGGGCGGTAGGGATTGCGCGCCAACACAAAGCCCTCTCGAACGCGGTTATAGAACCATTCGCTGTAATAGGCGGGAATGTCCGTGCGGCAGCCGGTGTTCAGGATCATTGTTTTTTCGACCTTTCAGAATTTCTATTTTATCATATACGTTCTTTGTTAAGGAATCGTGTGACGAGCGGTATAACAGGCAGAAAACGAAAATGTTCTTGTGAATGGGCGCCTGGTCTGGTATAATGGCGGTAATGAGATGATTACAATGGGGGAACGTGTAAACATGGAGCTTTTATCGCCTGCGGGAGACCGGGAAGCGCTGATTGCGGCCGTGGAAAACGGCGCGGACGCCGTGTATCTGGGCGGCAAAACGCTGAATGCCCGCAGAGGCGCGGGAAATTTTGACGACGATGAGCTGAAATGGGCGGCGGATTATCTGCACGAGCGCGGAAAGCGCATGTATGTGACCGTGAACACCGTGGTCAAGCAGGAGGAAATGCCGCTTTTATACGAGGCAGCTTCGTCGCTTGCGCGCGCGGGCGCGGACGGCGCGATTGTGCAGGACTTCGGCGTGTGTCAGGCGCTGAGCGAGCTGCTGCCGCGCCTGCCGCTGCATGCGTCCACGCAGATGGCGATTCACAACCGGCAGGGCACAGCGGAGCTGAAAAAGCGCGGTTTCCACCGGGCGGTGCTGGCGCGCGAGATGACGTTTGAACAGATTCGCGCCTGTGCTGACGAGGGCATTGAGATTGAGGTATTCGCGCACGGCGCGCTGTGCGTGGCCTGCTCCGGACAATGCCTGTTTTCCAGCATGGTCGGCGGGCGCAGTGGAAACCGCGGCGTGTGCGCGCAGCCGTGCCGTCTGCCGTACCGGCTGACCGGGGCGGCGGAGGCGGAGGGGTACCTTCTGTCTACGAAGGATCTGATGACTGTCGACTTGCTGGACGGCATGGCGCGCGCGGGCGTGACCAGCCTGAAGATCGAGGGTCGCCTGAAGCGGCCGGAGTATGTGGCCGTGGTCACGCGCGCGTATCGGCGTGCGCTGGACGGCGAGCGCGTGACGGACGCGGACAGGGAAGCGCTTCGGCAGATTTTCAACCGCGGCGGCTTTACGGACGGCTATCTGAAGGGCGTTGTGGACGGAACGCTGATTTCGCGCGCGCGTCCTTCGCACTGGGGCAGCCGGGTTGGTACGGCGGTGAACGCGAAAAAAATCGTTCTGACCGCCGATGTGCTTGCGCAGGACGCGGTGGCCGTGCGGCCGGCGGCGGGCGAGGATGTCCCCGTGAAGCTGTGCGGGAGAGCCGGGGAATCGGTGGCGAATCCCGCAGGCATGGCCGGAGACGTGATGCGCATGGTGAGCGAAGCGCAGATGGCGCAGGCGCGGGAAAGCTGGCGCGAAACCGCGCGCACGGTGGGCGTTCGGGCGGAGCTGTATATAGAGGAAGGAACGCCCGCGCGCGCCCGCGTGACGGACGGCGCGAACACGGCGGAAGCGACTGGGTGGATTCCGGAAACGGCGCGCAGCGCGGTCGACGAAGCGCGGATTCGGGCGCAGTTTGAAAAGACCGGCGGCACACCCTATCGAGTGGACGAGGTAGTCGTGCACCTTTCCGGGCAGCCGTTTGTGCCGATGTCGGGGATGAACGCGCTTCGGCGCGACGCGCTGGCGGCGCTTTCGGAAAAGCGCATCGCGGCGATGCGCGTGACGGATGCGGAAGTGAAGATGCCCGTTTGCCATTCGCTGCCAAGCGAGGGACGGCCTGAGCGTGTGCACTTGGTGGCGCAGGCGCGAAGCGCGGCGCGGCTCGCGGCGGCGAAGGAAGCCGGCGCGGATGAGTGCGCGTTTGAACCGACGGACGTGCGTCGGGGCGCGCTGGACGAACAGACGCGGGGCTTAACGGATTTTTTCCTGTATCTGCCGCCGGTAATGGACGAAAAATCGCTTTCCTATGTGAACGAATGGGCGCTTGAAAACGACCAAAGAATCAGGGGCGTATACCTGACCAATTTCGGGCATGTGGGGCTGAAATGGCCGGGCGAAAAGCGGTATGACGCGGCGCTCAATCTGGCCAATGCCGCCGCGGCGGCGTTTCTCGGCGCGGAGACGAGCGTGTACACGCCGTCTCTGGAGCTGAGCACGAAGGAAATCGAGGCGGTCGGCGGTCGGCGGGAGCTGATCGTATACGGCCGGGTGCCGCTGATGCATCTGCGGCATTGTCCGGTGAACGCGGCGCGCGGCGGGGGAAGGCATGCGGACTGCTATGCCTGTGACGCGGCGCGGGCTGGAGCTCGGACGGACGACAGCGCGCTCATCGACCGCAAGCGCGTGCGCTTTCCGCTTTCACGGCTGGCGGAGGAAGGCGGCTGCGTCGTGGACGTGGAAAACAGCGTGCCGCTGTCGCTTCTGAAGTACACCGGGCGGCTGCCCGCGGCCTGCGGCTGGCGGATGCGGTTTACCGACGAGGACGAGCGGCAGGTTCGCGCGCTCACGCAGGCGTTCCGTCGTCTTGCGGACGGGGAGCGATTGGATGAGACGGACGCGGAGCCAGAACGGATAACCACCGGGCATTACTTCCGCCCGGTTGACTGATGAGGAGCTATTTATATGAATGAACGATACCAACGGGTGCTGGAATACCCGAAAATTCTGAACCGTCTGGCGGGGCTCGCCGTGTCCGCGATGGGCAAGGAACGCGCGCTGGCACTCCGCCCCAGCGGCGATTTTGACGAGGTGCGGCGGCTGCAGGCGCAGACGGAGGAGGCTTCGTCCGTGATCGCGTACACCGGCGGCAATCCCATGAGCGAGTTTGATGACGTGCGCGAATATCTGAAGCTGTCCACCGTCGGCGCGACGCTGTCGATGAAGGCGCTTCTGAGCGTCGCGGGCGCGCTGCGCGCCTGCCGCACCGTGCGCAAGGCGCTGGTGACGGAGCGTGAGGACACGCCGATTCTCACCGAAATGGGCTCGCGCATCGCGTCGAACCGCATGCTGGAAGAGGACATTACGAACGCCATCATCTCCGAGGACGAAATGAGCGACCATGCCAGCCCGGAGCTGTACGACATTCGCCGCCACATTCGCGTGATCAACGACCGCGTGCGCGACAAGCTGAACAGCTATATCCGTTCGGCCAGCACGCAGAAGTACCTGATGGATTCCATCATCACCATGCGCAACGGGCGCTACGTGATTCCGGTCAAGGCGGAATACCGACAGCAGGTGCCGGGTCTGGTGCACGATCAGTCCGGCAGCGGCTCCACGCTGTTCATCGAGCCGATGGCGATTGTGGAGGCGGGCAACGAGCTGAAGGAGTGGACGCTGAAGGAGCGGCAGGAGATGGAGAAGATTCTGAAGGACTTCTCCGCCCGCATCGCGCCCGACGCGCCGATGATTGCTTCAAGCTTGGGCATTCTGGCCGATCTGGACTGCGTGTTCGCCCGCGCGTATCTGGCGCGCGAGATGAACGCGGTGGAGCCGAAGCTGAACGCCGACGGGCGCGTGAACCTGATTCACGCGCGGCATCCGCTGATCGATCCCGAGAAGGTGGTGCCATCCAACCTGTGGATGGGCGAGGATTTCACCACGCTCGTGATCACCGGTCCGAACACCGGCGGCAAGACGGTCACGCTGAAAACGGTGGGTCTGCTTACGCTGATGGCGCAGTCCGGCATGCAGATACCGGCGCAGTTCGGCAGCGAAATCGCCGTGTTTGACGAGGTGTTCGCCGACATTGGCGACGAGCAGTCGATCGAGCAGAGCCTGTCGACGTTCTCATCGCACATGACCAACATCGTGGAGATTCTGAAGAACGTGACGCCGCGTTCGCTGGTGCTGTTTGACGAGCTGGGCGCGGGCACCGACCCGACCGAGGGCGCGGCGCTGGCGATGGCGATTTTAGAGCATTTACTGAATCTGCATGTGACGACGCTGGCGACGACGCACTATTCCGAACTGAAGGCGTTCGCGCTGAGCACCAGGGGCGTGGAGAACGCGTCGGTGGAATTTGACGTGGAGACGCTGCGGCCCACGTACAGGCTGTCCATCGGCGTGCCGGGAAAGAGCAACGCGTTCGAAATTTCGCGCAAGCTGGGGCTGCCTGAGCCGCTGATCGCCGCCGCGGGCGAGCGCCTGACGCGCGACCAGATTCGCTTTGAGGACGTGATCGCGAACGCCGAGTATCACCGGCAGATTGCCGAGAAGGAGCAGAAGCTGGCGGAGCAGGCGCACATCGAGACGCAGCGCATCCGCAGTGAGGCCGAGAAGGAACGCAGGGAATACGAAAGCCAGCGCGAAGCGATGATCCGAAAGGCCAAGGACGACGCGCGCAGGATCATGCAGAAGGCGCAGCGCGAGTCCGAGCAGATCATTTCGGAGCTGAAAAAGGCGAAAAGCACGCAGGCCTACAAGGAGCACGAGCTGCACGGCATGCGCGCGCGGCTGCAGGACGGCATCGACGAGCTGGCGGACAAGATCGTGCCGGTTCAGCCCGCCGAGGGCGAAGCGCCTACCGAGCTGAAGGTGGGCGAGCATGTGATGCTGGGCAATCTCGCCGCGCGCGCCACCGTGCTCACCGCGCCGGACGCGAAGGGCGATTTCATGGTGCAGGCGGGCGCGATGAAGATGAAGGCGAATCTGAAAACCGTGCGCCGCGCGCCGGAGGAGCCGAAAAAGAAGGAAAAGCCGAAGGCAAAGGCGCAGGCGAGTGTGTCCGTCGCGCCGCGGCAGGCGTCCATGGAATGCGACGTGCGCGGCATGACGGTGGAGGAAGCGCTGGTGCAGGTAGACCTGTTCTTAGATGGCGCGCAGATGAATTCGCTGAAAACCGTCACCATCATTCACGGCAAGGGCACGGGCGCGCTGCGCGCCGGAATTCACAGCCATCTGAAGCGCCATCCGGGCGTGGCCGAGTTCCGGCTGGGTCGCTATGGCGAGGGAGAGGACGGCGTGACGATCGTAACGCTGAAATAAAAGGCGAGGAAGGATACATTCATGAAAAAGCTGACTGCAATGCTGATGGTTCTTGTGCTGCTGACGCTGCCGTTCGCCGGCGCGGAAACCGCGACGCCGAGTTTGATTCTCTCAAGCGCGAACCCGCTGCCGGAGATCTATGAGCGTGTGTCGCCCAGCGTGGTTTCGGTCGTATTGACCACCACCGTATGGGACGCGGCTACGGACAGCGTGAAAACGACCGAGCAGGGCGGCGCGAGCGCCGTCTGCGTGAACGGGGACGGATACTTCCTTACCAATTATCACGTGGTGAAGGAAGCGGACGAGATGGAGATTCGTCTGGCGGATGATACGGCGTACGAGGCCTATACCGTCGGCTTTGACGAGGCGACGGACGTGGCCGTGATTCGCGTGGAGGAGAAAACGGACATCCGGCCGGTTACCATCGGAAAATCCTCCGGGCTGCGCGTGGGCGACCTGATCTGCACGATCGGCACGCCGGTAAACGAGCGCGGCATGTACAATACCCTGACCGCGGGCTACGTGTCCGGTCTGAACCGCGAGGACGCCGATCCCGAGTCCACCCGCGCCATCGGTCTGATTCAGATCGACGCGCCGATCAACCCCGGAAACTCCGGCGGCGCGCTTTTAAACGCGAAGGGCGAACTGGTGGGCATTCCGTTCATGAAGTATATGGGCTATGCGGGCCGAACCGAGAGCGGCGAGGAATTCGTAGCCTATGACGGACTGGCGTTCGCCATTCCGATCGACGTGGCGTGGCCGATTGCCGAGAGCATCATCAAGACCGGCGTGTACAACCGTCCGCGCTTCGGCGTGAGCGTGCAGGCGATTGATGGCCCGGAGGAGATGCTCAAGAACTTCCCGCCGGCCGGTCTGCAGGTGGCCGAGGTGGAGAAGAACGGCTCCGGCGCGAAGGCGGGTCTGCGCGCGGGCGACGTGATCACACATGTGAACGGCGCGCGCATCTACGATTTCCGCGAGTATACCAAGATCATCGACAAGCTGCCCGCGGGCACGTCGTTCGAAATCACCGTGGCGCGCTACAACGACGAGAAGGGCGAGAAACTGCGCAAGCCCATCGAAGTGAAGCTGACGGTAACGCTTGAAATGATCGACTAAACAAATGAAGGTGAAGACCATGCAGGCCATACCGGTCGTCGCAGGAATTCTGGTGCGGGACGGGAAAATCATGATCAGCCGCCGTCCGGCGGGTGCGCATATGGGCATGAAGTGGGAATTCCCCGGCGGGAAGATTGAGACGGGTGAAGCGCCGGAGGACGCGCTCTGGCGCGAGCTCATGGAGGAAACGGGCGCGGAGGTCGAAGCTGTGCGCATTTACGGTGCGAAGCTGTGGGCATACCCGGAGAAGACGGTGCTTCTGCTGTTCTACATGGCGCGCCTGCTCTCCGGCGAGCCGCGCCCGCTGGAAGGGCAGACGCTGGCATGGGTGAAGCCCGCGGAGCTGGGCGGCTATGCGTTCGCGCCCGCGGATGAGACGATTGCCCGGCGGCTGATGGAAGAGACGGCGATTTCTGACATTTGAGCCCGAGAAATGTATCGTTGCGCGGATACGCGTTGCGCAAAGCGGCGCGGCGTGGTAGAGTATACATGCAAAACAAAGCCGGGAGGAATTCGCAATGAACGCGGTAATCTCGTATGTGGCCTCAAACGCGCTGCCGTTGGCGGTGGTCGTGCTGGGCATGGGGCTTCTGATTCTGGAAATGTATCTGCCGGGCTTCGGCCTGCCGGGCATAGCGGGCATCGTGCTGTCGGTGCTGGGCATTGTATTCTTGGCCGATTCGGTGCTGGAGGGCCTGATTGCGGCGCTGATCGAGCTGGCGCTGTTGTGCGTCGCGTTTTCCTTCGCCATCCGCTCGGCGGCGAAGGGAAAGCTGGCGAAGTCCAGGCTGGTGCTTCACGCGGTGGCGACCGATCCCAGGGAGGAAAACCCGCTGCTGTTCTATGTGGGCAAGGAGGGCGTGGTCGCGACGCGTCTGAGCCCCGTAGGCACGGGTGATTTTGACGGCGTGCGCCTGACGGTGCTGTCCGAGGGCGAATTCGTGGAGGCTGGCGAACGAGTGAAGGTAACCCGCGTGGAGGGCAACCGCATTTACGTGCGGCGCGTATAGCTCTTTCGGCGGGAAATAGGAAAAGGGGGATTGGATATGCACGGTTCTACGACGATTCTGTTTGCACTGGTTGCGTTTCTGGCGCTCGCGCTGATTTACTTCTTCGCGCGCTTCTTCCCGGTGGGGCTGTGGATTTCGGCCATGGCGTCCGGCGTGCGCGTGCGCATTTCGATTCTCATCGGCATGCGGTTCCGCCGCATCGCGCCCGGCGACGTTGTGCGCCCGCTGATCAAGGCCACGAAGGCCGGTCTGAACATCGACATCAACGAGATGGAAGCCCACGTGCTGGCGGGCGGCCATCTGAACCGCGTGGTGGACGCGCTGATCGCCGCACAGGCCGCCAACATCGATCTGTCGTTTGAAAACTGCCGCGCGATCGATCTGGCGGGACGCGACGTGCTGGAGGCCGTGAAGACCTCTGTCAACCCCAAGGTCATCGAAACGCCCATCGTGGCCGCCGTAGCCAAGGACGGCATCGAGCTGAAGGCGAAGGCGCGCGTGACCGTTCGCACGAACCTCGACAAGCTGGTCGGCGGCGCGGGCGAGGAGACCATTCAGGCGCGCGTCGGCGAGGGCATCGTAACGACCATCGGTTCATCCGGCACGCATAAGGAAGTGCTGGAGAACCCGGACAAGATTTCCGAAACCGTGCTGAGCAAGGGTCTGGATTCGGGCACGGCGTATGAAATTCTTTCCATTGATATTGCGGATGTGGACGTCGGCCGCAACGTCGGCGCGCAGCTGCAGATGGATCAGGCCGAGGCCGACCGCCGCATTGCGCAGGCGAAGGCCGAGGAACGCCGCGCCATGGCCGTGGCAAAGGAGCAGGAAAACATCGCGGCGGTTCAGGAGATGCGCGCCCGCGTGGTCGAAGCCGAGGCGGAGGTGCCGCGCGCGATGGCCGAGGCGCTTCGCAGCGGAAAGCTGGGCGTGATGGACTATTACAAGATGCAGAACGTGCAGAGCGATACGCACATGCGCGAGTCGATCGCCGGTACGGGCAAGCCCGCGTCCAGCGAACCGGCGACGGTCAAAAAGTAAGGGGAGACGGCTGCGATGTCTCAGTTGATCGTTATTCTGTTCCTCGTCATCGCCGTCGTGCGCGCCGTAACGAAGAGCAAAGGACGGGGCGCGAAGCCGCCGCAGAAGCCGGTTTCCATCGGGCAGGAGCCTGAAACGGTGGACGATGCGCCGGAGCCGCGCCGCGCGAAAGCGCGAAAGCACGGACGCGTCGCACGGCCGGAGGTTAGACCGGAACCGGCTGTTCAAACGGAGGGATACGCGGAGCGTCCGCGCCGCGAAAGCCCGTCGGTGGAGCCGATCGCGTGCGGAAACGCGCAGGAGCATTCGCATGCGCACGCGGCGGAAGCCGCCGTTACGGTGGACGACCTGCGCCGCGCGGTCATTACGAGCGAAATTCTGTCAAAGCCCGTGTCGCTGCGGGACGAATAAAACACCGGCTGCGCCGCGCTCCGTTTCCTCGGGGCGCGGCGACAGGCATTCATGGGAGGTGCTTTCATGGACGATATCCGCATCCTGATTGCGGACGACGACGACGGCATGCGCCTGATCATGCGCCGTTTTGTGGAAAAGGCGGGCGGCTTTCAGATTGTGGGCGAAGCGAAGGACGGGCGCGAGCTGATTCGCCTGAACGAGCAGACCCACCCGCAGGTGATTCTGCTGGACGTGGAAATGCCGGTCATGACGGGCGTGGAGTGCGCGCGCATCATTCAGGACATCAATCCCAAAACGATTCTCGTGTTTGCCACGGCGCACGAAAAATACATGGGCGACGCCTTTGAGGTGTACGCATTTGATTACCTTCTGAAGCCGTTCCGAGAGCAGCGCGTGATGAAAACGCTGGCGCTGATTCGCAGCCGGCTGGCGGAGGAGGCCGAGGAGCGAGCCGTAAAGCCGGAAACGCCCCGAAACGTCGCGCCGCGAAAGCTGATGCTGCGCCATAAGGAGGGCGTCAGCTTTGTGGACATGGAGGACATTCTGCTGATTCAGCGCGAGGAGCGCTCGACGGTGTTGTATCTGGCGGGCGGCGAGCGGCTTGTGACGAGCGATTCCCTGTCCGAGCTGGACGAGCGTCTGCCCGACGATATGTTTTTCCGCACGCACAAATCGTATGTGGTTGGGCTTCGCCATATCGATTCGATCACGCCCTATGGCCGCTGGACGTATGTAGTCAAGCTGCGCGGCACGACGCACGACGCGCTGGTGACCGCGGAGCGGCTGGAGATTTTGCAAAAGATGTTCGCATAGCGCTTGAAACACAATGATGGAAGTGGTATGATGCAGATAGAAGTGAAAACGCTTCCGGATCTTTCCGATAAAGGAGTGGAAGAGCAATGCTGAAAAAGGGAGCGGCGGAGCGCGCGCTGGGCAGAGCGGTTTCTACCGGCGGCGATTTTGCCGAGATATTCTATGAGGATACGCGCTCTTCGCGCATCGGCCAGACGGACGACCGCATCGACACGGCGACGACGGGGCGCATTCACGGCGCGGGTCTGCGGGTTTACAAGGGAACGAACAGCGTATACGTGCACACCAACGATACCTCGGACGCGGGTCTGATGGCGTTGGCGGAGCGCGCGGCGGACGCGGTAGGCAGCGTTCGCGGAGAGGACAGGCAGATTCAGCTGTCCGGCTCCATCGTGAAGAACATTCATGAAATTCGCGAGCTTCCCATGGACGTTTCCGGCGAACGCCGCCGCGCGCTGGTGCGCGAAGCGTGCCGCGCGGCGCGCGCGGAGAGCGCGGAAATCGCGCACGTGACCGGCGCGCTGTGGGACTGGGAGCAGGCCGTGACCATTGCCAACACGGAGGGCATGTTCGTTTCCGATCAGCGCGTGTACACGCGCGCGTCCGTCACGGCGGTCGCCAGCGGCAAGGGCGAGAACCAGACCGGCTCCGAGAGTCCGGGCGCGATGATGGGCTTTGAGCTGTTTTCCACGAGGGAGGACATGAACGCGCGCGCCCGCGAAGCCGCGCGCCGCGCGGTGACGATGCTGCACGCCGACAAGTGTCCGGCGGGCGTGATGCCCGTGGTCATCGACGGCGGCTTCGGCGGCGTGATCTTCCACGAGGCCTGCGGCCATTCGCTGGAAGCGACCAGCGTGGCCTACGGTAATTCCGAGTTCTGCGGAAAGCTGGGTCAGCAGATCGCGTCCAGGATCGTCACCGCCATTGACGACGGCACGATCGCCAACGAATGGGGCAGCGAAAACATCGACGACGAGGGCAACCCGACGACGAAGCTGGTGCTGATTGAAAACGGCGTCCTGAAAAACTACATGATCGACCGTCTGAACGCGCGCAAGATGGGCATGCCGGTAACCGGTTCCGCGCGCCGCCAGAATTATTCGTTTGCGCCGACGTCGCGTATGCGCAACACCTATATCGCGCCCGGCACCGACGACGAGGCGGAGATCATCGCGTCCTGCCCGGACGGGCTGTACGCGAAAGTCATGGGCGGCGGCAGCGTGAATCCGCTGACGGGCGAGTTCAATTTCGCCGTGGGCGAGGGCTATCTGATTCGAAACGGCAAGATCGACCGGCCCGTGCGCGGCGCGACGCTGATTGGCAAGGGCGGCAACACCATTTCCCGCATCGACCGCGTCGGCAGAAAGATGTGGATGGCGCAGGGCATGTGCGGAAGCGCCAGCGGCAGCGTGCCCACGAACGTCGGCCAGCCGATGATCCGCGTGACCGACATGACGGTGGGAGGCAGATAAAATGAACAGACAGGAGTTTTTGAACAAGCTGTTCGCGGCCGCGGCCGCGGCGGGCATCGCGGAGTCGGAGGCGTATATCGCCGGCGGCGAGAACACCTCGGTTGAGATCCTGGATGGTCAGATCAAGGAATATTCCGCCGCGAAGAGCGAGGGACTGTGCTTCCGCGGCGTATACGAAGGCCGCATGGGCTATGCGTCCACCGAGGAAATGGACGAGGACGCGATCGAAATGCTGGTGAACGGCGTTCGGGAAAACGCGGCGCTTCTGGAAACCGACGACGACGAAACGATTTTCGAGGGCGTGAAGGAATACGCGCCGCTGGATCAGTACTGCGAGGAAACGGCGAGCATGCCGGCTTCCGAAATGATCGAGCGCGCGAAGAAGATGGAGGAACGCGCGAAGGCGGCGGATCCCCACGTGCAGCGCATGGACGGCGTCAGCTTTGACACGCTCGTTCGCGAAAAGCGCATCGTGAATTCGCGCGGACTGGATATTTCCTACCGTTCGGCGCTGGCCGCCGCTTCGGTGGCGCCGATTGTGGCGGACAACGGACGCGTGAATTTCGATTATGAGATGCGCTGCGCGTTCCGCAAGGACGAAATTCCCGACGACGAGCTGGCCGACCGCGCGGTCGCCAAGGCCGTCGCCGGACTGAACGCCGAAAGCGTGCCCTCGGGCAGCTATCGCGTGGTGCTGCGCAACGACGCGGCAAGGACGCTTCTGAGCACCTTCGCGGGCGTGTTCTCCGCGGAAAACGCGCGCAAGGGTCTGTCCCTCCTGAAGGATCGCGAGGGCGAGCGTGTGGCGGCCGAATGCGTGACGATCATCGACGATCCGCTTTTGAAGGACGGCTTCGCGTCCGTTCCCTTCGACGCGGAGGGCGTGCCCACGTTCACCAAGACCGTGGTGGAGAAGGGCGTTCTCAAGACGCTTCTGCACAACCGCACCACGGCGAAGGCAATGGGAAAGGAGACCACCGGCAACGCGGCCAAGGCGGGCTATGCCGCGCCCGTGCGCGTCGCGCCGACGAACTTCTTCATCGCGCCGTCGCAGATGTCGTTTGACGAGCTGCTGGAGGAGGTTGGAAACGGCCTGCTGATCACCTCCATGATGGGCATGCACTCCGGCGCGAACCAGATCAGCGGCGACTTCTCGCTGGGCGCGAAGGGCTTCCTGATCGAAAACGGCAGGCTTGGCCGTCCGGTGGAGCAGATCACCATCGCATCCAACTTCTTTGACATTCTCAAGAACATTCGCCGCACCGCGTCCGACCTGCGCTTCGGCTATCCCGGCTCGACGACGATCGGCAGCCCCGCGCTCGACGTGGGCATGATCTCGGTGGCTGGTAAGTAAACACAGCTTCTATAAGGCAAAACGCGCCGGAATCCCTGCGATTTCGGCGTGTTTTTGCGCTTCCGGCTTGCAAATCGAGGGAGAAAGCGTTATAATAAGGTTGCGCGAACAGGTTTACAAATGGAATGGAGGCACTTTTATGATGAAAATTGCGGTTCAGACCGGCGGCCCCGAGGAGAGACTGGGCGTAGACGCGACCTATCGACTGGTAAAGGAAGCCGGTTTCGACGCGGTTGACGCGAATATCGATCATCTCGTCAGCGGACGTGACCTGCACGACCGAAAGATTCCCGAGATCTTCCTGACCGGCTCCGACAAGGAATGCGCCGAGCGCTTCCTGCCGTGGAAGGAAGCCGCAGAGAAATATGGCATCGACAATTATCAGGCGCACGCGCCGTTCCCCAGCTATGTGTATGACGAGAACAGCGAGGAATACAACGACCAGATTCTCACGATGCTCAGGCGCATGATTATGGGCTGCGACGTGATGAACTGCCGCAACCTGATCATTCATCCCTTCTTCCTGGGCTACGAGCAGCAGCTCGATCCCGAGAAGGAGTGGGAGATCAACGTCGACCGATATTCCCGCCTGATTCCGGAAGCGAAGAAGTACGGTGTGACGATCAACCTTGAAAACATGTTCATGGCCAAGCGTGGCAAGATCTACGCGGCCTGCTGCTCGGACATCACCACGGCCTGCCGCTATGTCGACACGCTCAACGGCATTGCCGGCGGCAAGCAGTTTGGCTTCTGCCTGGATACCGGCCACCTGCTGCTCGTGGGTCTGGACGTGAAGAACGCCATGATCGAGCTGGGCGACCGCATTACCGCGTTCCACGTGCACGACAACGACGGCGCGCACGATCAGCATCTGGCGCCGTACATGGGCGTGCTGGACTGGAACCGCTTTGTGGAAGGCCTGAAGGCCATTGGCTACAACAAGACGATGAGCTTTGAAACCTTCAACATCTGGAACGTGATGGACGAGGAAATCGCGCCCAAGATGATGAAGTTCATCGCCGAGTGCGGACGCACCTTCGCACGCCGCGCCGAGGCGTAACGCATCTGTGCGCCGCGGGCAAAGCCGACCGTACGGAAGGATGAGTGGAATGAAGCGAGCTGTCTGTCTGTTTCTCGTGCTGCTCATGGCGTTGGGCATCGTGTGCGCGGAGGGCGAAGAACGAAGCCTTGGAAGCTTTCACTATCGTTTGAATGGCGACGGAACGGCCGTCCTGACCAGGTACGGCCGGGCGCTGGGCGTTACGGAGCTCGAAATCCCCTGCACGCTGGAAGGCAGCGCCGTGACGGCCATCGGAGACCGAGCGTTCGCGGATTGCGACTGGCTGACGAAGATCGTGGTTCCGGAGGGCGTAACGTCCATCGGGGAGGAAGCGTTCTCCGGCTGCGCCGCGCTTCAGATTCTGCGGCTGCCATCCACGCTGTCGCAGCTTGCGCCGACGGCGTTTGACGGCTGCGACAGCCTTTCGGTGGAACAGACCTCCGACCATTTCTACTATCGGGTGACTGACGGCAAGGCGACGGTCACCGGCTATGCGCGAGAGAAGGGCGTTTCGGAAGTTCGCATTCCCGCCGTGCTGGGCGGGGCCGCCGTCACGGCCATCGGCGCGCGTGCGTTCGCGGGCTGCGGCTGGCTGACGGCGGTCGAGATTCCGGAGGGCGTGACGAGCGTCGGCGAGGAAGCGTTTTCCGGCTGCAAGGCGCTCAAAACCGTTCAGAAGCCCGCGTCGCTTACGAGCGTCGCCGAGACGGCGTTTGACGGCTGCGACAGCCTGAAGAAAACGGCGGCGGAACCGCAGACGGAGCCGGAAAAGCACAATTATGTGCTGAACACCAACACGAAAAAGTTCCACCGAACCGGCTGCGGAAGCATCAAGCAAATGAAGGATAAGAACAAAAAGACGTTTTACGGCACGCGCGAGGAGGTCATCAAGAAGGGCTATTCGCCGTGCAAAAAGTGCAATCCATAGGAAGAATTGTCGCGAGCCGCTCCCGAACGCGCCGAAAGGCCGGGAGCGGCTCGTTCCGTAAAAATCCAAAGTTGAAAAAACGGTGTTTTTCCATCGGAAAGAATTGTTTTTGCGCCGGAAATGTGGTATGATAGACGGGAAAACAATAGTCACGAAGGGACGGATTTAACAATGGCTGGAAATCGCGCGCACGCAATGAACACTCGGAAGAAAAAAGAGCCTTTTACCTTCAGCAAGCTCCCGCCCGAACAGAAAAAGGTTTGGAAATGGGGCGCAATCATCGTTGCGTGTCTGCTGGTGGTCATTGTCGTGCTGGGTCAGTTCGACCTTCTGCCGCATTTTAAGGGTAACCTGCATCTGGTCGGCGGGAAGCTTCTGGGCGTCGACGCAAACGACGTTGTCGTCAATCTGAGCGACAGCAAGGACGCCGAGTATTACAAAATCGGCAAGTTCGATATCCCGGAGGGCTTTGAGCTTTTGACCGAAAATACCTTCAACGTGAAGAGCGACGAGCTTGAGCCCGAGTGGCTCATTAAGCCGGTGGAGGGCTATCAGGGCGTTCAGT
>SFHK01000052.1 GCA_004556395.1 Clostridiales bacterium
CGGTACGACTTTTCGCCGGTGGCCATGGTCTTTTCGCCCCTGAGCGCGAGCATCTGGTCGCGCAGCTTCGCGGCGGTCTCGAAGTCCAAGTCGGCGGCGGCGGCGAGCATGCGCTCCTCCAGCCGCTCGATGGCCATGCGCTTTTCCTCGTCGTCCATGCCCTGCGAGCCGCCGTCCGCGTCCACGTCGCGCGCGACGCTCATCAGCTCCTTCACCGCGGCGCGCACGGTCTCCGGATGGATGCCGTGCGCCTCGTTGAACGCCTGCTGAAGCGCGCGGCGGCGGTTCGTTTCGCTGATGGCGCGGAACATGGAATCGGTAATCGTGTCCGCATACATGATCACGCGGCCGTCCACGTTGCGCGCCGCGCGGCCGATGGTCTGCACCAGCGACGTTTCGCTGCGCAGAAAGCCCTCCTTGTCCGCGTCCAGAATGGCGACCAGCTTCACCTCCGGCAGATCCAGACCCTCGCGCAAAAGGTTGATGCCCACCAGCACGTCGTATTCGCCCAGCCGCAGCGAACGCAGAAGCCGGATGCGCTCCAGCGTCTCCACGTCCGAATGCAGATATTCCACGCGCACGTTCATCTCGCGCAGGTAATTCGTAAGGCTCTCCGCCATGCGCTTGGTGAGCGTGGTCACCAGCGCACGGCCGCCGCTCTCGGCCACCCTGCGCACCTCGCCCAGCAGGTCGTCTACCTGCCCCTCGGCGGGACGCACGATGACCTCCGGGTCGAGAAGGCCCGTGGGGCGGATGATCTGCTCCACCACGTTTTCGGCGCGCGAAAGCTCATAGGGCCCCGGCGTGGCGGACACATAAATCGTCTGCCCGACGCGCTCCTCAAATTCAAAGAACTTCAGCGGGCGGTTGTCAAACGCGCTCGTCAGGCGGAAGCCGTAGTCCACCAGCGCGCTCTTGCGCGCGTAGTCGCCGTTGTACATGGCGCGAATCTGCGGCACGGTGACGTGCGACTCGTCGATGAACACCAGAAAGTCCTTCGGGAAGTAGTCCAGCAGCGTGAACGGCGCGTCGCCGGGCCTGCGGCCGTCGAAGTAGCGCGAATAGTTTTCGATGCCGGAGCAATAGCCGATTTCGCGCATCATCTCAATATCGTAGCGCGTGCGCTGCTCCAGCCGCTGCGCCTCCACCAGACGGTCGCCCGCGCGCAGCGCCTCCACCTGCTCGTTCAGGTCGCGCTCGATGTTCTCAAGGCAGGCGTCCATCTTCTCGCGCGAGGTCACATAGTGCGACGCGGGATACAGAATCACGTGGCTTAAATGGCGAAGCGCCGCGCCGGTGGTGGTGTCCACCTCCGAAATGCGCTCGATCTCGTCGCCGAAAAACTCCACGCGCAGCGCCTTCTCAAATTCCGCCGCCGGGATGATCTCCACGATCTCCCCGCGCACGCGGAACGTGCCGCGCTCAAAATCAAAATCGTTGCGGGTGAACTGAATGTCGATCAGCCGCCGTAAAAGCTCGTCGCGGTCGATGATCTGCCCCTCGCGCAGCGAAACGGACAGCCCGCGGTATTCCTCCGGGTCGCCCATGCCGTAGATGCAGCTGACCGACGCGACGATGATCACGTCCCGCCGCTCGGACAGCCACGACGTGGCGCTGTGGCGCATGCGATCGATCTCCTGATTGATCGACGCGTCCTTCTCGATGAACGTGTCCGTCGAGGGAATGTACGCCTCCGGCTGGTAATAATCGTAATACGAAACGAAATAGCCCACGGCGCTGTCCGGGAAGAATTCGCGGAACTCGCCCGCCAGCTGCGCCGCCAGCGTCTTGTTGTGCGCGATGACGAGCGTCGGGCGCTGAAGCCTTTCGATGATGTTCGCCATTGTGAACGTCTTGCCCGAGCCGGTCACGCCCAGAAGCACCTGATTTCGCTCGCCCTTCTGAACGCCCTCCACCAGCTTCTCAATCGCCTGCGGCTGATCGCCCCGCGGCTGATACGAACTTTTCAGGTGAAACACGCGCGCACCTTCTTCTTATTTTGGTTTTCCTATTATAGCACAGTTTCACCCGCTTCACGGCGTCCGGAAAAAACTTAAACATATGTTCGATTTCGCAATTACCATATATTGGCATAATATTTCAGGAACCATAAGATAAGCGGCCGCGTCGAATCTATGCATCCCGAAAGGAGGGGTTTTCATGAAAAGGATGGTTCTGGTTTCTCTGGTTCTGGCACTTCTGATGGCGGTTTTCTGCCCGGCGCTGGCCGAAACGGTCAAAACGCCCGCGAGCGACGGCAGCATGAACGTGCGCAGGGGCCCCGGCGTGGGCTACGAGGTCGTCACGTGGGTGAAAAACGGCCAGAAGGTGACCGTGCTCGAAAGCGGCAAAAGCTGGACGAAGATCAAGGTGGACAAGAATGGCAAGGTCGGCTACATAAAGACCTCCGCCCTGTCCTCTGACTCCGCCGCGCCCGCCCCCGCCGATAAGTCCCACACGCTGGGCGCCGTCGCCACCAAGTACGCGGCCTCCAATGTGAACGTGCGTAAGGGCCCCGGCACCAGGTACGAAGCGCTGTTCTCCATTTCCCGCAACGCCAAGCTGGAAATTCTGGGCGAAGAGGGCAACTGGTTCCTCGTGCGCACCGAAAACGGCAAGACCGGCTATATCAGCAAGAACTACGTCTCCGGCGGGATCCGTAAATCCACCACCGCCAACGTCCACCTGCGCGCCGACGCCTCCTCCAAGAGCGCGTCCCTGACCGTTCTCTCCAGGGGCACCAAGGTTACCGCCACCTCCGTGACCGGTAACTGGACAAAGATCCTGCTCAACGGCCAGATCGGCTACGTCTATAGCAAATATCTCAAGTAATCACAAATCATCGGGATGCATCATTCGCGGCGGAGGACCCTTCCTCCGCCGCTCATTTTTCGTCTCCCTCCGCGGAGAGCGCGACGCAGCCCTCCATCCCGCTGATCAATCCCGCCAACCACAAGGGCGGGGTTTTGTTGTAAGGAAAAGCAGGAAGGTCTGAATGACGGCAGCCAGGAAGCCTTGCCTGTGCATGTTGTGAATACCGGGCATGCGAGTAAAGCGCAATCGCTTCTTTGCGGCGATTATCAGGGCGTCTGCCGGACGGGTCTTTCCGCCATCCGTCTTGTTGCCCTCTCGTCATAGGAGTCTGTCCGTGGATGGAGAGCCTTTGGGGAGATGTGAAAGAGGAGGGATTTCGAGGGTTATTTGGCGGAGGGTGGCATGTTTCGGGGGATATGGCATATGCTTCTTCCCGCGAAGGGGTGAGGGAATGAGAAAGGCGATTTGCACGGGGGCTTCGTTTGTGGCGCTTTTGGTGCTCTGCGCGTGCTTTTTTCCGGCGCAGACGGGCGGCGCGGGGGAGAAGGTCGCGGAGGAGAGCGGGGCGTATGTGGCGGTGTATGACGTTTCCGCAGAGCGGTTGGAGCGGGTGGCGCTGGAGGAGTATGTGGGCGGCGTGGTCGCGGCAGAGATGCCTTCGGAGTATCACGAGGAAGCGCTCAAGGCGCAGGCGGTTGCGGCGCGGACGTTTGCGTTATTCAAGTCGCCCGCGAACGGGGGCGGCGGGTGCGTGCGGCATCCGGGGGCGGATGTTTGCTCGTCGGCTTCGTGCTGTCAGGGGTATCTGACGGAGGCGCGGGCGCGGGAGCGGCTGGGCGAGCGCGCGGAAGCGGCGATGGCGGCGGGGCGGCGCGCGGCGGAGTCGACGGCCGGGGAGGTATTGATGTTCCGCGGGCATCTGATTCGCGCGCTGTATCACGCCTGCGCCGGAGGGCACACGGAGAACGCCGAGAACGTGTATTCCTCGGCCATTGCGTACCTGCGGGGCGTGTCTTCGCCGGGCGAGGAGGAATATCCGCAATATTCGTACACGACGGAGATTCCGATGGCGGCGATTCAGGAGGCGCTGGCGGACCGGGAGGATGTGCTTCTGCTGGACGAGCTGGCACCGGAGGATCAGCTGGAGGTGATCGAGCGCAGCGAGACGGGGCGTGTCACGCGGATTCGCGTGGGGCTTACGGCGCTGACGGGGACGGAGTTCCGGCGTGCGCTGGGGCTGCGGTCGACAAATTTCGAGATGGAGTTCTCGGGGAAGACGGTGATTTTCAGGACGATCGGCTATGGGCACGGCGTGGGGATGAGCCAGACCGGCGCGGACGCGATGGCGGCGCGCGGGGCGGGGTATGAGGAGATTCTTGCGTGGTATTATACCGGCGCGGAGCTGAAGGTTCCGGCGGGGGTGGCTGTATGAGGGCGCACGCATGAAATTTTCGGCAGGAGCGCATGGAAGAGAGCGCTCCTGCCGAAGGCTTTAGAGGAGATTGAGCGCGGCGAAAAGGGCGTGTCACGCGGATTCGCGTGGGGGCGCTGACGGGGATGGAGTTCCGGCGGGCGCTGGGGCTGCGGTCGATGAATTTTGAGATGGAGTTTTCGGCGGGAGCGCTCCTGCCGAAGGCTTTAGAGGAGATTGAGCACGGCGAAACGGGCGTGTCACGCGGATTCGCGTGGGGGCGCTGACGGGGACGGAGTTCCGGCGTGCGCTGGGGCTGCGGTCGACAAATTTCGAGATGGAGTTTTCCGGGAAGACGGTGATTTTCAGGACGATCGGCTACGGGCACGGCGTGGGGATGAGCCAGACCGGCGCGGACGCGATGGCGGCGCGCGGGGCGGGGTATGATGAAATTCTTGCGTGGTATTATACCGGCGCGGAGCTGAAGGTTCCGGCGGGGGTGGCTGTGTGAGGACACGCGGGTAGGATGGTTTTATCGTGGAGATGGAGTTTCCGGCAGGAGCGCATGCGGGAGGGGTATGCGCCCCTGCCGGATGTTTTAGAGGAAAATGCGGGTTCACGTGGGGCCTACGAGGGAAAGAAACTTCCGCGCGGCCGTTTGTCGGCGCGAAACCGGGCTTTGCAACGGGGCGGCGGTGTGTTATAATGAGGGAAAGCGTTTACGAAAGAGGAGCGGTGAAGGATGAAGATTTCAAAGGCCGACGCCCGCACGTGGTTTGAGTTTTTTGCGTCTCTGCCGGAGTATGAGGAGCTTTCTCCGCGGCAGGAGGAAATCGTCTGGGCGGCGCTCAGGCAGATTGAGGAGGCCGTGGAGGCGGAGCAGCGCCGTCTGATCGGGGAGATTCCCGGCGTGGACTCGCTGGACGGGCGCACGCTGTTTGTGGGCCCGAAAGAGAGGTTTTCGGCGGGCTGCCGCTCGTGTCTGATGGGCACGGGGCTGAGCGCCATTCGCAAGACGAACCGCTGCAACGTGCAATGCCGGTTCTGCTACAACTACGGCGAGCTGGACTGTCAGCCGCCCATCGGCGAGGGCATGTGGGAAATCGGCGGCGCGAAGTATGCCGAGGAGGACATTCCGCTGCTTCTGCGCGCGTCCAACCGACCGACCGGCGTTTCATATGTGTATCTGGAGCCGTTCATGGAGATCGAGAAGTATTACGGCGTCATCCGGATTTTCCGGGACGCGGGCATCCATCAGCATCTGTACACAAACGGCACGCTGGCCACGGAGGAAAACCTGCGCGCGCTGGGCGAGGCGGGGCTGGACGAGCTTCGGTTCAATCTGGGCGCGTCGGGCACGGCCGACCGCGTGATTGAGAATATTCGCGCGGCGAAGAAGTATATCCCCACGGTGGGCATCGAAACGCCGATGACGCCGGAGTATTTCGCGGCGTTCCACAAAAAGAAGGCGGCGATTCTGGACACCGGCGTGGACTTCATGAACTGCGCCGAGCTGCACCTGAACCCCAACAATCTGGGGAATTATCTGGGCGAGAACCTGTATATGACGCGCCACGGCTATCTTTCGCCGGTGTTCAGCCGAAGGCTCACGCTGAAGCTGATGCGCGAGGCGGCGGAGGAGCGCTGGCCGGCGCTGGTGCACGACTGCTGCAACATGACCAAGTTTGCCCGCGACATCAACCTGCGCGCCAGGGAGGGCGGCTGGTTCGGCGCGACGAGCTACGGCATGGAGTTCCCGCGGCTGCCGTATGAGGCGTTTTTGCCCATCCTGAACGATCCGGAATTCCATTTTCTGAAGGAGGAGCCGCTGCCGGAGGGCTACCGGCCGGGAGACCTGACGTTCTGACGAAGGTTAAGTTTTGAAATTCCTGTTGACCCTGACGCTGCGGAATGCCTTATCCTTACGCCTGCGCGAAGGGAGGATGCGAGCATGAAGACCGTGAAGGAAGTGAGCGAGCTGACCGGCGTCAGCGTTCGCGCGCTGCACCACTACGACGCCATCGGGCTGCTGCGTCCCACGCGGGTGACGGAGGCGGGCTACCGCCTGTATGACGGCGAGGCACTGAAGCGGCTTTGGACGATTCTTCTCTTCCGGGAGCTGGATTTTCCGCTGGCGGCGATCCGGGCGATTCTGGATAACCCGGCGACCGACCGCGAAAACGTGCTGAATGCGCAGATTGAGCTTCTGGAAATGCGCAGAAACCGGCTGGACGGCGTGATCCGTCTGGCGAAAAACGTCAGGGACAGGGGAGGGGAAGCCATGAGCTTTCAGGCATTTGACAGGGAAAAACAGAAGGAGTACGCCCGCCGCGCAAAGGAAACGTGGGGCGGCACCGAGGCTTATCGCGAATTTGAGAAAAAGGACGCGGGCCGCGCGCCGGAGGAAAAGGAAGAAGTGAACGAGGGATTGATGCGCATCTTCCGCGAATTCGGCGGCCTGCTGGCGCTCGACCCGGCTGACGCGCCCGTGCAGGCGCAGGTGAAGGCACTGAAGGACTACATTACGAAGCATTTCTACGACTGTAAGCCGGAAATTCTCGCCGGGCTCGGGCAGATGTACGCCGCGGGCGGCGAGATGACGCAGAATATCGACGCCGCGGGCGGGAAAGGCACCGCCGAGTTTGCAGGAAGAGCCATTGAGATTTTCGTGAAACACTGAAGCAAACCTTCTTCCGTTTCGGTTTTCAAAATGGAAGAAGGTTTCTTATGTTTTGGGGCGAAGGTCTTATGTTATTCTTCATTTTTGCCAATAACATAAGAAAAAACGGAAGATTGATTTACACTTTTAAGGCTCAAGGGGCGAAATGTCTTATGTTATTCAAATAACGTAAGAAAATGTCGGGAAATGTCTTATGTTTTGTCTTTACTTTTTACGGATTCCGTGATACCATAAGAGCGTGGAGGGATGCCGTATGGTTGAAAGGGAGCTTATGGAGCTGATTCAGCAGATACAGACGCGGGGCTGCGAGGAGCAGACGACGGAGGTAAAGTCCGCGCGCGGCGGCTGTCCCGAGAAGCTGTATGATACGATTTCCGCGTTTTCGAACCAGAACAGCGGGGGCGTGTTCGTGTTTGGACTGGATGAAAAGGCGGGCTTCCGGAAGCTGGGCGTTTACGATGCGCAGGATCTTCAGAAAAAGGTCATGGAGTACTGCGAGCAGATGACGCCGATTGTTCGTCCCGTGTTCACGGTGTGCGACGAAGACGGCATGGTCTTCGTGTCGGCCGAAATTCCACCGGTGGATATAGCGGATCGGCCGTGCTTTAAGACGGCAAAGGGCAGGCTTCAGGGTTCTTATATCCGCGTGGGAGACGCGGACAAGCCGATGACGGAGTATGAGGTGTACAGCTATGAAGCGTTCCGGAGGAAGTACCGGGACGATATTCGCGCGGCGGAAGGGGTTTCGATCAAGTCGCTGGATGCGGCGAAGGTGGAAATCTATCTGGCGAAGAAACGCAGCGAACGGCCGAATCTGGCGGTGCTGCCGCTTGAGCAGCAATATGAACTGACAGGCGTTATGCGGGACGGCAGGGTTACGATGATGGCGCTTCTGCTGTTCGGCGTGTATCCGCAGGCATATTATCCGCAATTAAGCATAATCGCCAGCAGCGTCCCCGGCAGGGAAATCGGAACGCTGAATCCCGCGGGGAACCGCTTTCTGGATTCGAAGCGCATAGAGGGCACGCTGACCGACATGCTGGAAGGGGCACTGGCCTTTGTTCGCACCAATATGCGAACGGCGATTAAAATCAATCCGCAGACCGGGGATCGGGAGGACGTGCCGCAGTATCCCCTCGTCGCGGTTCGCGAAGCCGTGATGAACGCGCTTGTGCACAGGGACTATAGCTTCCACACGGAGGGAATGCCGATTCAGCTTACCATGTATGAGGATCGAATGGAGATCATCAATCCCGGCGGGCTGTACGGCCGCCTGACGGTGGATCAGCTGGGGCGGACGCAGCCGGACACGAGAAATCCGGCGCTGGTTACAGCGATGGAGACGCTGGGAAAGACGGAGAACCGTTATTCCGGCATTCCGACCATCCGCTATGTCATGAAGGAAGCGGGACTTCCCGCGCCCGTGTTTTCGGACGCGCGCGGAATGTTTAAGGTTGTGCTGTACAATCATGCGGAGGAAGCGCGGACGGGCGATTCGAAAAAGGCGAAAATCGCGGATGAAAAGGGACTGCTCGCATTCTGCCGCACGCCCCGCACGCGGGAGGAAATCATCGAGCATATCGACCTTGCTTCCGGGCAGTACGCGTTCAGGCGGTATCTGGCGCCGCTGCTTCAGGCGGGCGCAATCCGCATGACGAAGCCGGAAGCGCCGCGCAGCCGGGATCAGCGGTATGTGACGGCTGAATAGGAAAAGAAACCCCGCGGCGTGCGATCCGAGGGGAACGCGCGCTGCGGGGAGGGTAAGAAGCGTCTCGGGCGAGGTTAGTTATCCGCGCCGGAGGACGTGGTGTATTTGATTTCGCCGGGCATGATCATGCCCTCGGCGCGGGCGTACTGCTCGATGCCTGCGTCGCTGCGGGCGTATTCGAGGTCGCTCTTCAGGGAGAGCACGCGCTCGCTCAGCGCCTGCTTCTGCGCGAGAAGCTCCGCTTCCTGCGCCTTCAGCTGATTGCAGCGGTTGTTCGAAATCAGGTACAGCGGCGCGAAGACGAGCACGAACGCGATAAACAGAACCACCCAGAAGCGCGGCGTGGCGTTCAGGGTATTCTTTACAGAAGGCTTCATAGGCGTAGGCATGGCGGTCATCCTTTCCGGCGGGCGCGGAGGTCGTTCATGGAGGTTTACTCTTATGAATTCGACCGAAGTCTCTTTTTTCCTGCTTCACTTGCAAAAGAAATGAAATATTTCTTTAAAAACATGCTTTTGCACGAATTTGGAAAGCTGTTTTTGAAGAAAGCCCACAACTGCATCGAGGGCGGGCTGGAGGCCGAAGCGATAGAGCGTTACGCCGCAGGCGGCGCCGAGCAGCGCGTACAGCCGAACGTCCAGCCGGGTGGCGAGAAACAGGAAGCCGCAGGTTTCCAGCAGCGCGCCGACGGCGAAGAGCACGTCGAGCAGCGCCGTCAGCACGCCGCCCGCCATCGTAAGGCGGCGTACGCGCCGCAGCACGTCGTACCACGCGCCGACCAGCGCGCCGCACACGAGCATCGCCAGAAACACATAGGCTTGCCCGTCCGTGTAAAACAGCATGGGTCAGCGGAGGATGCGCCGCAGCGCGCCCTTTTTCGGCTGGCGTTCGTCGTAGACGATCGAATCGACCTTGCCCGTGGCCACCAGCCGCCCGTCCTCAAGGTTCAGCGATTCCACGTGAAGTCCCTGCCCGGTGACGGTGATCGTTCCGCCGGATGTCGCCGCGACGATCGTCTGCTCGCTGAACAGATCCACATCCGAAACGCCCGTCAGAACGGCTCTTGCCCGGTTTTCCAGCGTCAGTCCGTGCGGACGAACCTCCGCCGTTGTCGTCGCGTCCTTCATAAAACATCCCTCCCCGCCAAAGGATATTCAAAGGAATGATGTTTATTCCAAACATGTGGACGGGGGAGCAAGCTCCCCCGCCACTGCCACCCCCTTGGGAAGCGGATACGATTTCCTGCGGAAATCGTTTTGATTGGAAGTTCGAGAGGGCTGCGACCCTCTCGCGCTCTCCCGGGGGGGTGGCGGGGATGATGGTTTCTGGTGGGGCGGTTTTTAGTAGGTATCCACGCAGCGCGTGGTGACGGGGAAGGCGAAGGTGGAGGATGGGGCGAGGGAGAGGATTTGTTCTTTATAGGGGAAGTCGTGCGCCGCGTCGAAGCGGTCGTCGATGCCGTACCACGGTTCGATGCAGACATATTTTGCGCCGGGCTTCGCCCAGACGCCCAGGCAGGGTGCGCCGCCGAAGTCTACGTGCACGCCGCGGGTGTTTTTACGCGCGAGTGTTGCGCCGCGGGAGCGCAGGCCGGAGAAGATCAGTGCGTCGTGCGCGAAGGTATCCGGCAGGATCTCGATTTCGCGGCTTTCGCGGAATACGGGAATTGTTTTTTCGGCGCGAAGCGCGTTTGCGTCCAGCCGGAACGCGTCCGCGGTCTCGGGTTCGTCCAGAATCAGGCGGTCGCCCATTTCGCACTGGAAGCCGGGATGCGCGCCGATGGAGAAGTACATGGTCTCATCTGAGCGGTTCGTGACGCGGAATTCCATGCGGAAGCCGTCCGCGAGCAGCGTATAGGTGGCACGCAGCTCGAAGGCGAAGGGGAAGGCTTCGCGCGTGGCATCGTCGTCGGTGAGGAGCAGGGTGAAGCTGTCCTCGGTCTGGGTTTCGAGCGCGAAGCGCATGCGCTTGGCGAAGCCGTGCTTGCGCAGGGTGTAGCTGCGGCCGTTCAGGACGTAGGTGTCGTCGCGCAGGCGGCCGACGATGGGGAACAGAAGCGGCGACTGGCCGTTCCACACATTCCGATCCTGCCAGATGTATTCATAGGGCTGAGCCGTGCGGACTTCCTGAAAGCTGGTCAGCTCCGCGCCCATGTCTGACGCGCTCAGTCGAAAGCGCTCGTTTTGCAGCGAATAAATCACGTGAGTTCCTCCCATGCCATTTTTTCGTATGATACCCGTTTTTGCCGCGTTTGTCAATGAAGGATGCCGCGCGTTCAAAACGACGGGTACGATTTTCAACCGGCAGAAATGACAAAAGCCCCGCCGAAGCGGGGCGAGGAATCATCCTCGGAAGCGAATAATCGCCGTTACTATCCAGCACACAACTGCAATAGCAGCAAGGCATACTGCGACGGTTATCAACGTGTTCCCTGTATAATATAATTTCATAATATAGTCGAACCGTTCTGCTGGTAATGAATCTATATTTGCCTTTTGTCTCTGCATATGCAGTCCCACAACGAAAAGCAATACTGTTACAAAACTTACTACAATCGATACCCTCGTCATTATTGTTTTCATATAATCCTCATTTTGTCGGCTTGCCCCATGCGTCGTACTCGTATTCTACTACAAGCGTGCCCGCATTGTCAAACAGCCCGATGACGGCTCCCGGCAAATTGGATGCCGTGCGCTTCAAACGACGGATGCCCGGCCTGCGCGGCGGGGCATCCGTGTTTCGGAAGTCGGCTATTCGTCCAGATATTCAGCGGCGGTGCGGATGTCTTCCAGAATCTCCGCCTTCCATTCGGGGTTTTCGACGCGCTGAACGCGCCGACGGAGACAGGCAAGGAAATCCGCGCTGCGGGTTTTATCCATAATGTCCTCGAAGACCTCGCCCAGCCAGTAGAATTCTTCATCGCTGCAATCGGCGTCGATGAATTCGATGGCGGTTTTCAAATCGTCCGTTATCGCGGCAACCTCTTTTTCCCACCACGGGTCGGGATAATAGTAAGCGGCGGACTCACGGCGGCGATTGAGGATCGCGGCATGCAGATTCTGAAATTTCTCCATTGATTGGATCGCCTTTCTGTTCAGAGAAGTTTGCAGGTATTATATGTTCTTATAAGCGGAACGTCAAGAGGAGAATCTCCTGTAATATGGCAGCACCGCGCGATTCGGGGGAATCGTGCGGTGCCGGGTGGGAGCTATCTGTCTTCTCGGAAGTAGGGGAGGCCGAGGCTCTGGGGGGGCTGGTCTTCGCGTTTTTTGCGGATGCTGGTGAAGATCAGCACGAGGATTGTGAACAGGTAGGGCAGCATTTTCAGGAGGGGCTTGGTGGCCATGGTGACGGTAATCCAGCTGAGGTTGGAGATATAGCTGCTGCAGCTGAACAGGAAACCGAACACCGTGGAGCCGATGATGGTTCGGTGCGGCCGCCACAGCGCGAAGATGACGAGGGCGACGGAGAGCCAGCCCAGACCCTCAAGGCTCTTATAGGCCTCGGTGGAGGCCATGTAGTCGATGATGTAGTAGAAGCCGCCGAGGCCGGCGATGCCGCAGCCGATGCAGGACGCGCAATACTTATAGCGGCTGACGTTCACGCCCATCGCGTCCGCGGTGGCGGGGCTTTCGCCCACCGCGCGCAGGTGCAGGCCGACCTTCGTGCGGAAGAGCACATAGGAAGCGGCGAGGGCGATGATCACGGCGAGGAAGAACATCACGCCGAGGTACTGAAGCGCGTCGGTTCGTCCCGCGAACGGCCAGCGGTACAGCTGCTTCGGGCCGACGAGGTACACGGTATCGTCCATCTTGGCCATGATGACCTTCATCAGACCCACGCCGAACGTGGTCATGGCAAGGCCGGTCACGTTCTGGTTGGCGCGCAGCGAAACCGTCAGGAAGCTGTAGATCAGGCCCATCAGCAGACCCATGACGAACGAGCCCAGAATGCCCAGCAGGACGATCAGGAAGCCGGGAAGCGAGGATTTGCCGATCAGGTTCAGCACCAGACAGCCGCCCGCGCCGCCCATGCACATCACGCCGGGAATGCCGAGGTTCAGCTGGCCGGCCTTTTCCGAAAGGATTTCGCCGGTGGAGCCGTACATGAAGGTCGCGCCAAAGGCGAGGGAATCGATCAGGAAGTTCACCCAGATGCTCATTTGATGTCCTCCTTCCGAACGGCGCGCGCTCTGCGCCGCAGCTTCACCTTATAATTGATGAAGAATTCGGAGCCGATGATGAAGAACAGGATGATGCCCACGATCACGTCCGGGAAGGCACCGCTGACGTTGAAGTCCTGCGAAATCTGCGCCGCGCCCTGGTTCAGCAGCGTGATCAGCCCGGAGGTCAGCAGCATGGACAGCGGATTGAAGTGCGCGAGCCACGAAACCATGATCGCGGTGAAGCCTTGCCCGCCGACGGATTCGGTGGTGATGCTCTGGTCGAGACCCGCCGCGATCAGATAGCCGGTCAGGCCGCACAGAAGGCCGCTGACGATCATCGTGCGGATGATGATCTTTTTCACGTTCATGCCGCTGTACTGGGCGGTGCGGACGCTCGTGCCGACGACGGAGATTTCATAGCCGTGCTTGCTGTAGTTCAGGTATACGAAGGTGGCGATGGTCAGGACGAACGCGACGACGATGATCAGGAAATAGTCGTGCACCACGGAGGGGAGCCTGCCGAAGGGCAGCTTGCCCAGCGAGGAGGAGCCGCTCGGAACCCACACCACCAGAAAATAGCTGACCACGTTGGCGGCGACGTAGTTCATCATCAGGGTGAACAGCGTCTCGTTGGTGTTCCACTTCGCCTTGAAAATGGCGGGAAGCAGCGCCCAGAGCGCGCCGCAGAGCAGCGCGGCGGCGAGCATCAGCACGAGCAGAAGCGCCGCGGGCACCTTGCCGCCCAGATAGAACGCCACGGCAATCGCGCCCCACACGCCCATCAGCGTCTGGCCTTCCGCGCCGGTGTTCCAGAACTGCATGCGGAACGCCGGGGTGACCGCCAGCGAGATGCACTGCAGAACGGCCATGTTCTTAAAGAACTTCCACATCTTGCGGGAGGTGCTGAAGGAGCCCTTCACGAGGAAGCTGTGGTAGAAATCGAAAATCGTCTTTTTGCCGGAGCGCAGCTTATCGCTGAGAATGTACGCGACGAGCCCGCACACCACGAGCCCCAGCACAATCGCGGCCAGCCGAATCAGCCACGATTTCACGATCGATATGCTTTCGCGCTTGGAAAGATGAATCAGCGGCTCGTTTGCGGTCGCATTCTTCTTTTCGTTCATCACGCATTCTCCTTTGCCGTGTCGTCCGTCTTTGTCATCAGAAGGCCGATTTCCTCCTTCGTCGCCGTGCGCGCGTCCACAATTCCGGTTACCGCGCCGGAATTGATGACCATGATGCGGTCGCACAGCTCGAGCAGCACATCCAGATCCTCGCCGACGAAAATGACGGCCACGCCGTTTTTCTTCTGCCGGTTCAGCAGGTTGTAGATAATGTAGGAGGAATTGATGTCCAGTCCGCGCACGGGGTAGGCCGCCATCAGCAGCTTGGGCGTGAACGCGATTTCGCGCCCCAGCAGCACCTTCTGAATGTTGCCGCCCGAAAGCCGGCGCACGGGAACGTTCACGCCGGGGGTGATGACCTCCAGCTCCCGGATGATTTCCTCCGCCTGCCTGCGGGGCTTCTTTCGGTCGACGAAGCCGGCGTGTCCCTTGCGGTAGCTGCGCAGCATCATGTTGTCCGTGATGCCCATGCCGCCCACAAGCCCCATGCCCAGTCGATCCTCCGGCACGAAGGAAAGGTGAATGCCCAGCGAACGAATCTGAAGCGGCGTTTTATCGCGGAGCGACAGCACCTCGTCCTCGCGGAACAGCACGTCTCCGTGGTTCACGCGCCGGCGAATCTCCGCGCGCGTCATGCCCTTGAAGGAAACGGGCTTGCCCTCGCCGTCGTGGAACGCGTTTTTGTCCGCCAGCTCGACGACGCGCTTCAGGGATTTGTGATAGAAGGTCACCGGGCGATCCTTCTTGGGATTGATAAACTCGATTTCGCCGCTCTCCACCGGCTGCAAACCGGCAATGGCCTCGAGCAGCTCCTTCTGACCGCTGCCCGCGATGCCCGCGATGCCGAAGATTTCGCCGCCGTTTACCGTGAAGCTCACGTCCCGAACGGCGCTGCGGCCGTCCTCGCTTTTGGTCGTGAGGCCTCGGACGAGCAGGCGCGGGGAGGCGTTCACGGGCGCGTTGCGCTCGATGTTCAGGCTGACCTTTTTGCCGACCATCATTTCGGTCAGCTCGCTCTCGCTGGTCTGGGCGGTTTCCACCGTGCCCACGCGCTCGCCCTTGCGCAGAATCGCCACGCGGTCGGAAACGGAGAGCACCTCGTGCAGCTTATGCGTGATGATGATGATGGACTTGCCGTCCGCCTTCATTCTTCGAAGCACGTCGAACAGGCGCGTGATTTCCTGCGGAGTGAGCACCGCCGTGGGCTCGTCCAGAATCAGAATATCCGCGCCGCGGTAGAGCATTTTGATGATTTCGACCGTCTGCTTTTCGGATACGGACATATCGTAAATTCGCTTCTGCGGCTCGATATGGAAGCCGTACTTTTCGGCGATTTCCGCCACCTGCTCGTTGACCTTCTTCAGGTTGTAGCGTCCCTCTTCCTTCAGGCCGAGCACGACGTTCTCCGAAGCCGTAAACAGGTCCACCAGCTTGAAATGCTGATGAACCATGCCGATTTTCAGCGCGTACGCGTCCTTGGGGGAGCGGATGACGACCTCGCGGCCGTCCACAAAAATCTGCCCCTCGTCGGGATAGTAAATTCCGGCGAGCATATTCATCAGGGTCGTCTTGCCGCAGCCGTTTTCGCCCAGAACGGCGAGAATTTCTCCCTGATACACATCCAGGTCCACCGAATTGTTCGCGACGACACTGCCGAATCTCTTGGTAATGCCCCGCATGCTCACAGCGATCTTCTTCTGCACGGTTTGCCCTCCGCTTGATTCAGACTGAATATAGCGCCCTCAAGAAACCACCCGCTTACGGACAGCGATTTCCAGAGGTCGCCATACTGAAAACGGCAGTCTGCTCCCTTTGCGGGGAGCAGACTCCGTACGGTCTCTTACGTTGGAACGATTAGAACTTGCTGTTGACCAGCTCGATGCCGTCCAGCTGAATGTCGAAGTACGGCGCGGAACGGAACTCGCTCTCGTGGAAGTAGCCGTCCAGAACCACTTCGGTGTCCGGCGTGAAGGCTTCGTCGGTGTCGACGTCGGCCACGTAGGACTCGATCTTCGCGCCGCCCTTGAGCATGAAGTTGTCGGCGGCGGTGTTGAAGACCTTGATTTCGCCATTCTCCAGCGCGGTCTTGGCGGCTTCGATGGCTTCGACGGTGCCCGCGGCGGCAGCCTTGGTGTTGATGTCGGTCAGCACGACGGAGCCGGTGGCGATGGTGCCGGTCCAGTCGGTGGCGATGGCTTCACCGGCGGCCTGCTGGTTCACAATGTACTCGAAGTAGGGAGCCCAGTTGATGCGGGAGGAAACGATGAAGGTGTTGGGGCAGCTTTCGATGGTGGAGCCGTTGTAGGAAACGTTGGGGATGCCGGCGTTTTCACAGGCCGTAGGGGCGCCCATGGAGTCGGCGTGCTGGGAGATCAGGTCGCAGCCGGCGTTGATCAGCGCCTCGGCGGCGGTCTTCTCTTCCTTCTCGTCGTACCAGGAACCGGTGAACTGAACCTTCATCTGAACGTCGGGGCAGACGGACTTCGCGCCCAGGTAGAAGCTGGTGTAGCCGGAGATAACCTCGGCATAGGTGAAGGCGCCGACGTAGCCCATCATGGGAACCTCGCCCTTCAGCTGGCCGTTCTGCTTCAGCTCGTTGAGCTTCATGCCGGCGGCGATACCGGCCAGATAGCGGCCTTCATAGATGGCGGCGAAGGCGTTGTGGAAGTTCGCGAGCTTCTCGGTGTGCGCCATGGTGCCGGTGGCGTGGCAGAACTCTACGTCCGGGCACTCCTTGGCAGCCTGCAGCATGAAGGTCTCGTGGCCGAAGCTGTCGGCAAAGATGATGGTGCAGCCTTCGTCTACCAGATCCAGCGCGGCCTCATAGCACTCGTTGGACTCGGGGATGTTGCGCTTGATAATCAGCTGATCTTCGGTCAGTCCCAGAGATTCGACGGCTTCATAAACGCCGTTGATGAAGTTCAGGTCGTAGGTGGAATCTTCGTCGTGAAGAAGGATGACGCCCAGCTTGACGTTGGAAACGTCCGCGCTCGCCGTGCAGGCAAAAACGCTCAGGCACAGAACCAGGGCCAGAACCACCGCAAAGATCTTTTTCATGGAACTTCTCCTCCGTGTTTTGATTGCTTCCGGGAACGTCTTTCATGATACAGGGCGAAGGTTAATATTGCAAAGCACCTGACGTAAAAATTTTCGTTCCTGTTTTTCGCGCGGCGGCGCGGAACGCCCGATTATCCAGGGCAGATTGTGCGGGAAATTGGAGCGGAGCTTGAAGGGGAGTCCGCCTGCATATATAATAGAAGAGTTCCGCGAGCCGGTCAGGACAGACGAATGGCGGAGGAGCGAGCTCCTCCGCCATGGGGGTTATGCCGATCAGGCCTTGCCGGCGCAACCGAGAACGTCGACGAGCTTATGCTTGACGAGCTCCTTGATGTTGGCGCGGGCGGGCTTGAGGTACTGGCGCGGGTCGAAGTGAGAGGGATTGTCGTGGAAGTACTTGCGGATGGTGCCGGTCATGGCAAGACGCAGGTCGGAGTCGATGTTGATCTTGCAGACGGCGCCGCGCGCGGCCTGGCGCAGTTCTTCCTCGGGGATGCCGACGGCGTCGGGCATCTGGCCGCCGTTTTCGTTGATCATCTTCACGTATTCCTGCGGAACGGAGGAGGAGCCGTGCAGAACGATCGGGAAGCCGGGCAGGCGCCTGGCGACTTCGTCCAGAATGTCGAAGCGGAGCGGCGGGGGCACGAGGATGCCCTTTTCGTTGCGGGTGCACTGCGCGGCGGTGAACTTATACGCGCCGTGGCTGGTGCCGATGGCGATGGCCAGAGAGTCGACGCCAGTCTTGGAGACGAACTCTTCGACTTCCTCGGGACGGGTGTAGGAGGAATCCTCGGCCTTGACCTTTACGTCGTCCTCAACGCCGGCCAGCGTGCCCAGCTCGCCCTCGACCACGACGCCGTGATCGTGCGCGTACTCGACAACCTTGCGGGTGAGCTCGATGTTGTCCTTGAAGGACTTGGAGGAGCCGTCGATCATGACGGAGGAGAAGCCGCCGTCGATGCAGCTCTTGCACAGCTCGAAGGTATCGCCGTGATCGAGGTGCACGCAGATGGGCAGGTCAAAGCCCGCGGTCTGCTCGGCGTCCTCGATGGCCGCCTTGATGAGGTGCATCAGATAAACGTGCTTGGCATACTTGCGGGCACCGGAGGAAACCTGAAGGATCAGGGGAGCCTTCTCTTCGATGGCGGCCTCGGTGATGCCCTGGATGATCTCCATGTTGTTCACGTTGAAAGCGCCGATGGCGTAGCCGCCGGTGTACGCTTTTTTGAACATTTCGGTAGAGGTTACGATGGACATGGGTACACAACTCCTTTACTCATGAAATGGACTTCAACCCACGTTGATTATCCTACAATCCCTGTTAAAAATCAAGCCGAAATTGACAAGGCGCGGAAATTGTGCTATATTTCTATCGGTGAAAAATCGCGAAAGGAATGATACAAATGTCCATGCTGAAAGGCGCGGCGGTCATCGGCCAGTCCGGCGGCCCGTCTTCCGTCATTAACGCTTCCGCCTACGGCGCGATCAAGACCGCGCTGGAGAGCGACGTGATCACGAATGTTTACGCGATGCAGAACGGCATCGTGGGTCTGCTGAACGACAACCTGTTCGATCTTGCCAAGGAAGATCCGGACGAGCTGGCGCTCATGAAATATACGCCCTCCTCGGCGCTGGGCTCCTGCCGCTACAAGCTGAAGGATCCCGACGAGGACGAGACCGATTATCAGAAGATTCTCGCCATGTTCAAGAAGTACGACATTCGCTACTTCTTCTACAACGGCGGCAACGACTCCATGGATACCTGCAACAAGATCTCCAAGTTCATGCTGAGAAACGGCTATGAAGTGCGCTGCATGGGTATCCCGAAGACCATCGACAACGACCTCGCCGGCACCGACCACTGCCCCGGCTTCGCTTCCGCCGCCAAGTACATCGCCACCTCCGTGGCCGAAGTGTACCGCGACTGCCATGTGTACGACAAGGGCATGATCACCATCGTGGAGTGCATGGGCCGTCACGCCGGCTGGCTGACCGCCGCCGCCGCGCTGGCTTCCCTGACCGGAAACGGCCCCGACCTCGTGTATCTGCCCGAGGTGGACTTCGATCTTCCTTCCTTCATTGAGAAGGTTTCCAGGATCTACGAGGCCAACAAGAACGTGCTCGTCGCGGTGTCCGAGGGCATCCACGACAAGGACGGCAAGTTCATCGTTGAGTACGCGGCCAGCGACGCGGCGACCGACGCGTTCGGCCACAAGCAGCTGGGCGGCCTCGCGGCCTTCTTGGCCAACGAGTGCAAGAAGGCCACCGGCGCGAAGGTGCGCGGCATCGAGCTGTCGCTGCTTCAGCGCTGCGCGGCGCACTGCGCGTCCCAGACCGACATCGAAGAGAGCTTCGCTGCCGGCAAGGCCGCCGTCGAGAACGCCGTGAAGGGCGTGACCGACAAGATGGTCGGCTTCGAGCGCAAGTATGTCAACGGCGTGTACGTCTGCGAGACCAAGCTGTTTGACCTCACCGTGGTTGCCAACGCCGAGAAGAAGGTTCCGCGCGAGTGGATCAACGAAGCGGGCGACGGCGTGAACGAGAAGTTCATCGAATACGCGCTGCCCCTGATTCAGGGTCAGACGCAGCTGGCGTTCGAGAACGGACTGCCGCGGTTTGTGAATCTCAAAAAAATTAAGGCGTAAGACGTGTGGCGGGGGAGCAAGCTCCCCCGCCACTGCCACCCCCTGAGGAAAAGGATACGATTTCCCTGCGGGAAATCCTTTTGATTGAAAGTCGAGAGGGCTGCGGCCCTCTCGAGCTCTCCCGGGGCGGAGGGGACAGATTCCCCTCCACACCACCCTTTCTCAGATTCCGCTGAAATTCTTTGGATTTCCGGGCGCGGAATCTGCAAGGAAGCGATTTTTTCTCCGGGGGGGGCAAACCCCCACTCCGAAAAAATCAGCGCCCGGGGCGACCAACCGAAATCTTCGATTTCGCTTGGTCGGTCGCGAAGCGACTTGCTTGCCCTTTGGGCAAGCAACCTTTCCGACGCGCAGATCGTCGGCCTCGATTGAAAGTCGAGAGGGTTCACACCCTCTCGAGCTCTCCCGGGGCTGCTTTGACGGGAAGTTGGGTTTCTGATGGCACGGGAAGCGATTCCGGAGGGGATTTCGTTTTTTGATGGCGCGGGCGCGTCTGTTCTGGTAGGAGTTTGGTTTCCGACGGAGCGGGGCGTGGGGCGCTCTGCTCCCCTACACCCCCTCGGGGGACGGGGTGCGAGAGGGTTCACACCCTCTCGCGCTCTCCCGGGGTTGTTCTTTTGAGAAATTGGTTCCCGACGAAGCAGGCCGTTCTTTTGCGGACTTTTGTTTCCGACGGCGCGGGCGTGCCGGGGGCTGGTTTGGCGGGGAATTGGTTTTCCGCTGGTTCGGGAAGCTGTTCCGGTGGGAATTTCGTTTCTGATGGAACGGGCGCGTCTGTTCTGGCAGGAGTTTGTTTCCGACGGCGCGGGCGTGGGGCGCGCTGCTCCCCTACAGCCCCTCGGGTGACGGGTGCGAGAGGGTCGTGACCCTCTCGCGCTCTCCCGGGGTTGTTCTTTTGAGAAATTGGTTCCCGACGAAGCAGGCCGTTCTTTTGCGGACTTTTGTTTCCGACGGCGCGGGCGTGGGGTGCGAGAGGGTTCACACCCTCTCGTGCGCTCCCGGGGGCTGGTTTGGCGGGGAATTGGTTTTCCGCTGGTGCGGGAAGCTGTTCCGGTGGGGATTTCGTTTTTGATGGATGGAGTGGGCGCGTCTGTTCTGGTAGGAGTTTGGTTTTCGACGGCGCGAGGCGCTCTGCTCCCCTACACCCCCTCGGGGACGTGGTGCGAGAAGGTTGCGACCCTCTCGCGCTCTCCCGGGGGCTGGTTTGGCGGGGAATTGGTTTTCCGCTGGTGCGGGAAGCTGTTCCGGTGGGAATTTCGTTTCTGATGGAGTGGGCGCGTCTGTTCTGGCAGGAGTTTGGTTTTCGACGGCGCGGGGCGTGGGGCGCTCCGCTCCCCTACAGCCCCTCGGGCGACGGGTGCGAGAGGGTTGCGACCCTCTCGCGCTCTCCCGGGAAGGCTGACGGGGGTTAATGGAGTGGGACGCGGCTTTTTGGGTGGGCGGCGTTCTTGGTTTGGAGGAATTGACGCAGATGAAGTTTTGGTTCAACCTGCATCCTACGCGCGAAGAGGCGAAGGTGCTGAAGGAGCGGGCGGTGGCGTTTTTGGCGGCGCGCGGGAGCGAGGCGGTGGAGGATCCGCGGGAGGCGGATTTTGCGGTTTCGATTGGCGGCGACGGGTCGGTGGTGGCGGCGCATCAGGCTTGTGCGCGGCCGATTATCGGCATCAACGCGGGAACGCTGGGGTATCTGCCGCGCATTGAGCCGGAGCAGTTAGAGGAAGCCTTTGGGCGGATTCTGGCCGGAGATTATGCGTTGGAAAGCCGCATGACGCTTTCGGCGGGCGAGCGCGGCGGGGAGACGGTGAACGCGCTGAACGACGTGGCGCTGACGAAGGCGGATCCGGGCGTTTTACGGTTCACGGTGAGTGTGGACGGGGTGGAGCTGATGCGGTACACGGCGGACGGAATCATCTGCGCCACGCCCACGGGGTCGACGGGGTACAGTCTGTCCGCGGGCGGGCCGATTGTCGATCCTTTGAGCGAGCTTTTTGTGCTTACGCCCATCGCGCCGCACACGCTGGTCAGCCGGCCGGTGATTCTTTCGGACAAGGGCGTGGTGACGCTCACGCCGGACAGCGACGCGCTGATCAGCATCGACGGGCGGGTACGGCCGATTCGAGCGGGAACGTCGTTTGACATTCGCAAGGCCGAGACGCGGGTGCAGTTTGTGACGCTGGGGAGCGAGGGGTTCATTGACCGGCTGCGCAGGAAGCTGTCGTAGAGCGGGAAAGAAGCGGACGTTCCGTTCGGGTATGAAGGCGTGTTGTGGCTTGCGGACGGTATTGGCTGGTCGCGCGGAGGGGACGGGCGCGCCGGAAGGGCTGACGTTCCGTTCGGGTGGGCAGGAGCATTGCGGTTTGCCGGAATCTGTCATAGAGCGCGAAGAGGACGGGCGCGTCGGAAAGGCGGACGTTCCGTTCGGGTGTGCAGAAGCGTTGCGGTTTTGTCGGTGTTCTTTCGGGGCGTTCCCAGATCGCAAAAGTGCCATTATTCAGAAAGCGGACAGACGCGGAAACGGACGTTTTATGCGGGCAGGCGCGCAATTCGGCGGAATTCCATTGCATATGCGGCCGGTTTATGGTAGGATGAGGGCACAAACAAAAGAGGAGGATTCCAATGGAAAATCGCAAAAAACGCAATCCCCGCACGAAGCTGATCGTTCCGGTCGTCATACTGGCCGTCATTCTTCTGGCGGTTATCGCCTTCCCGCCGTTCGTCAGCGTGCCCACCGGTCACACCGGCGTGGTGACGACGTTCGGCCGCGTGGAGGACAGGGTGCTGGACGAGGGCTTCCACTTTAAGAATCCCGTTCAGCGCGTGGTGATGATGGACAACCGCACGCAGAAGGCCTCGATGGCCATGCAGGCGTTTTCCAGCGACATTCAGCAGGTGGACATTGTGTGTTCCGTGAACTACTCGGTGGACAGGCAGAACGCGCAGAACCTGTACAGGAACGTGGGCGTGAACTATTATGAGACCGTCATGCGTCCCCGCGTTCAGGAGTGCACGAAGAGCGTGTTCACCAAGTACACCGCCGAAACGCTGATGGACGTGCGCAGCTCGCTTTCCACGCAGATTCGCGACCTGCTCGCGCCGGAAATGAAGGACTACGGCATTCTGATCGCCAGCGTGACCGTTGAAAACGTGGACTTCACCGACGCGTTCACCGACGCGGTCGAGGCCAAGCAGGTGGCGCTTCAGACCAAGCTGAAAACCGAAACCCAGCAGGCCGAGCTGGTGTCCATCGCCCAGTCCACCGCCGAGCGCGACCTGATCGCCGCCCGCACGGACGCGGAGAAGCGCACCATTCTGGCCGAGGCCGAGGCGTCCGTCAAGCGCATCGAGGCCGACGCGGACGCGTACAAGGTGAAGGTACAGTCCGAGGCGGAGGCCGCCGCGAACAAGCTGATCGCGTCCTCTCTGACCGACTCGCTCATTCGCTACACGCAGGCCAACCGCTGGAACGGCTCGCTGCCCCAGATCGTTGGCAATTCCACCGCGCTGCCGGTGCTCGATCTGACGGGCGCGGACGCGAACTGATTTATGGACGGAGCGCCCGAAGGCGTTCCGCCCTTTGCGCAGAAAACGGAGGAAACGCGAGGATGAAAATTTATATCGCCGTGGACATGGAGGGCGTCAGCGGCGTAAACAGCCCGGAGCATGTGAAGACCGACGGGCGGCTGTACGCCGAGGGGCGCAGGCTTTTAACGCGCGAGGTCAACGCCGCCGTGGCGGGCGCGTTCGACGCGGGCGCGGACGAGGTGATCGTCGCCGACATGCACGGCGGCAGCAACAACCTGCTTACCGAGGATGTGGATTCGCGCGCGCTTCTGCTCGTCGGCGCGCCGCACGCGCCGCGGTTCCCCTTTCTGGATGGAGAGGTGGACGGCATGGCGCTGCTGGGCTATCACGCCATGGCGGGCACGCGGCTGGCGAACCTTGAGCACACGATGACCAGCGCCGCGTGGCACAGCTTCCGCGTGAACGGCGAAGCGTGGGGCGAGGTGGCCATCGACGCGAAGATCGCGTCCGAGGCGGGCGTGCCGGTGATCATGGTCAGCGGAGACGACCGGCTCTGCCGCGAGGCGGACGCGTTTCTGCCCGGCGTGGAGCGCGCCTGCGTGAAGCACGGCGCGGGACGGCAGACGGCGCTGTGCCTGTCGCCCGCGAGGGGCAACGCGCTCGTGCGCGAGACGATGAAGCGCGCGGTTCTGCGCCTGAAACGCGCGCGGGATTTCGTGCTCATGCCCGAAGCCGGGCGGTATACCGTGTCCATCACCTATAAATTCACCCCGGACGCGGACGCGGCGACCGCCCGCCCCGGCGCGCGGCGCGTGGACGGCTACACCGTGGAAAACGACGTGTCGCGCGTGAGCGATCTGTACGGCGGGCTGTGGAGCGAATACGGCGAGACGCAGGCCGTTCACTGAAAGGAAGGAATTTTCTATGAAGCATCTGATTCTCGTGAAGTGGAAGGAAACCGTGGACGACGCATCGCAGCTGAAGGACGAGGCGGAGGCGCTGTTCCGCGAGACGCTGGCCATTCCCGGCATCCACGGCGTGAAGGCGATTCCCGGCCTGAAGACCGCGGCGAACCGATATGACCTGATGATTGCCATCGATATGGACAGGGACGCGCTGCCCGCGTATAATGAGTCCGCAGCGCATAAGCGCTGGAAGGCGGAGTATGGCGAGCGGATTGAGAAGAAGGCGATTTTCGACGCGGAGTAAGCGTCAAGGGGCAGGATTGCGAGGGCGGTCCTGCCTTTGGCTTTGCCGGAGAAGCTTGCTTCCATTGAATCGCTATGCTATACTGGATGAAATGAGATGGGAAACAAATGCGTCTGCGCGCCGTCGACACGAATCCTTTTGACGCTGGGCGCGCGTGGAGACAGTCAGGAGCAGGCATACAGGAAGGCGGGGAAGATGTTGGACGACGGAAAGGCGAAAGAATTCAAGGCGCTCGGCAGCTGTGAGGACGCTTCGCGGATGGCGCGGTATGCGCAGGCGTGCAGCGACGATATTTCTTTTACTTGGGACAGCTATTCCGGCGACGGGGATATTGTTCTCGTAGAAGAGAATGGGAAATACGGTTATATTGATGCCGCCGGTAAGCTCGTTATTCCCTGCGAGTGGGAAGAAGCAGATTCTTTTAGCGAGGGTTTTGCCCGCGTGGGAAAGGATGGGAAATATGGTTACATTGATACGACGGGCAGGCTTGTGGTTCCCTGTGAGTGGGAGGAAGCAGATTTTTTCAGTGAGGGTCTTGCCCGCGTGGGAAAGGACGGGAAATACGGTTCTATCGATTCTGCTGGCAGGACTGTGATTTCCTGCGAGTGGGATGACATGGGCTTTTTCAGCGAGGGTCTTGTCTGTGTGGGAAAGAATGGGAAATACGGTTACATCGATTCTGCTGGTAAGCTTGTGATTCCCTGCGAGTGGGATGACGCAGGTTCGTTCAGCGGGGGTCTTGCCCGCGTGGAGAAGGATGGAAAATACGGTTACATTGATACGGCGGGCAGACTTGCGATTCCCTGTGAGTGGGATGACGTGGGAAGATTCGGCGGGGGGTTTGCCCGCGTGGAAAAGAATGGGAAATATGGCTATATCGATACGACCGGCAAGCTTTGTGTTCCCTGCAAGTGGGATGATACAGGTTTTCTCTTTACGGGCATTTTCGGCAAGGGGCCGGCTCCCGTAAAAAAGGACGGGAAATGGGGCTATATCGATACGACCGGCAAGCTTGTGATTCCCTGCGAGTGGGATAATGCGGATGCCTTCAATGAAGTTCCTGCCCGCGTGGAAAAGGATGGGAAATATGGTTATATCGATACGACCGGCAGGCTTGTGATTCCCTGTGAATGGGATGATGCGAGTGTTTTCAGTGAGGGGCTTGCTTATGTGGGAAAGAATGGGAAATACGGCTATATCGATACCAGCGGCAAACTCGTAATTCCCTGCGAGTGGGATGACGCAGGCATTTTCGACGAAGGTATTGCTCCCGTGGAAATGGACGGAAAATGGGGCTGCATCGATACCACCGGCAAGACTGTGGTTCCCTGCGGCTATGATGATTTGCTTCATACCAAAACGCATTTCTTCGCACTCAAAAACGGCTGCCTGACGATTTATGACTTGGAGGGCAGGCGGGTATTCTGAAATTTCCGGAGATTGGCGCGGGCATGTGGTTTGGTGTTCTGCTTTGACGTTTTGCCGGGAGCGTTGGCTTTAATTGCGTCGATATGCCATGATGATGTTTGCAGAATAATCGATAAACCTTCATATGAAAGGAGAGTAATATGATGAGAAGAAAACTCGTTTGCGCGCTGCTGATGCTGGCGGCGATTGTTCTGACGCTGGGTGCATACGGAGACAGTCAGAAGCGGGCATATAAAGAGGCGGGAAAGCTGCTGGACGACGGAAGGTACACGGAGGCGGCGGAGGAATTCAAGGCGCTCGGCAGCTATGAGGATTCTTCTCAGATGGCGCTGTATGCGCAGGCGCGTCAGGCGGAGGAAGAGGGAGACTATGAGATCGCGAGGAGTCTCTACAAGACAATCCCGCAAGTTCGCGATAGTCAGGCGCGCTGCGACGATATTTCGCTTCACACGTACGGTTTTACATGGGATAGCTTTTCCGGGAATGAGGACATTGTTCTCGTGGTAAAGGATGGAAAATTTGGTTACATCGATATCGCCGGCAGGATTGTTGCTCCCTGCGAGTGGGATGACGCGGATCCATTCAGCGAGGGTCTTGCCGGCGTGAAAAAGGACGGAAAATGGGGTTATGTCGATACCGCTGGAAAGCTTGTGATTCCCTGTGAATGGGATTATGCGGAGTTCTTCGATGACGGGCTTGCCTGCGTGACAAAAGACGGGAAAAGCGGCTATATCGATACGGCTGGCAGGCTTGTTGTTCCCTGCGAGTGGGAATGGGTAGCCGGTTTCGATAACGGTCTTGCCTGCGTGAGAGAGAATGAAAAATATGGATTTATCGATACGACCGGCAAGCTTGTGGTTCCCTGTGAATGGGATTCGGCAGATTTCTTTAGCGGCGGCCTTCTGCGGGTAAGAAAGGACGGGAAATATAGCTACATCGACACCAGCGGCAAGCTTGTGATTTCCTG
>SFHK01000110.1 GCA_004556395.1 Clostridiales bacterium
GCATAGTAACGCAAGATGATGCGCTCGGTACTCGTCAGCCCGCGCGAGCGGTCAATGAGTTCGCTGATGAGGTTCTCGACCTGCATTGGCAGGGCGTCGTCCGGCCGGCTCTCGCGCAGCTGGCTATGGAAGTAGGCGGTCAGTTCGTCGATCTCCCGAATGCCGGTGGGCTTCCAGTCCTGCTCGCAGCTTCTGGCCGCCTCAAAGCCCTGCGTGATGGGCATGGTAAAGCGGCGGGCGAGAACGGCGGTCAGCGCCAGCATGGCGGCGAGGAAGGCGAGCGAGCCGAGCACCCAGCCGATGCGCGCGGCCTGCGCGTGGTGGCGATATCCGCTCTCGGGCACCAGTGTTACCGCCGCGAGCGGATAGCCGTCCGCCAGCCGCCCGGGAACGATCTGGTATTTGCCGAGATAGGTCGTGTCGTTCCACGCAAAGGTGTCGTAATCGCGCCCTTCCTTGATCTTCATCGTGCCGGAAGCGGAAAGATTCGTCCCCTCCGTGCTGCCCAGCATCGCCTTATCGAGAAGGAGCGTATCGCCGTTGATTGGCGCGAGCAGCATGATGAAGCTGCCGTAGGAACTGGAAACGACGCTGTGGGAAAGGCTGAAGTAGAGGTCGCTCAGCTCCATACCGCAGATGCCGCGCACATGGCCTGCGCCGTCCCGCACGGGCACACACAGCAGCGTCACATTTTCCCATGTGTCGAGCAGCGGCACGCGCTCTGTCCAGAGGCAGCCGCCGGAAAGGCGCTCGCCCGTCCATGCCATCACCTGCTTATAGCCGGGGATCAGGGACGTGTCCAGCTCCGGATTCCAGCGGTTATGGAGCTGCAAGCCGCTTTCGCGCGCGGCGTCCACCGTGCCGCGGAAGTAAGCCGTGTTGCCGCTTGGTGGGATGGAGCGGAGGCTTGAATAGCGCAGGTATACGCCCATGCGGTGATTCTCCGCATCGGGCAGCGAAGTGTTGGCGGTCGCGTCAAGGCAGAAGTAAACACCGCTGCAGGTGCTGCCTTCCATGGCGGTCTTCAGCGTGGGGATCAGGTTTTTTTCCAGCTGCGCAATGAGGGTAGGGTCGTCGTTCAGTGCGTCAAAGGGAAGGTTCCTGCGGGCGAGAAAGCCTTCCAGCTCCCCGCTGACGGCCTCGGACAGTTCGATGCCGCGCGCGGTGAGCGCGTCCATCTGGGCGCTGAACAGCGCAGCGGTGTTCTTCTGCTGCAGGGTCGTTGTTTCGCCGAACTGCCGTGCCGTGCGGGACAGAACGCCCGTTACGCTCAGCAGGAACAGCGCGGCAGACAGCGTTGCGAGCGCCATGCAGAGCCAGTACAGCACCAGACGACTGCCAATGCTGCGGCTACTGCGCGTCGTGTCGGCAGCCGGATGTCGATTTCCGCGCGTCAGCATGGCGATCTCTCCTTTCTGCTGCGGCATGTCACTTGCCATAATTCTTCTCAAAATCCTCCATCGTGGAGCGCACGAGCGTGTCGAGCGTATCCTCGCCCTGCTCGAGATACTGCGCCCGCCCCGCCGTCAGGCGCAGGCGCACGGCTTTTTCAAAGCGGGTCTCAAGATCGAGATAATCCTCCCGCTGCGGCGGGGTGTAGAAGGTGTAGTCCTGCCGCGTGCGCAAAAATGCTTCATAGAGCGAAACGTACATAGGGTCGCTCAGCGTTTTGATCGCATCGGGCAGATAATCGTCGAAGCCCTCCTTTGTCACGGGCATGTAGCCAAGCTCCGTGACAAAGTCCACATTCCGCTTCGGCTCGGTGAGCCACTTGAGGAAGGTCATGCAGGCCTTTTCACGCTCGGGCGACGATTTCACGGTACAAAGCCCCGCGCCGCGCTGCATGACGAGCTTTTCCCCGCCTTCAAAGGTGGGGCAGGGGAGCGAGATGATCTCCACCTGCTCGGTGCTGTTGTCGGGATAGGTCACTACATTGGAATAGTAAAGAACGCTTGCCGAGGACGCGACCGACACGATGGCGTCGCCCGTGCGCAGGGGCTCAGTCGCGTAGCCGCTGCCCAGCCACAGCCCGCCCGTCAGCGCGGCGCGCGCGTAGCGCTCCCAGGCATAGGAAAACTTGGGACCGAAGGCGAGACCGCTTTTTGAGAAGAAGTCCTCACCCAGCGATTCCACGCCCAGCTGAAAATAGTTGAAGTGATAGTCATGGGCGAAAAAGCACTTGCCGTTTGACCAGTCCGCGTACCGCTCGGCGAGGGCATACAGCCCTTCCCAGGTGGAAAGATCATCGATGCTGGCACCCGTGGCGGCGGCAAAGCGGTCGAAAACGGTCTTGTTGACATACAGGATCTCCGTGGATTTGGCAATGGGCAGCACCGCAAGGCGGCCGTTCACCGTGCCCTCTTCCAGAAATTCCGGCAAAAAGGCATCCAGTTCCTCATCGGAGAAATAGTCGTGATAGTCCACCAGAATGTCTTCATCGGGCAGGGCCAGCACGGTTTTGGGATAGGAAATGAACAGATCGGGCAGCTCGGACGCGCCGGGATCGTCGTAGGCGGCGGCAAGCACGCTCTCGTGGATGACATTGGTATTGCTGACGCTGTCCACCCGCACGCGGATGTTCTGCTCCTGCCCGACAGTGCGGTTGAACTCCTCCACCACCGCGTTCATGGGCGAGTTCACCTCACCTCCGTAAACATGCCAGAGGGTGACGGTGACGGGGTCTCCGTTGGTTTCCCCACAAGCGGCGAGGCACAGCACAAGACCGGCGGCCAGCGCCGCCAGCAGGAAGATTCGTTTTTTCATGGATATGCCTCCTCGCTCGGTGGGAAGGGATTCATTCTTCACGCCCATTTTTTTCTTCATAAGCGTTTCCTTTCAAGGGGGAAAAGGCGCGGCGGCGATGCCGCCGCGCCTTTCGGTGCTTTGCTTGCGCGTTATTCCCGGAGGATCACTTCATCGCGCGGTACAGGAACGTCACGATCTGGGCTCTCGTGCAGTTGTTGCCGGAACCGAACAGGCCGTTGCCGATACCGCCGGTAACGCCGTTCTTCTCCGCCCAGGTGACCGCTGCCGCATAGTAAGCGTCAGCTGCCACATCGGTGAAGGCGGAATTGCCGCTGACAGCAGGGCTGCCGTTGGCACGCCACAGGAAGGTGACGATCTGAGCGCGGGTGCAGGAAGCGTTGGGGCTGAAAGCGGTGTCGCTT
>SFHK01000053.1 GCA_004556395.1 Clostridiales bacterium
CCGGCAGCCAAGCCGAACATGCCCGCGGCCTGTTCGGCCTTCGCTGAACCAACTTCATAAGTGACGCTGTTGTATTTGCGCATAACTCTTGACAGTACCATTGGCCGCGCCCGCTGAATACTTCTTATTGATAACACAGCTTGTTTGAGAAATCCACCACAGCTTATTACTCTCAGAAATTTTTATCAGCGGTCTCATTCGTTCATTGACTTCTTTTTCTTGTTCGTCATAAAAATAGTACTTCAAGTTAATAATGGCTCTCTTTTTTAAGTAGAAAAGAAAGCATATACAGATGACAACTCCAATCAATGCAAATGGGAAGACTATCCCTATAGCCAGACACACTATTCCAATAACATAATTAATTTTTCTAAGAGAAAGTGCTTTGTTAGCGGCAAAAAGCATCTCATCTAAGCCATCAGAAGTAATGGATTTAGCATCAGCATTCTGAATTTCTTGTGTATTATAATAATTGTAGTTTTCATCAGGTACGCTATTCTGCTTTCTGCCTCCATACTCTTTCGTATACGAAATTCCCATGCCCGGGATAGATGTTGTTGATCTAATCTTTCCCTTTGCAGTTTTAGTGATTCTATAACCTTTCGTCCCCCAACTGTATCCCACGCCAGACTTACTAAGATTTATTCGAAAACCGCCACCGAGGTTGATGCTTTTACGATAACGAAATCCCATGTCACTTCGTCCTTTCTCTCACATAATTCATACTGATTTCGGCACATTCTGTCTTGGATAGAATATAGCAACCCATTTCACGGTTGCATTAGAATTCTCTTAGATAGAAAAATTATATCACACAAATGCGTTTATTCCAATACCTAATCAGTCAAAAATATCATCAAGCTAAAAAATTACGATACAGCTTTCAGCGAATTGGGAACTTTAGAAACGCGAATCGCGTCTAAACAAAAATATGGAAGCATGAAAGGCGGTATTCGGATGAAAACCGTTTTGTTTGTCTGCCACGGCAACATCTGCCGGTCGCCGATGGCCATGTTTATCTTCCGCGAGCTGGTGCGCCGCGCGGGAAAGGAAAACGAGCTGCGCGCGTTCTCCCGGGCGACGAGCACGGAGGAAACCGGCAACGGCCTGTATCCGGAAGCGCTCAGCGAACTGCGCCGCCGGAAAATTCCCGTGGGGCCGCACGCCGCCATGCGCATGTCGCCGGAGGACTACCGCGAAAGCGACCTCGTGTTCGGCATGGACGACGCGAACATCCGCAACTTGAAGCGCATGACCGGCGGCGACCCCGAAAATAAGATTCGCCGCCTGCGCGACGAGAGCGCGCATCCCGGCGAGGTGGACGACCCGTGGTATACGGGCGACTTCGAAACCGCCTACCGGCAAATCTATGAAAGCTGCGAGGCGCTGCTTCGCCGGCTGACACGGGAGGAAGCGGAATGCAGGCGCTGATTTCCGCGCTGAACCCGGCCATCGCCATCCTCTGCGCGGTCAATCTCCTTTGGCATCTGCGCGCGCTCGCACCGATGCGCGCGCTGAACGCGAAGCTGCGCCATTCGGGCGACATCGTGGCCGTCTGTCTGTCCCTCACCGGCATGGCGCTCCTGTGGGAATCGTTCACCACGCAATGGATGGTTCTCGTGCACCTGAACGCCATCCTGCTCGCGTGGGACGCGCTCACGCTGCTTTTGAAGCCCTTCCGCGGCGCGAGGAAGGCGCGCGAGACGCTGCGCGCGCTGAGCCGCCGCGGCCTTGCGTTCCTGCTGGGCGCGCTTCTGGGCGCGTATGGCATATGGAATATGACCGCCGTCCGCCGCACGGACGAGGTGCTGACCACGTCCAAACCCGTCGGAAATGTGTGCGCAGCACTGATCACGGACGCGCATCTCGGCGGCCCCGTCGACGCTGAAAAGCTGATCGGCGTGATCGACCGCGCGCGAAAGGACGGCGCGGAGCTGCTCGTGCTCGGCGGCGACATCGTGGACGAAAACACCACGCCCGGCCAGCTCGACCTCCTGTGCCAGCTTCTCAAAAAGCGCCCCTTCCCCATGGGCATTTACTACGTCTTCGGCAACCACGACGGCGCATACGGCGGCGTCCTGAAGCCGGAGGACGTGCAAGGCATGCTCGCGGACGCGGGCGTGACCGTGCTCAATGACGAAGCCGTCCGCGTCGACGCGCATTTCGTCGTCGCCGGCCGGAAGCCCGCGGGCGACCCTGAACGGCTCTCCGCAAGGGAAATCCTCCAAAATGCCGACCCTGAAAAGGACTTCATCCTCATGATCGACCACCAGCCCGCCGACCTCCAGGCCTGCGCCGACGCAGGAGTCGACCTGCACGTCTCCGGCCATACCCATAACGGCCAGATCTGGCCCATGAACCTCATCGCCCGCCTGTTCCGCTTCAACGCGGTAGAATACGGCCGCGCCGCCTTCGGCCCCATGACCGCCGTCGTCTCCTCCGGTGTGGGCGGCTGGAAATTCACCTTCCGCACCGCGGGACATAGCGAATATGTGCGAATCACCATCCACGGAGCGAATAAGAATTAACAAAAAACCTTGCGTAAATACGGCCGCTAAATGGTATAATTCAGTCTATCAATTTCATAAATTCCCCGTTCTTCGGAGCGACAGGGTGTGAGCTTCGCTCGCATCCCGTCCACCTGAAGAGCGCTGTGCATGCGTTCCTCTGGAAAGAGAAGCTGCGCCTGAATCGCGATGTGAAAATATGCGATTCACCCACTTCCGTTCCCAAAGGAACGCCACGGGCATTTTCTCGAAATCCGAAGCAGCGCTCGAACAGCCCCCGGGAGAGCGCGAGAGGGTCGCAACCCTCTCGCACCCCGTCCCCGAGGGGGTGTAGGGGAGTAGAGCGCCCCACGCCCGCGTCGTCGGGAACCAGAGTTCCCACCAGAACAGCCCCACGGCATCGTCGGAGGTCGAAACCTTCGATCGAATAGGCGCGGAAGAACATGCGCCGTTGTTCCAAACGCGCCGCCCGCCTGTCCCGTCGGAAACCAAAACCTCCGACCGAACAGCCCCGGGAGAGCGCGAGAGGGTGTGAACCCTCTCGTACCCCGTCCCCGAGGGGGTGTAGGGGATCAGAGCGCCCCACGTCCCGCGCCGTCGGAAACGAAATCTTCGTTTGCATCGCCGCGGAAGTAAAAGCGCCGATGAGCGCGACGCGTCGCGCGCCTGTTTCGTCAGGAACGAAATTTTCGTGCAAATGGCTGCGGAAGTAAAAGCACCGATGAACGCGACGCGTCGCGCACCCGTTCTGTCAGGAACGAAATTTTCGTGCAAACCGCCGCGGAAGCAAAAGTGCCGCAGGGAGAAGTTCACCGCCCGCCTGTTCCGTCGGAAACCAAAACCTCCGACCGAACAGCCCCGGGAGAGCGCGAGAGGGTGTGAACCCTCTCGCACCCCGTCCCCGAGGGGGTGTAGGGGAGCAGAGCGCCCCACGCCCGCGTCGTCGGAAACCAGAGTTCCCGCCAGAACAGCCACACGGCTTCGTCGGAGGTCGAAATCTTCGACCGAACAGGCGCGGAAGAACATGCGCTGCTGCCCCAAAAGCGCCGCCCGCCTGTTCCGTCAGGAACCAAAATTTCGTCTGCGCACCCGTCGCCCGAGGGGGTGTAGGGGAGCGGAGAGCCCCACGCCTGCGTCCTCGGAAACCAAAGTTCCCGCCAGAACAGCCCCACGGCTTCGTCGAAGGTCGGAACCTTCGACCGAACAGACACGAAAAATATGCGCCGCTGTTCAAAACGCGCCGCCCGCCTGTTTCGTCGGAAACCAACGTCTCCGGTCGAACATCTCCGGGAGAGCGCGAGAGGGTGTGAACCCTCTCGCACCCCGTCCTCGAGGGGGTGTAGGGGAGCAGCGCGCCCCACGCCCGCGTCGTCGGGAACCAAAGCTCCCGCCAGAACAGCACCACAGCTTCGTCGGAGGTCGAAACCTTCGACCGAACAGGCGCGGAAGAACATGCACCTCTGTCCCGTCGGAAACCAACCTTTCCGGTCGAACAGCCCTCGGGAGAGCGCGAGAGGGTCGCAACCCTCTCGCACCCCGTCCCCGAGGGGGTGTAGGGGAGCAGAGCGCCCCACGCTTGCATCGTCGGGAACCAGAGTTTCCGCCAGAACAGCACCACAGCTTCATCGGAGGTCGAAACCTTCGACCGAACAGACACGAAAAAATATGCGCCGCCGTTCCAAACGCGCCGCCCGCCTGTTTCGTCAGGAACCAAAGTTTCGTCTGACCAGCCGCGAAAGTATGTGCGCCGCTGTCCCAAACGCGCTGCCCGTCTGTTTCGTCGGAAACCAACCTTTCCGATCGAACAGCCCCCGGGAGAGCGCGAGAGGGTGTGAACCCTCTCGCACCCCGTCCCCGAGGGGTATAGGGGAGCGGAGCGCCCCACGCCCGCGTCGTCGGAAACCAAAGTTTCCACCAGAACAGCCGCACGGCTTCGTCGGAGGTCGAAATCTTCGACCGAACAGGCGCGGAAGAACATGCGCTGCTGTTCCAAACGCGCCGCCTGCCTGTTTCGTCGGAAACCAACCTTTCCGACCGAACAGCCCCGGGAGAGCGCGAGAGGGTGTGAACCCTCTCGCATCCCGTCCCCGAGGGGGTGTAGGGGAGCGGAGCGCCCCACGCTCCGCATCGTCGGGAACCAAAATCTTCATCAGAATACTCCGGGAGAGCTCGAGAGGGTCGCAGCCCTCTCGACTTCCAATCGAGGCCGGCGACCTGCGCGGCGGAAAGGTTGCTTGCCCAAGGGGCAAGCAAGTCGCTTCGCGACCGACCAAGCGAAATCGAAGATTTCGGTTGGTCGCCCCGGGTGCTGATTTTTTCGGAGGGGAGCCTGCTCCCCGGAGAAAAAATCGCTTCCTTGCAGATTCCGCGCCCGGAAATCCGCAGGATTTCAGCGGAATCTGAGAAAGGGTGGTGTGGAGGGGAATCCGTCCCTTTCCCGCAGGGAAATCGTATCCTTTTCCCACAGGGGGTGGCAGTGGCGGGGGAGCTTGCTCCCCCGGCCACATACCACACTATAATAGAAGGAGGAGTCCAGCCATGGAAATGGGCGAAAAGCGCGCCGCAAACTTCATCGAAGAATATATCGAGGAGGACCTTCAGCAGGGACGCTTTGACCACGTCAAAACCCGCTTCCCGCCGGAGCCGAACGGATACCTGCACATCGGCCACGTAAAGGCGCTGTGCATCGATTTCGGCATTGCAAAGAAATACGGCGGCACCTGCAACCTTCGCTTCGACGACACCAATCCCGCCAAAGAAGATACCGTATTCGTGGAAGGCATCCAGCGCGACATCGAATGGCTGGGCTTTCACTGGGCGGAGCTGCACTTCGCCAGCGATTTCTTCCCGCGCCTGTACGAGATCGCCCGCGGCATGATCAAAAAGGGTCTTGCCTACGTCGACGATCAGTCTCCCGAGGAGATGCGCCAAAACCGCGGCACGCTCACCGAGCCGGGCGTGAACAGCCCGTACCGCGACCGCAGCGTCGAGGAAAACCTCGACCTGTTCGAGCGCATGAAGAACGGCGAATTCCCGGACGGCAGCCGCGTGCTGCGCGCGAAGATCGATATGTCCTCGCCGAACGTTCTGATGCGCGACCCGACGATGTACCGCATCAAGCGCTGCCACCATCACCGCACCGGCGACGACTGGTGCATCTACCCGATGTACGACTTCCAGCACCCCATTCAGGACGCCATCGAGGGCATCACGCACTCGCTGTGCTCGCTGGAATACGAAATTCACCGCCCGCTGTACGACTGGATGGTGCATCACGCCGACTTTGAGCAGCCGCCCCGCCAGATCGAGTTCGCGCGCCTGAACATCACGCGCACCGTCATGTCCAAGCGCTACCTTCGCCGTCTGGTGGAGGAGGGCTACGTGGCCGGCTGGGACGATCCCCGCATGCCCACGCTGGTCGGCATGCGCAGAAGGGGCTATCCGGTGGAAGCGATTCACGATTTCCTCGGCCGCGTCGGCGTAGCCAAGGCGGATTCCACCGTGGACGGCGCGCTGCTGGAGGCCTGCGTCCGCGAAGCGCTGGGCAGCACCGCGCCGCGCGCAATGGCCGTGCTGCGCCCGCTGAAGATCACCTTTTCCAACTGGGACGAGGGCAAGGTGGAGGAAATCGAGCTGGAAAACCATCCCGACCATCCCGAGATGGGCACGCGCAAGCTGCACTTCACCAAGACCTGCTTTATCGAGCAGGAGGACTTCATGCTTGACCCGCCGAAGAAGTTCTTCCGTCTCGCGCCCGGCCGCGAGGTTCGCCTGAAGGGCGCCTACATCATCCGCTGCGACGAAGCGAAGACGGACGAAAACGGCAACGTCGTCGAGCTGATCTGCTCGGTCGACCTCGATTCCAAGTCCGGCAGCGAGGGCGCGAACCGCAAGGTCAAGGGCACGCTGCACTGGGTGAGCGAGATGGACGCCATCCCCGCCGAGGTGCGCCTGTACGAGCCGATTTTGAAGGACGAAGCCGCCGCCGAGGAAACCGAAACCGAGGACGGCGAAGAAGTCGAGACCGCCGCGCCGAAGGACTTCATCGACCTTCTGAACCCCGACAGCCTGACCACGCTCACCGGCTGTCTGGTGGAGCCCGCAATCGCCGAGTCGAACGTGGGCGACCGCTTCCAGTTCCTGCGCATGGGTTACTTCTGCAAGGATCCGGACTCCACCTCTGAGAAACCGGTCTTCAACCGCGTCGTTCCCCTGAAGGACAGCTGGGCAAAGGCCGCCAGGAACTGAACGCATTTATAATCTAAAAACCGGGCTGCCCGTTTGGCGGACAGCCCGATTTCTGCGAAACGCAATCTACGGAGGCTGAGATTATGACGTCCACGCTCCTGATCGCGATGATGATCGTGCTGTATGCCTGCCAGACGCTGTTCTGCCGGCTGTACAACCAGCGCTACCCGGGAGAGGAATCGACCTCGCCATTTGTGTATAATGTAATCTACGGCGTGTTCGTGTCCATCGTCACGTTCGCGGTGGGCAAGGGGCGCTTCGCGCCGTCGACGGCGACGGTTCTGCTGGGGCTTCTGAACGGCGCGGTGCTGTTTGGCTACAACCTGTCGCTGATCAAGGCGACGGCCAGCGGCTCCTATGCCGTGGCAAACCTGTGCCTGCTGGCGGGCGGCATCCTGATTCCGCTCTTCCAGTCCGTGATCGTGTACCACGTGCCGCTGAACGCGCTGCAATACGCGGGCGTGGCGGTGATGCTGGCGGCGTTCCTGTTCCTGAATCTGGACGGCATCGTGGGCGGCAGGAAGGAAAAGAAGGCGAAGACGGCCGCCAGCCGCCTGTTCCCGCTGTTCTGCACCCTCCTGTTCCTGTTCAACGGCCTGTACGGCGCGCTCCTGAACGCGCAGCAGGAGGCCATGGGCAACACGCAGCGCGAGGAGATGATCATCGTCACCTTCCTCTTCACGGCGCTTCTGGGCTTCGTGATGCTGCTCTCAAAGCGCGGCCGAAGCAGCCTCGCGGCGTTCCGCCAGACGAAAAGCTCGGCGCTTTGCATGCTTTTGTGCTGCGTTTCCGCCGCCGCGGCGCTGAACCTTCTGATGTACGTGATGCAGCTGGTCAACGTGCCCGTGCTGTACACGGTGGAAAATGGCGGTGTGCTGGTGCTGTCAGTCATGTTCGCCGTGTTCCTCTTCAAGGAAAAGATCACCCCGTTCAAGGCCGTCGGCCTCCTTCTCGCCCTGTCCTCTCTGGTCATGCTGAGCGTGCAGGCGTAAAACAGTCGATCAAATCGGGTCTGCTTCGGAATCCATCTTCCGCGGCAGACCATTTTTTCGTCATAAAATTCTCTTTCGGGCATTTCCTCGGGAAAGGCAATTTTACTGTTGTAGTTTTCACGTTTATCCGTTATAATTAAGGATTGAAAATTGCAGTTGGAGGAATTACTATGAAGCTGGGCGTCGTGGGCCTTCCGAACGTGGGCAAGAGCACACTGTTTAACGCCATCACCTGCGCGGGTGCGCAGGCGGCGAATTATCCGTTTTGCACCATTGAACCGAACAACGGCATGGTGGCCGTGCCGGACCCCCGGCTGGACGTGCTGGCGGAGATGTATCATCCTGAGAAGTACACGCCTGCCGTTCTGGAATTTGTGGACATTGCAGGTCTTGTGAAGGGCGCGAGCCACGGCGAGGGACTGGGCAACAAGTTTTTGAGCCACATCCGCGAGGTAGACGCGATTGTGCACGTGGTGCGCTGCTTTGAGGACGAAAACGTGATTCACGTGGACGGCAGCGTCGATCCTGCCCGCGACATTGAGACGATTCAGACCGAGCTGATTCTGGCGGACATTGAAACCGTGACCAAGCGTCTGGAAAAGGCCAGCCATCTGGTGAAGAACGGCGACAAGAAGTACGCCGCGGAGATGGAAACCGCTGAAGTACTCCTCAAACACATGAACGATCTGAAGCCCGCGCGCACCGCGCCGCTGACGAAGGAGCAGCGCGAAATTGCCGAGGGCTGGTTCCTGCTCACGATGAAGAAGGTCGTCTACGCCGCGAACATCGGCGAGGACGAGGTGGGCGAGGGCGCCGAGGAGCTTCCGCTGGTGAAAAAGGTGAAGGAAATCGCCGAGGCCGAGGGCAGCGAGGTGCTGGTGATCTGCGCGAAGGTGGAAGAGGAAATCGCGCAGCTTGAGCCGGAGGAGAAGAAGATGTTCCTTGAGGAAATGGGCATCGGAAAGAGCGGCCTTGACCGGCTGGTGACCATTGGCTACGACCTTCTGGGGCTGATTTCGTTCCTGACCGCCGGGCCCAAGGAGGTTCGCGCGTGGACGATCGAGAAGGGCACGAAGGCGCCGCAGGCCGCGGGCAAGATTCACTCCGACTTTGAGCGGGGCTTCATCCGCGCCGAGATCGTGGCCTATGACGATCTGGTGCGCGAGGGCAGCATGAACGCCTGCAGGGAGAAGGGCTTAGTCCGCTCCGAGGGCAAGGATTACGTAATGAAGGACGGCGACGTGACGCTGTTCCGCTTTAATGTGTAAATGAATACGAACAAAATTGAACTGCTCGCGCCGGCGGGCGGCATGGACGCGCTCCGCGCCGCCGTTCGCTTCGGCGCGAACGCCGTCTATCTGGGCGGCCCGATGCTTCAGCTGCGCGCCGGAAATACCGGCTTCACGCTGGAGGGCGTGCGCGAGGCGTGCGAGTACGCGCATGCGCGGAACGTGCGCGTGTACGTGGCGGCGAACGCGTTTACGTTTCCGGAGGAGATTCCGGACATGGCGGAATACGCGAAGCGCCTGAAGGACGCGGGCGCGGACGCGATGATCGTGTCCGATCTGGGCGCGATTCGGGCGATTAAGCGCGCGTGTCCCGACATGGAGGTGCACGTGAGCACGCAGGCGAACTGCACCAACCACGAGAGCGCGAACATCTATTACGAGCTGGGCGCGAGCCGCGTGGTGCTGGCGCGCGAGCTGAACCTTGCGCGCATTTCGGAGATTCGCGCGAAAACGCCCGCCGGTCTGGAATTGGAAGCGTTTGTGCACGGCGCGATGTGCATGGCGTATTCCGGCAGGTGCCTGCTTTCCACCTACCTGACCGGGCGCAGCGCCAACCGCGGCGGCTGCGCGCAGAGCTGCCGCTGGAAATTCGGCCTGACCGAGGAAAAGCGCCCCGGGCAGGTGTTTCCCATCGAAGAGGACGCTTCGGGGACGTACATCCTGTCGTCCCGCGACCTGAACGCCATGCCGCTGCTGGACGAGATTCTGGCCGCGGGCGTAACTTCCCTCAAAATCGAGGGGCGCATGAAGACGGCGTACTATGTGGCGACCGTCGTGAACGCCTACCGCATGCGCCTGAACGGCGCGGATGAGGGTCTGTGCATGGAGGAATTAAGCGCCGTCAGCCACCGGCCGTATACGACCGGCTTTTACCGCGACGAAGCGAAACGCGCGCCCAACGCGCCCGAGGGCTACGAAAGGACGCGCGAATACCTTGCGCCGGTCGTCGGCCGCTACGGAGACCGGATTGTGTGCGAGGTGAAGAACAAGCTGCAGGAGGGACGCGAGGTGGAGCTTCTGCACCCCGGCCGCGCACCGGTTCGATTCGTCGCGCGCGATCTGCGCGGCGAGGACGGCGCGCCGGTTTCCGCCGCGGCGGAGCCGGGACGAAGGTTCACGATGCCCGCGCCCGGGGAGGCCGGGGCGGGCGACTACCTTCGCGCGGACATTTGATTTCGCGCGGGAAGTATTCAGTCTATGCTCTGTTACAGTATAAAAATACAGAAGACAAGATGCAATAATTCCCGCCGGAATATTGTTAAATAATCAAATTTGTAAATTTTTATATTGCATTCCGCTTTGTCCTCATATATAATAGCGGCAGAGAAAAATTCTGTTGCTGGAGGCAGGGCGAGTGATGCATCGATTGAAGAATCCCGGCGCTTCGTCATGGTCGTACAGAAAAAAGCGAATCCGAAAGAGCCTTCCCTATTATGTTCTGATTTTGCTGCCGCTTGTGTATCTGCTCGTGTTCCGCTATTATCCCATGCTCGGGATTCAGATCGCGTTCAGGGATTTCAAGGTGCGCGGAGGCATCTGGAATAGTCCGTGGGTGGGCATGAAGCATTTTGAACTGTTTTTCAGCTCCTCCGCGTCGGGCATGATCATCCGAAACACGTTTGTTCTGAGCCTGTACAGCCTGCTCGCGGGCTTCCCGATACCGATTATCCTCGCCATCTGCCTGAACGAATGCCGCTCTCAGAAGTTCAAAAGGTTCACGCAGATGATCACCTACATGCCCTACTTCATTTCCACCGTGGTGCTGGTTTCGATGATTATTCAGTTCACGGACATATCCACCGGCTTTGTCAATCAGATCATCGTGAAGCTGGGCGGGCGCAGCGTGAACTTCATGGGCACGATCACATACTTCCGCTCGCTGTATGTGTGGACGGGCGTGTGGCAGACGATGGGCTATTCCGCCATCGTGTATCTGGCCGCGCTCACGGGCGTTCCGATGGATCTGTACGACGCGGCCAAGGTGGACGGGGCGAGCAAGCTGCGCCGCATCATCAATATCGACATCCCCTACATCGCGCCCACGATCATCACGCTGTTTATCCTGAACACGGGCAGCATTCTTTCCGTGGGCTTTGAGAAAATTTATCTGATGCAGAACAGCATCAACACGCCCATATCCGAGGTCATATCCACATATGTATACAAGCTGGGTCTCGTCAACTTCAACTACAGCTTCTCCACGGCGGTCGGCCTGTTCAATTCTCTGGTGAATCTGTGCATGCTGGTGATGGTGAACGCCATTTCCCGGCAGGTCAGTCAGGTCAGCGTACTGTAAAGGAGGGGAAAAGCATGGCGATTTCAAGGAAAACAGCCGTCGGCGCGCGCCGCGGAACGCGGGTGCGCCAGCGCTGGGACGATACGCTTTTCGACGTGATTGCGACGCTGATTCTGGTTTTCGCCGTCTCCATCGTCGCCTATCCGCTGGTTTACGTCGTCAGCGCGTCCTTCTCCTCCACGACCGCGGTCATGGCCGGCAGGGTGTGGCTGTTCCCGGTGGAGCCGTCCCTGAAGGCGTATGAGGCGGTGTTTACCTACGATTCCATCATGACCGGCTATCTGAACTCCGCCATCTACACGGTGCTGGGCACGGCCGTGAACCTGACGCTGACCACGCTGTGCGCCTTCTGCCTGTCCAGAAAGGACTTCTACGGGCGCGGCGTCGTGGCCGGCATGGTGCTTTTCACCATGCTGTTCAACGCGGGTCTCATACCGAACTATCTGCTGATCAACGGCCTCGGCTGGCTGGACACCACGTGGGCGCTGATCATTCCAAACGCCATGAACGCGTGGTACGTCATACTGATGCGCTCGTATTTTCAGAATTCCATCCCCGAGGAGCTGTTCGAGGCCAGCGGCATGGACGGCTGCTCCGTGTTCAGGCAGCTTCTGTCCATCGTCATACCGCTCTCCGGCCCGATCATCGCGGTCATATCGCTGTACTGCGCCGTGGGCATCTGGAACAGCTATTTTGACGCGTTCATCTACCTGTCGGACAAGAGCCGCTTCCCGCTGCAGGTGGTGCTGCGCAACATACTGATTCTGAACCAGCTGGACATGAGCGCCGTGGCGGATCTGCGCGACATGGCCTCCCGGCAGGGAATGAGCAATCTTCTGAAGTACGCCGTGATCGTCGTGTCCAGCGCGCCCCTTCTGGCGCTGTATCCGTTCGTTCAGAAGTATTTCGTAAAGGGCATCATGGTCGGCTCCGTCAAGGGCTGATGCGAATCCAATATGCGCTGCATATGGAATAGAAAAAATGACAGAGGAGGAAAACAAGATGAGAACGACCCTTCTGAAGAAGCTGCTGAGCCTTTCCCTGGCGCTGACGCTGCTGCTCGGCTGCGCGAGCTATGCGCTGGCGTGGGAGCCGCAGTGGGCGCACGACGAGGATCTCTCGGACTACAGGCTCTGCGAGAACTTCGGCGACATCACGCTGAAGGTCGCCGTCACCGATCACGCGACCATTTCCACGTGGGAAGAAAACGCGTTTGTGAAGTGGCTGGAGGAAGTTACCAACGTGGATCTGACCTTCGAGCTGATTCCCTATGAGGGCCGCGCCGAAAAGCTCGGTCTGATCCTGAACTCCGGCAACTATCCGGACGTGTTCCTGAGCTGCGGCATGACCTCTGCCATGATCAGCCGCTTCGGCGTGGACGAGAAGATGTTCCTCCCGCTGAACGACCTGATTGAGGAGCACGGCACCTTCACCAAGAAGATGTTCGCCGAGTTCCCCGGCACCGAGGGGCTGATCTCCCAGCTGGACGGCAACATCTACTCCCTGCCCGTGGTCAACGAGTGCTTCCACTGCACCGCGCCCCGCAAGTTCTGGATCAACCAGGCGTGGCTGGACAATCTGGGTCTCAAGATGCCCACCACGCTGGATGAGCTGTACGAAGTGCTCGTGGCCTTCCGCGATCAGGACGCGAACGGCAACGGCGACCCGAACGACGAAATCCCGCTGGCCGGCGACTACAAGGACGGCTGGTACACCAACGTCGAGAACCCGATCATGAACGCGTTCTGCTACTATACCCTCGACCTTGACACCGGCAGCACCACCTCGTCCGACGCGTTCGGCATGTACATGGACGGCGACACCGTGTGCACGCCCTTCGAGCTGGAAGCCTTCCGCGACGGCGTGAAGTACGTGCGCAAGCTCGTCGAAGAGGATCTGCTCTACGTCGGCTCCTTCACGCAGGATCTGGCCGCGCTGACCCAGATCGCGGAGAGCGACCGCCTCGGCGCCTGCTCCGGCGGCTACATCCTGTTCTGCAACCTCGGCAGCGACATCTACCGCAACTATCGCCGCGTGCTGCCCGTGGCCGGCCCCGACGGCTACACCAACGCCATCTCCTATCCCTACGGCAACGTGGGCGGCAACGGCTACACCATCTCCGCGAAGTGCCAGTATCCCGTGGAGGCCTTTAAGCTTGGCGACCTGCTGTATTCCTACGCGGCCACCATGCGCGGCTACTACGGCGTGTACGGCGAGCAGTGGACGGACGCGGATCCCGGCGCGATCGGCATCAACGGCGAGCCCGCCATGTACAAGCTGCTGGTGCCGTGGCAGGAGAGCGAGCCGCAGAGCTACTGCGTGCTGCAGATGACCATCTCCTACCGCGACGCGAAGTTCCGTCTCGGCGAGCCCTCCGATCCCAACATCGACCTTTACAGCGGCGCGGGTCTTGAGACGCTTCTGTATCAGGTGACCAAGGAATACAAGCCCTACACGAAGGATGAGAAGGCCATCCCCAGCCTCAAGTTCACCGACGAGCAGAACGAAACCATGTCCGTGCTCAAGGCGAACCTGAGCGCCACCATCAAGGAGGGCATGATCTCCTTCTTCAACGGCACCAAGTCCATCGACGACGAGTACGACGCGTGGCTGGCGACCCTCGAGTCTCAGGGACTGCCGCAGCTGGTTGAAATCTACCAGAACGCGTACAACGCGCAGTACAAATAAGGCGCCGACCGCCTCATTTGCGCGGCGCTGCCATAAGCAAACATGTCCGGCGGGGGAGAAAAACTCTCCCGCCGCTTCTTTTTTGGCTTTTCCCGCGGGAGCGCGCGGACGGGAAGATGAATTTTTCCGTTTCGGGCGGGACGCGCCGGTTTTTTTAATGACAAATCGGGGCTGGCGTGTTAGAATAGGATAAATTCTATTTTTTGAGGGCGGAAGGGAGAGTCGGCGATGAATTTCCATACGAAGCCGGAGTGGCAGAACATCGAGGTTCAGTCGATCAACCGTCTGAGCGCGCACAGTCCTTGGGAGAACACGTTATCGTTATCGTTGGACGGGACGTGGAAGTTTCTTTTATGCGAGCATCCGAGCATGCTGCCGGCGGCGTTTTATGTGCCGGATTTCAACGACGAGGACTGGCGGGAGATTCAGGTGCCGGGGAACTGGGAGCTGCAGGGCGCGTCGGAGCCGATTTACACGAACTGGGTTTATCCGTTCACGGACGAGCCGGGCGCGCATCTGATTACGCCCAGCTACGAGCGGGAGACGGGGTACGCGTCGCGGATGAATCCGCCGCACCTGCCGGACATGATTCCGACCGGGCTTTACCGGCGTTCGTTCGAGGTACCGGAATATTTTGTGGGGCGCAAGCTGATTTTGCATTTCGGCGGGGTGGAGTCCGGGTTTTACGTATGGGTGAACGGAAATCCCGTGGGGTATTCGCAGGATTCGAAGCTGGCGTGCGAGTTTGACGTGACGCGGTATGTATACGCGGGCGAGAATCAGATCACGCTTCAGGTGATGCGGTTCACGGACGCGACGTGGCTGGAGGATCAGGATTACTGGCATCTTTCGGGCGTGTTCCGTCCGGTGACGCTGTATTCCAAGCCGCGCATGTACATTGAGGACGTGATGGTGCGGACGGATCAGGACGGAAATTTCCTTTTGGACTGTCAGGTGACGCGGGTTTCCGGCTTTGCCGACACGCTGGTGCGGCTGCACATTTACGACCCGGACGGGAAGATCATCTACAGGGAAAAGCGCGCGCCCGCGGCGGAGCCGCCGTCGTTTCTGGATCACGACGCGCCGATGCCGGGGCATGCGCGGTTTCATGTGAAAATCGACCATCCGCGGCTTTGGACGCCGGAGACGCCCACGCTGTACCGCGTGCATCTGGCGCTTCTGGATCCCGGCTCGGGCGACGCGGCCGACCGCGAGAAGGTGCTGTTCGGCTTCCGCACGGTCTCGATTGAGGACGGCGTTCTGAAGCTGAACGGGCGGCGGGTGATCGTGCGCGGCGTGAACCGGCACGAGCACTCGGTGGACGGTGGGCGCGCGGTCTCGCGCGAGCAGATGAAAAAGGAAATCCTTCTGATGAAGGAGCTGGGCGTGAACGCCGTGCGCAGCTGCCACTACCCGGACGATCCGGCGTTTTACGACCTGTGCGACGAGCACGGGCTGATGGTCGTGTGCGAGACGAACCTTGAGACGCACGGCGTGCGGGGCATGTTGTCCAACGATCCCGAGTGGGCGGAGGCGTATCTTCAGCGCGCGCGGCGCATGGCGCAGACGCACAAAAACCACGCGAGCATCATCATCTGGTCGCTGGGCAACGAGAGCGGGCTGGGGCCGCATCACGCGGCGATGGCGGCGTGGCTGAGGTATTACGACCCGACGCGGCCGGTTCAGTACGAGTCCGGCAACCCCGGCCGCGCGATTTCGGACATTCGCTGTCCGATGTATCCCACGCGCGAGGCGATTCTGGAGCTGCTTTCCGACACGAAGGACGACCGGCCGGTGATTCTGTGCGAATACGCGTATCAGATTCTGAACAGCGGCGGCGGGCTTTCGCGCTTCCGCGAGCTGACGGAGAAATACCCGCGCTTTCAGGGCGGGTTCGTATGGGACTTTCAGGACAAGGCGCTGTGGCGCGCCGACCACACGCCGGGCTACGGCGGGGACTTCTTTGAGGCGGTCACGGAGCCGTATGAGCCGAAGTTCATGTGCATGAACGGCGTGGTGACGCACGATCTGACCGTGAAGCCGGTGGGGCTGGAAATGCAGGCGGTATACGCGCCGGTGTTTCTGGAGCGCAGGGAGGGCAATCGCTACGCGTTCAAAAACCGCTTCCTTGCTTTGACGACGGCGGGCTTCACGCTTTCGTGGACGGCGTATGCCGCGAGCGAGCCGACGGGCAGCGGGGAAATGCCGCTTCCGGCGCTCGCGCCGATGAGCGAGGGCGAAATTTCGTTCGGCCCGGCGCGCGCCGCGGGCGAGGACGCGTATCTGGACGTGGACATCGTGTGCCCGGAGGGGAAAGCGTATCATCAGCAGTTCCTTCTGGGCGGCGTGCTGCCGTCTCCGCGCCGCGTGCGCTATCTGCCCGCGACGTTCGACGATTCGCACGGCATGATCACCGTGCAGGCGCCGGGGCTTTCGATGGCGGTTTCCAAGAGCACCGGCTGCATCGTGAGTCTGACGAAGTACGGGCGCGAATACGTGCTGAACGCGCTCAGCGAGTGCGCGTCGCGCGGGCTTTCGGGCGCGAACGCGCAGCCGGGCTGGGGCTGCTGGGCCGACTGGTCGGCGTTTACGCAGGAAAACTGCAACCGGCGGCTGATTCTTTTAAACGTTTCGGCGCTGGGCGACGGGCGCGTGCAGCTGGAGCGCGTGACGCGGCTGACCTCGCGCACGGCGCAGGGCGCGGCGATCGACGTATACCTGAGGCTGGTCATGTCCGGCGACGGCACGATGACGCTTTCGTCGCGGTTCCGGCTGTCCGGCATAGACAGCGTGGAGCGGCTGGGCTTTACGTGGACGCTGCCCGAGGGCTTTGAAAAGGTGGAATGGTTCGGCCGCGGGCCGGGCGAGAGCTATCCCGACCGCAAGGAGGCCGCGCGGCTGGGAACCTATCAGACCACGGTGACGGAGATGCATTTCCCGTTCACGCCCCCGGCGGAGAACGGCGGGCGCGAGGACGTGCGCCGCGTGACGTTTGAAACGGCGGACGGCGCGAGGGTGATCATGCGCGCGTCCAGGCCGTTCCACTTCGACGCGCATCACTACACCGTGTGCGACCTGCGCGACGCGACGCACGACGACGAGATTCCCGTGCGGCCGGAAACCATCGTGCACACCGACGCGGCGCACGCCGGCATCGGCGGCGGCATGGCGTGGTCGACCGTGATGGATGAAAATGTGAAGGTAACTTCCGGCGAATACGCGCTGGAAATGGAAATTCAGATTCTGTGACGATACGGAAGGGTTGAGAGAGATGGCAAAGGCAGTTCTTCGTCCCACGCGCGAGACGCGCGTTCGCAGCGGGCACCCGTGGGTGTTCGCGTCCGACGTGGACAGGGTAGAGGGCGCGTACACGCCCGGCGACGTCGTGAACGTGGAAAGCTCCAAGGGAACGTTTCTGGGCAAGGCGTTTTACAATCCGCATTCGCAGATTGCGCTGCGCATGCTGACGTACAGGGATGAAAGCGTCGATCACGCGTTCTTCCAGCGCCGCGTGGAGACGGCGTGGAAGTACCGGCAGGACTTCTGCGACGTGAACAGCTGCCGCCTGATCTATTCCGAGAGCGATTTCCTGCCCGGGCTGATCGTGGACAAGTTCTCGGATATTCTGGTGATTCAGTCCATGTCGCTGGGCATTGAGCAGTGGAAGAAGGACATCGTGGAGATTCTGGTGGACGTGGTGAAGCCGCGCGGCATTTACGAGCGCAACGACGTGCCCGTGCGCCGGCTGGAGGGCATGGAGCAGACCACCGGCCTTCTGTGGGGCGAGGTGCCCGATTTCGTGCCCATGACCGAGAACGGCATCCTGTATATGGTGGACGTGAAGAACGGCCAGAAGACCGGCTTCTTCTTAGACCAGAAGGAGAACCGGCACGAGGTCATGAAGCTGTGCAAGGGCGCGCGCGTGCTGGACTGCTTCTGCCACAACGGCTCGTTCGCGCTGAACGCCGCAAAGGGCGGCGCGGCGAGCGTGCTGGGCGTGGACATTTCGGAGGACGCGATCGAGGTGGCGCGCAAGAACGCCGAAAACAACGGGCTTTCCAACGTGACGTTTGAGGTGCACAACTGCTTTGACCATCTGCGCGAGCTGACCGACGCAAAGGAGAAATTCGACGTGGTGATTCTCGACCCGCCCGCCTTCGCCAAGACGCGCGCGGCCGTGGAGAGCGCGCTGCGCGGCTACAAGGAAATCAACCTGCGCGGCCTGAAGCTGGTGCGCGACGGCGGCTATCTGGTCAGCTGCTCGTGTTCGCAGCACGTGTCCACGCAGCAGTTCACCGACATGATCAACACCGCCGCGCGCGACGCGAAAAAGCGCGTGCGTCTGGTGGAAATGCGCTCGCAGGGGCACGATCACCCGGTGCTTCCGGCCAGCCCGGAGACCCGGTATCTGAAGTGCGCCATCATGCAGATATTCGACTGATGAACGAGACTGTGCGCTCCGTAAACGTGCGAACGCTTGCGGAGGTCTATTTTGAGGGCGGCGATTTGGGCGCGGACGGCGGCATAGACCGCATGCAGGAGGGGCTGAAGGGGCACCTTCTGCTTCAGAAGGCGTATCCGGAGGGCTACAGAAGCGAGGTACCGGTGCGCATCGAGCGCGAGGTGAGCGGCATTCCGCTGATCGTGCAGGGGCGCATCGACGGCCTTCTGCTCGCGGACGGGCAGGCGCTGGTGGAGGAAATCAAGACCACGCGCCGCCCGCCCGCGCGCGTTTCGGAGCGCGACTATCCCGTGCACTGGGCGCAGGCCGAGATCTACGCCTATATTCTGGCGGAAAACGAGAACCTGCCGGAGGTGACCGTGCGGCTGACGTACGCCGATCTGTCCGGCGCGCGCGCGTCGTTTACCCGCCCCTATACGCGCGAGAAGCTCACCGCGCTGTTTTTTCTGTATGCCGAAGCCTACGCCCGCCGGCTGCGCTTCTTTGACGAATGGAAGGAAACGTCGCTGCCGTCCATGCGCGCGCTGGGCTTTCCGTTCGCGGGCTTCCGCGAGGGGCAGCGCGCGATGGCGGCGCAGATCTACCGAACGATTCGAGACAAAAAGAAAATCCTCGTCGAAGCGCCCACCGGCATCGGAAAAACCGCCGGGGCGCTGTTTCCCGCGGTCAAGGCGCTGGGCGAGGGGCGCGTGGAGACGGTGTTTTACCTGACCGCGCGCACCACCGGCCGCCGCGCCGCCGAGGACGCGCTGAACCGCATGCGCGAGGGCGGGCTGATGATCCGCTCGGTGACGATCACGGCGAAGTCGAAGATCTGTCCGGTTCCCGGCACGCGCTGCGACCCGGAGGCGTGTCCCTATGCGCGCGGCTACTTCGACCGGCAGAAGAAGGCGGTGGAGGAGGCGTGGCGCACGCCGGGGCTGGACAGGGAAGCGGTGCTGGCGCTTGCGAAAAAGCACCGGCTGTGCCCGTTCGAGCTGTCGCTGGCGCTGGCGGAGACGGCGGAGGTCGTGGTGTGCGACTACAACTACGTGTTCGATCCCGTCGTGCGCCTGAAGCGCTTTTTCGACCACAGAGGCAGCTATGCGCTTCTGATCGACGAGGCGCACAACCTGATTCCGCGCGCGCGGGAGATGTATTCGGCAGAGCTGAGCGCGAAGAATGTGCGAACGCTTCGGCGCGAGGTGGGGAAGTGCGAGGGCAGGCTCTCGCCCCTGTACGCCGCGTGTACGCGCTTTCTCAAAAGCTTTGAGCACGCCGAGGAATGCGAGCTGCGAAGCGAGCTGCCCATCGCGCTCATCGACGAAGCCAAGCCGTTTCTGGACGCGCTGCGCGACCGGCTGGATTCGGCGTCTCCGTTTCATTCGCTTCTATTGGAGGAATATTTCGCCGTGTCCGCGTTCCTGCGCGTGTCGGGCGAGTTTGACGAGGAAACGTATAAGACGCTGATCGAGCCGGAGGGCAAGCGCTGCCGCGTGCGGCTGTGGTGCTGGAACCCGACGCAAAGGCTTTCGCGCACGATGAAGCGCATGCGCGGCACGGCGCTGTTTTCCGCCACGCTCACGCCCATCGGGCACTACGCGCGGCTGTTCGGCATCAGCGAAAACGACGGCGACCGCACGCTTTCGCTGCCGTCGCCGTTTCCGAGGGAAAACCTTTTAAGCCTTTCGATGGACATTCCCACGCGCTATTCCGCCCGCGAGGAAAGCGCGCCGCGCGTCGCCCGCGCGATTGCGCAGCTGGCGCTGGCGAAAAGGGGCAACTACGTGGCGTGCTTCCCCAGCCACGCGTACCTGAATCAGGTGGCGGAGCTCTTCCGCGCGCACTACCCGAGCGTGCGCGTGCTGCTTCAGGCGCGGGACATGAACGAGGACGCGCGAAACGCGTACCTCGCGCAGTTCCGCGAAAACCCGGAAACGTCCATGGTGGCGTTTATCGCCATGGGCGGCGTGTTCTCCGAGGGCGTCGACCTGCCCGGCGAACGCCTGATCGGCGCGGCGATCGTGGGCGTGGGGCTGCCCCAGCTGTGCTTCGAGCGCAATTCGCTCGCCGCCCTCTATAACGACGCGGACGGCGAGGGCGGCTTTGAAACGGCCTACGTCTACCCCGGCTTCGGCAAATGCCTTCAGGCCGCCGGCCGCGTCATCCGCACCCCCACCGACCGCGGCGTAACCCTCTTCATCGACGACCGCTACGCCCGCGAGGACTACCAGACCCTCTTCCCGCCCCATATCCGCCCCGCCCCCGTAACCGAAAAAACGCTGGCAAACACGCTGGCGAGGTTCTGGGGGACAAAGGGACAGGCGTGACGCGGCGGCTTCGGAAAAGAAAAAATGTACGGTGTTCCTCGATTGTCTGTTGGATGGGCACGATCGATTTGCCTTCAGGCACCACCGCACAATTCGGCGGCGCGTCAGGCGATGTCTTTTCCGCCATCTGCGGCATGCAAATTTCTCGATTTACCTCCAGTAAACCTTCGAAATTACGCCGCGTTTCTAACGCACATGCGCGCGTTAGAAACGCGGCGTGCGTTAGAACGAAGTGTAAGAATGTTCGCAAAGGGTTTCAGGCTTCCTCCGAGGGCTCCCGAATGCTTTGTCTGATGACAGTCGCTGCTGGCTTGACAGGTAATCGTAACGTAAACGAGTCGGCTTTTCCATTCCACATGGATCAGCCGACTCGTTTGATTTCGTTCCTTGTGATGCGTCTAACGCTTCATCTGACGCATCTGCGTGCGTTAGGATGATGCATCAGAGGGTTCGCAAAAAGCTTCAGGGCTTCT
>SFHK01000054.1 GCA_004556395.1 Clostridiales bacterium
CGCACAATTCGGCGGCGCGTCGGGCGAAGTCTTTTCCGCCATCTGCGGCATGAAAATTTCTCGATTTACCTCCAGTAAACCTTCGAAATTTTCATTTGCATCTGACGAAAAATCCATTCGCCGGCCGACCGCCTCATTTGTGCGGCGCTGCCCTAAGGCACCACCGCACAATTCGGCGGCGCGTCGGGCGAAGTCTTTTCCGCCATCTGCGGCATGCAAATTCCTCGATTTATCTCCGGTAAACCTTCGAAATTTTCATTTGCATCTGACGAAAAATCCATTCGCCGACCGACCGCCTCATTTGTGCGGCGCTGCCCTAAGGCACCACCGCACAATTCGGCGGCGCGTCGGGCGATCCCTTTTCCGCCATCTGCGGCATGCAAATTCCTCGATTTATCTCCGGTAAACCTTCGAAATTTTCATTTGCATCTGACGAAAAATCCATTCGCCGGCCGACCGCCTCATTTGTGCGGCGCTGCCCTAAAAAAGAACCGGGCGGGAGTCTCTCTTCAGGGAGAAGTCTCCGCCCGGTTTTTCTGTACCCGGCGCTTCATGAGTCAGGTTCTATTGCCGTTCCCATCGGGGATTCATATAGGGACATAGACGGTCAGGCGAGCAAAAGAATAGCACGGGAAGCGGCGCGCCTGTCAACCGACAGGAAAAAAGCTGCCGCGAAGGCTCTGTTCGCGGCAGCCGGAGGGGAATATATGCGTTATTTGATTTCAATTTTGCGCGGGGTCTTTTCCTCGGGCGTTTTCTTGGGCATGGTGAGCTTTAGAACGCCGTCGGTGAATTCGGCGGAAATCTGATCCTCGGCGATGTTGTCCACCGAGAAGCTGCGCTCCACCGAGCCATACCGGCGCTCGTTGATCACATAGCGCTTGTCGTCCTTCGCGTCCTTCTTTTCGCTGTTCCACTCCGCGGAGATGGTCAGCACGCCGTCATCCACCGAAACGTGCACGTCGTCGCGCTTCGCGCCGGGAATTTCGGCCTCCAGAAGGTAGTGCTCGCCTTCGTCCTTCACGTCCACGCGCATGCTGTCCTGCTGCATCGAGCCGAAGAACGGGCGCATGAATTCGTCAAAGAAACGGGTTTCCGGGAGCATATTGTGATTTCTGTAAGCAATCATATTCGACATAACGGCAACCTCCTTTGGGTTTCCAGAAGTTCATTCATTTTCTGTCTCAGGGCCTTTGCTCTTTCGACAGGGGGAAGTATACTACAAAGGTCAAAGAAAGTCAATAACCAAAGAAGGGAAATTACAAACGTTTAACAAAACGAAAAGCGGGCGGATGGGCTTGAAAATAGAAGACGGAGGGGGTATAGTAGATGAAAATACCAAAGGCGGCGAGAAGCATGACGGAGAGACTGTATTACAACGATGCCTATCTGAAGGAATTTGACGCGGCGGTGCTGGCGTGCGAGCCGGAGAGGGACGCGTGGCGCGTGCGTCTGGATCGCAGCGCGTTTTACCCCACCAGCGGCGGGCAGCCCTACGACACGGGCACGCTGGGCGGCGCGAACATTGTGGACGTATATGTGGACAAGGACGGCGAGATGTGGCACGTGGTGGACGCGCCGCTGGCCGTCGGAGCGCGGGTCGAGGGGCGCATCGACTGGGTACGCCGTTTCGATCACATGCAGCAGCATGCCGGCGAGCACATGCTGGCCGGAGCCTGCTGGCGGCATTTCGCCGGGCACACGATCGGCCTGCATCTGGGAAGGGACGATTCGTCGATCGACGTAGAGCTGCCGGATGGGCGCACGCGCCTGACGGCGGAGGAGCTGTGCGCGCTTGAGGACGACGTGAACCGTCACATTCAGGCGGACGTGCCCATTCGCTGCTGGTTCCCGGACGCGAAGGAGCTGGAAACGCTTCCGCTTCGAAAGCCGCCGGCGGTGAAGGAGCATGTGCGCGTGGTGCAGATCGGCGACGACGAGTTCTGCGCCTGCGGCGGCACGCATCCGTCGAGCGCCGGGCAGGTCGGGCTTGTGAAGATCGTCGACGCGCGCCCGAGCCGGGGAAAGCTGCGGCTGACGTTCGTGTGCGGCATGCGCGCGTTCCTGTATTTCCGAAGGATGTACGACGCGGCCACGGCGGCGGCGGGCGCGCTGTCCACGGGCTGGGAGAGCCTGCCGGAAAAGGTGGAGGCGCTGAACGCGCGCGCGAAGGACGCCGAGTATCACCTGAACCGCGAACGTCGCGAGCGGGCGCTGGAAGGGGTTTCCGCGCTGCGCCACGGCGCGGAAAATATGGGCAGCCTGCGCGTCGTGACGCATGTTTACGACAACCTGCCCATGGACGCGCTGCGCGACGTCGCGTCGGCGCTGATCGAAGCGCCGGACACGGTGGCGCTTCTGGCTGACCGGACGGAAACCGGTTGCCTTCTGCTGTTCGCCCGCGCCGAAAACGTGGCGCTGCACGTGGGGAAGCTTCTGTCCGAAGCAGCGAAGGCGTTCGGCGGCAAGGGCGGCGGCCGTTCGGACTTCGCGCAGGGCGCGGCCGCTTCCACGGAAGCGGTGCACTTCGCGCTCGCGCGGATTCGGGATGGGAGCGCGACGTGACGGAAGAATGTCCGTTTGACGGTTCGCCCATGCCGAAAACGTGGCGCTGCACGTGAGAAAGCGGCTATCTGAAGCGGTGAAGGCGTTTGGTGGTCGTCCGGATTTCGCGCAGGGCGCGGCCGCTTCCGCGGAAGCGGTGCACTTCGCGCTCGCGCGGATTCGGGATGGGAGCGCGACGTGACGGGAGAATGTCCGTTTGACGGTTCGCCCATGCCGAAAACGTGGCGCTGCACGTGAGAAAGCGGCTATCTGAAGCGGTGAAGGCGTTTGGCGGCCGTCCGGACTTTGCGCAGGGCGCGGCGGCTTCCGCGGAAGCAGTGAAATTTGCGCTCGCGCGGATTCGGGATGGGAGCGCGACGTGACGGGCGTGGGCAGGTTTTGCAATCTCTCCGTTTTTCACGGCAGTGGAGAGCGCCGCAAAAGAAGATTTGATAATTGATGGATGCGGATTAACGCGAACTCAATCGGTATTTGACAAAACGCTTGCCCACGAACAGGCGGAAGGCGGTATACTGGAAGAACAATGTACTAAAGGAGAATATGAAATGCCGCGTTTACTGAAACGTCTGTTTAGCGCTCAGGCGCTGCTTCCCAAAAGCGGCGCGCAGGGAGAGGTTCCTTCCACGAAGGAAGCGTACATGAATCTTCTGCGAATCGCGCTGCCCAGCGTGTGCGAGATGGTGCTGATCTCGCTGATGGGCTCCATCGACACGATGATGGTGGGCGGAATCGGCACGGAGGCCATCGCCGCCGTCGGTCTGGTGGGACAGCCGCGCATGCTGATGCTGTGCATGTTCTTCGCTATGAACACCGGCATCACGGCCGTCGTCGCCCGCCGCAAGGGACAGGGCGACCGGGAGGACGCGAACCGCACGCTGCGCACGTCCCTGCTGATCATCTTCCTGATGAGCCTTGTGATGACGGTGGTCGGCCAGCTGGTCGCGCGTCCGCTGATGCGTCTGGCCGGCGCGAAGGCCGATACGATCGATGACGCGGAAATCTACTTCCGCATCGTGACCGCGGTGCTTCCGTTCAACGCGCTGTCCATGGCGATGTGCGCCGCGCAGCGCGGCATCGGCAACACGCGCATCACGCTGTATGTGAACGTGACGAGCAACGTGGTGAACGTGTTCCTGAACTGGCTTCTGATCAACGGCATCTGGATTTTCCCGCGGTGGGAGGTCAAGGGCGCGGCGATTGCCACGGCCATCGGCCTGTGCGTAGGCTCGGTGCTGGCGTGCATCTCACTGGTGCGCAGACACGAGGGTGATATGGGCTTCCTGCGCCTGTCGGTGAAGGACGACTGGCGCTTCAGCCTGCCTGCCGCGCGTGCCGTGGTGAAGGTCGGCGGCAATTCTATGCTGGAACAGATTGCGCTGCGCATCGGCTTTTTCCTGTACGCGCGTCTGGTGGCTGATCTGGGCACGCAGGCGTATGCGTCGCACGTCGTGTGCATGCAGTTCCTGAACCTGTCCTTCACGTTCGCCGACGGCATCGGCGTGGCCAGCACGTCGCTGGTCGGGCAGATGCTGGGCAGGGAGCGCCCCGACCTGAGCCACCTGTACGGCAAGATTGCCCAGCGCATCGCCGTTGTGGGCGCGGTGCTGCTGGCTTCGGTGATCGTGATATTCCGCTATCCGCTGGTGGGGCTGTTTACCGACGATCCCACGGTGGCGCGTCTTTCGGCCAACGTGATGCTGATCGTGGCGCTGTTCCAGCCGCTGCAGATGCTTTCGGTCATCACCTCCGGCGCGCTGCGCGGCGCGGGCGACACGAAGTTCGTGGCGCGCGTGATGCTGATCTGCGTCGCCATCATCCGTCCGGTGCTGGCGTTCAGCGCCATCCGGCTGATTACCCAGTTCTTCACGCCCGTCTATGCCGAGGCGGCGTTCGCGGGCGCGGCGGCCACGCTGACCTACTGGCTGGCCTATGAAGCGCCGGAATGGGCGCTGCTGGGCGCGTGGGCGGCAAGTCTGGTGGATATGGCGCTGCGCATGGGACTGGTCATGAAGCGCTTCAACGGCGGCAAATGGCACTCGATTAAGGTGTGAAGGCGGGAACATACATATGAATATGGAAAACATCCGCGCGGTCGCGTTCGATATGGACGGCACGCTGCTTGACTCGATGGGCTACTGGCGCGGCGAAAACCGGCGCTTTCTGCAGCGGCGTTCGCTTCCGATTCCCGAGGATTTGAAGGACACGATCGACACGATGTCCAGCCACGCCTTCGCGAGGCGGTTTGTCGCCGATTACGGCGCGCCCAACACGTTCGAATCCGTGATGGACGAATACCACGAGGTACTGCGCGGGCTGTATCGGACGGTCATTCCCGCCAAGCAGGGCGCGGAACGCTTCCTGCGGCTTCTGAAAAAGCACGGCGTCAAGATGTGCGTGGCCACGGCGACGCTGCGCGACACGGCCGTGGCGGCGCTGGACAGACAGGGCTTCCTGCCGTACTTCGAGTTCGTGACCGACGGAACCGATATGGGGCTGGCAAAGGGCGATCCCCGATACTTTGAGAAGCTCGCCGAGCGGCTTGGCGAAAAGCCGGAGAACTGCGCGATGTTCGAGGACTCCGCCTACGCGATGAAGAGTGCCCGGGCGGCGGGCATGAAGATTCTGGGCATTCGCGAAAACGTGTACGCCGATAAGCCCGACGAAATGGCGCGCATCCTCGAAAACTGCGACCTGTTCGTGGACACCTTCGACGAAGCGGCGGATAAGCTGTTTCCCGGAGAGGAATAAAACCAAAGTATAGAAAAAACGTCTCTGCCTGTGAATTCGGCGGAGACGTTTTCTATGCGGTTATTGCTGTTCCAGATACGCGCGGCGGCCGAGTTCGTAGAGGTTATTGCCCTCGCTGTCGATCACGACGACGACCGGGAAGTTTTCGACCTCCAGCCTGCGGACGGCTTCCGCGCCGAGGTCGGGATAGGCGATGACCTCGGCCTTCTTCACGCATTTGCCCAGCAGTGCGCCAAGGCCGCCTATGGCGCCCAGATAGACCGCGCCGTACCGGCGCATGGCGTCGACCACGGCTTCGCCGCGCTTACCCTTGCCGATCATGCCGGTCTGGCCGAGGGCGATCAGCGCGGGGGAGTACGCGTCCATGCGGTAGGAGGTGGTGGGGCCGGCGGAGCCGATGACCTGCCCCGGCTTCGCGGGCGTGGGGCCGACGAAATAGATGATTGCGCCCTCGATATCGAAGGGCAGCGGCTCACCCTTCGCCGCCAGCTCGCACAGCCGCTTGTGGGCGGCGTCGCGGGCGGTGTAGATCGTGCCGGTGATCAGACAGCTTTCGCCGCACCTGAGCGCGCGAGCGTCTTCGCGGGACAGAGGCGTATGCAGAACCTTCATTTTACAGCACCTCCGACTGATGGCGGGTCACATGGCAGTTGATGTTCACGGCTACGGGCAGACCCGCGATATGGGTGGGGCAGGCGAGGATGTTCACGGCCAGCGCGGTCGTTTTGCCGCCGAAGCCCTGCGGGCCGATGCCCAGCGCGTTGACGCGCGCGAGCAGCTCCGCTTCCATGGCGGCGTAATAGGGATCGTCGCTGCGCACGTCCACGGGACGCATCAGCGCCTTTTTCGCCAGCAGCGCCGCGCGGTCAAACGTGCCGCCGATGCCTACGCCGATTACGATGGGCGGGCAAGGGTTCGGCCCGGCCTCCTCCGCGCAGCGGACGACGAAGTCCTTCACGCCGTCCTCGCCGTCGGACGGGCGCAGCATGGCGATGCGGCTCATGTTTTCGCTGCCGAAGCCCTTCGGCGCGACGGTGATTTTCAGTCTGTCGCCGGGGACGATTTCATAATAGATCATGGCGGGCGTGTTGTCGCCGGTGTTCACGCGGCGCAGCGGGTCGGCGACGACGGACTTGCGCAGGTAGCCGTCGGCGTAGCCCTGCCGCACGCCCTCGTGCACGGCCTCGGCGAGGTCGCCGTTCACGTGCGCGTCCTGACCGATTTCCAGAAACACGCAGGCCATGCCGGTGTCCTGACAGATGGGCACGCAGTCGCGGTCGGCGATTTCGTAGTTTTCGATGATGCGATCCAGAATGTCGCGGGCGATGGGCCACGCTTCCTCGTCGCGGCTGCGGGCGATGCATGCGCGCATGTCTTCGGGCAGGCGGCAGTTGGCTTCGACGCACAGACGGCGCACGGTTTGCGTCACGTCCGAGGCCTGTATTTCTCGCATGGGGCTTCCTCCTTTATCGCGTAAGCTGGCGAATTACGTCCAGCGGCTCGCCGTCGCGAGAGAGTACGCGGGCGACGACGCGCCCGCCCTCCGGCGGCACGGCCGGTACGCCGGTGATGCGCTCGGCAATCTGTTTGAGCTCGTGAATGTCCACGATGGGCAGACCCGCGTCCTTCAGCCGCAGCGCCAAATCGGGCTTCGCCGGGTTCACGGCCACGCCGCGCTGGGTGACGACCACGTCCACATCCCTGCCGGGCGTGGAGATACAGCGCACGCGGCCGGTGATGATGGGCAGGCGCGCGCGGAACAGCGGCGCGATGATCATGGAAAGCTTCGCACCCGCGGCGGTGTCCGAATGCCCGCCGGAGCCGCCCATGATGCAGCCCGCGGAATCGGTGTGCACGTTCACGTTAAAATCGGTATCAATCTCCGTCGCGCCCAGCAGAACCACGTCCAGATGGTCGACGACGGCGCTCTTCGCCGCCGGGCTGGCGTATTGCATGGCGGAGATTTCGTGGTGGGCGGGATTCGTTCGAATGGATTCCACGGCCTTCAGATCGAAGCATTGCACGTCCATCAGGGAGGTGAAGCAGCCCTCGTTCAGCATGTCCACCAGATAGCCGGTGACGCCGCCGGAGGCGAACGAGCCGCGAATCTTCTCGCGCAGCATGATCTCCTTCAGAAATTTCGCGGCAGCCAGCGTCGCGCCGCCCGCGCCGGTCTGGAACGAGAAGCCGTCCTTCAGAAGGCCGGAGTGGCGGATGACGCGCGCGGCGGTTTCGGCCATGACCAGACCCACCGGGTCGCGCGTGATCTTCGTCGTGCCGGACACGATGCCGCGCGGGTCGCCGATCGCGTCCACGGGCACCACGTAGTCCACGTAAATTTCGGGAATCGAAGCGTCCGTCAGCGGATAGGGCACGAGGTTGTCGGTGATGACGACGACCTTTTTGGCGTACATCGCGTCCGGAAACGCGTAGCCCAGACTGCCGCAGGCGGACGGGCCGTATTTGCCGGAGCAGTTTCCGGCGGGATCGGCTGTGGGCGCGGCGATAAAGGCCACGTCGATCGGCGTGATGCCCAGCGCAATGTCGCGCGGGCGGCCGCCGTGCGTGCGGAACTCGACGGACTCATCCATCAGTCCCTCCGATATGGAGCGCCCCAGACCGGCGGACATGTAGTCCGTGTTGATTTTGCGCACGACGCGGTTTTTGATGTGCTCGCGAAGCGGCGCGTGCGCGTCGAAAAGCGAGCTGGCGTTGAGCGTCAGATCGCGAATGCCCAGAGCGGCGATTTCGTCCATCACGCGGTTCAGCGTGTAATCGCCGTTGCGCAGGTGATGATGGAAGGAAATGGACATGCCGCTTTTCAGACCGCAGAGCGAAATCGCTTCCCGAAGAGAAGCGACGATCTTCATAGCCATGCTTATGCCCTCCTGTCAAGGCCGAGCGATTCGGCTGCTTCGATGGTCTGCCGCGCGCGGGCGACGATGGGCGCGTCGATCATCTTGCCGCGCAGCGCCACCGCGCCCTTTCCCTGCGCCTGCGCGGCGCGGATGGCGTCCATCACCTCGTAGGCGTAGTCGATTTCCGCGGCGGTGGGGCTGAACACCTCGTTGATGGCGTTCACGTGGCGCGGCGAAATGGCGGATTTGCCGGTGAAGCCAAGGCTTTTGGCGTATTCCGCGTCGGTATAAATGCCCGTGTCGTCGTTCACGTCGGTGAACGGCGTGTCGTACACGTCCACTCCGGCGGCGCGCGCCGCCATGACCATGCGGGCGCGAGCATAGGCGATTTCGTTGCCCGCCTTGGTGCGGCGGCAGCGCAGGTCAGCCGTCAGATCCTCGCCGCCCAAGAAAATCGCGGCGACGCGCGGGGACGCGGAGGCAATCTGGAACGCGTTTTCCACGCCCAGCGCCGTTTCGATCAGCGGAATCAGCTTTACGGTATTCCGCGCGAATCCGAGACGGTCTTCCAGCGCCGATATGTATTCGTCCACGCGCAGAACGTCCGCCGCGCGGCTGGTTTTCGGGGGCATGATCAGGCTCGGCTTCACGGGGATGATCGCGTCCAGATCCTTCGTCCACTCGCCGGTGTCCGTGGAATTGATGCGCACGATGACCTCGCACCGGCCAAAGCCCATCCGGCCGATGGCGTTGCGCACGAGGATGCGCGCGGAGTCCTTTTCCGACGGCGCGACCGCGTCCTCCAGATCGAGAATCACGGCGTCCGCGCCCAGCGCCTCGCCGTTGATGATGATATTGGGCGTGTTGCCCGGAAGAAACAGCATGGAACGGCGCACGGTCATTCTCCTTTCGCACGCGCGACGGCGGTTTCTACCCGCGCGCGGATTACGCAGTCCAGCGCGCCGCGGTCGGTCAGGCGCACGCGCGCGTCCGAAACGTTCTGCTCCTTCAGCACGTCCAGCGCGGCGGCGCGGATGGCGTCCCCGAACTGGGCGAGCACGACGGATTCGATCTCCACCTCAATCCCGCTGTCGCCGGGCTCGATTTCCACAAATACGTCGCTGGATTCCAGCGTGCCGGCCACGGCGCGCTTCACGATTCCGCTCATGTCCGTACTCACTTTCCTTTCTGCGGCGCGCATGCGCGCCTGTAATTATTATACCGCTTTAAGGCGAAATTCGCAACTCGGTTTTGTTGCAAATGACGATAAATTGTGCTATAATGCTCTGGAAATGAAGGCTTAGGCGGCAGGAGGGCGCATATGCACATGGAAACCGGCCGCCCGGACAGACGGCGCGGACAACTGGAAGCGTTTCTGGCCGGGTGCGGGCTGGATTTTGACGCGCGCGCGGAATATACCGCCATGCTGGTGGACGACGGCGAAATCGTCGCCGCCGGCTCGCTGGACGGCATGACGGTGAAATGCGTCGCCGTCGCGCCCGACCGGCAGGGCGAGGGTCTGGCGGCGCGGGTGATGACCGAGCTTCGCCGCGAGGCGTGGGCGCGCGGTCATGGGCAGCTGATGCTGTACACCAAGCCGCGCAACCGAATGATGTTCGCGGAGCTGGGCTTTTCACCGCTTCTGGAAACGCGCGACTGCCTGCTGATGGAGAGCGGGCGGGGTGGCCTTGAACGCTTTCTGGCGGGGCTGCCCGGCGCGGAGGGCGTGACCGGCTGCATCGTGGCCAACGCCAATCCGTTCACGCTGGGGCACCGGTATCTGATCGAGCGAGCGCTGGACGCGTGCGACACGCTTCGGGTGTTCATCCTGTCCGAGGACAAAAGCCTGTTTTCGCCGGATGCGCGCATGACGCTGGCCAAGGCGGGCTGCGCCGGTCTTTCGCGCGTCAGCTTCCACTTTACGGGGCCGTATCTGGTCTCTTCGGCTACGTTTCCGGACTATTTCCTGCGCGACCGTCAGATTGTGGACAGAGCCTTCTGCGAGCTGGACGTGGCCATGTTCGGCGAACACATCGCGCCGAGGATGGGAATCACGCGCCGGTTCGTCGGCACGGAGCCGGAGGACGGCGTGACGCGCCAGTATAACGAATGCCTGAAGGAGCGCCTGCCGGGCTGCGGCGTGGAGGTCGTCGAGCTTCCAAGGCGCGAGGCGGACGGGCAGGTTATCAGCGCCGGACGCGTGCGCGCGCTGTACCGCGAGGGTCGGATGGAAGCGCTGCGGCCATTGGTGCCCGAGACCACCTTTGAATATCTTTTGAGGAATCCGTACAGGGAGGGGTAAGCATGCCATATTCGGTGGGGCTGCACAAAAGCCTGATTGAATCATCCTTCTTTGCGCCGCGCGGGCACAGCCGCATTTATAATCTGGGCATGCAGATTGCCCAGCTGTACCTGAGCCCGTATGACAAGCTGATCGGCTTTATCGGCGACGCGGGGTCGGGCAAGAGCGCGCTGGTGAAGGGAATGTTCCCCGGCGTGGAGCTGACCAATGACGACGACGGCGTGAACGTGCGCCCGCTGCCGCTGCTGGATCTGGACGATTCGCGTTCGTTCTATCAGCCGCACACCTATCATCTGGACATTCGCTTTGAAATAGGCTTCACGCAGCCGCACGTGCTGGCGGACGCGATTATTGAAGCGCTTGCCAGAGGAAAGCGCGTGCTCGTGGAGCATTTCGACCTGATTTATCCGCTGCTTCACCGAAACGCCGACCTGATGATCGGCGTCGGCGAGCAGATCATCATCAGCCGCCCGACGATATTCGGTCCGGAGCCGGTCGAGTTTGTCAACGTGGTGCACAGTTCGCTGCCGTACCGCCTGATGGCGCACACGGCGGAGGACTTATGCGAAATGCACATGTCGCCGGAGCTGGTGAACAGCTGCGTGCACGACGACGTGCATCACGGCTTCGTGCTCGCGTTCCGGGAGGATCACCCGGAAATCGATCTGGCCGAGCTGGAACGGCTGGTTCAGGCGGACATTGCCGCCGACCTGCCGGTGGAGTACGCCGACGAAAACCATATCGCCGTCGGCGGGCGCGTGCACGAATGCAGCGGCCCGCGCACGCATGTGTCCGCGACGGGGCGGATTCACGGCTTCCGGCTGTATCCCAAGCTCGTGTACGACGTGCAGCAGAACCGATACCTGCTGATCGGGTTCGTCGGAGAGGGCTCCGAGGAGGCACTCAGGAATTTCCGCGACTCGCTGGAGGGCAATCCAGTGCGCCGCTCACTCGCGTTTTTCTGAAACTGAAAAGGAGTGCGAAAAGCATGGAGAAGAAAAAGAAGGTACTGATCATCGGCGTCATCGGCGCGGACGTGCACGCCGTGGGCAACAAGATTCTGTACCACGCGTTCACCGAGGCGGGGTTCGACGTGGTGAATCTGGGCGTCATGGTCTCGCAGGAGGAATACATCGCCGCGGCCATCGAGGCGAACGCGGACGCGATCGTGGTTTCCTCGCTGTACGGACAGGGCGAGCTGGACTGCCGCGGCATGCGCGAAAAGTGCGACGAGGCGGGTCTGAAGGGCATTCCGCTGCTGGTGGGCGGCAACATCGTCATCGGCAAGCAGAAGTTTGAGGACGTGGAAAAGCGCTTCAGGGCTATGGGCTTCGACCGCGCCTTCCCGCCGAACACGCCGCCGGAGACCACGATTCAGGCGCTGAAGGAAATTCTGCATGTGGAGGATGACGAGGCATGAAGCCCGTGCTCCTGATTGACTTTGGCAGCACCAACACCAAGGTGACGGCCGTCGATCTGGACGCGGAACGCCTGCTCGGCTCCGCCGCCGCGTATACGACCGTGCAGACGGACGTGAACGAGGGGCTGGAAAACGCGCTTTCAGAGCTGTTTGAAAAGACGGGGCCGCTTGAATTCGCGGCGCGCTACGCCTGCTCCTCCGCCGCAGGCGGTCTTCGAATGGTCACGAGCGGGCTGGTGCCCGAGCTGACCGCGGAGGCGGCGCGGCAGGCCAGTCTGGGCGCGGGCGCGAAGGTGCTGAAGGTGTTTTCGTTCCAGCTGACGGAGGACGATCTGGACGAGATTCGCGCGCTGCGGCCGGATATTTTCCTGCTCGTGGGCGGCACGGACGGCGGAAACACCGAGTGCATCCTGCACAACGCGCGGATGCTCGCGCGCATGGAGTTCGATTTTCCAGTGGTGATCGCCGGGAACCGCGTGGCGGCGCGGGAGTGCGCGCGCATTCTGGCGGGGCACGACGTGAGCGTCTGCGAAAACGTGATGCCCAAATTCGGCGTTCTGAACATCGAGCCGACGCAGAAGCGCATCCGCGAAATCTTTTTAAGCCGCATCATTCAGGCGAAGGGACTGAGCCGCGCCGCGCAGCTGATTTCCGGCATCCTGATGCCCACGCCCTCGGCGGTTCTGAAGGCCATGGAGCTGCTGGCGCAGGGCACGGACGACGAGCCGGGCATCGGCGATCTGGTGGCGGTGGACGTGGGCGGCGCGACGACGGATGTGTATTCGATTTCCGACGGCATGCCGACCGCGCTTTCCACGGTGTACAAGGGACTTCCGGAGCCGTACGCCAAGCGCACGGTGGAGGGCGACATCGGCATGCGCTACTCCGTGCGCGGCATTGTGGAGGCCGTGGGGCTGAAGCGGCTGAGCGAGGAAAGCGGGCTGCCGCCGGAGGCGGTTTCCGAAATGGTGGAAACGCTGGCGGCGCACACGGACATGGTGCCCGAGCCGGGCACCGACTGGGAAAGGCTGGACTACGCGCTGGCCTCGGCGGCCATTGAAACGGCGGTCGGGCGGCACGCGGGCAGCATGGAGGAGACCTACACGCTGATGGGGCTGACGTATGTGCAGTCGGGCAAGGATTTAAGGCCCGTCCGGCAGGTCATCGTGACCGGCGGCTGCCTGATTCACACGCCGCGCACGAAGGACATTGCCGCGCACGCGCTGTATTCGCCGCTTGCGCCCATGTCACTGCGCCCCATGAAGGCGGATATTCGCGTCGACCGCCGCTATATTCTGGCGGCGATGGGACTTTTGTCCGAATATGAGCCGAAAATTGCGCTTCGCATTATGAAAAAGGAGCTGGACAACGATGGCTATACAGAATAAGAAGATTCCGGAGGGCGAGTTTCAGGCGCTGCGCGCCGAGGTGCTCACCCAGTGGCCCACCGGCAGGGACGTGAATCTGGAGGAATCCGTCGCGTATCACAAGGCGATGCCGGAGAACCGCATTTTCTCCCGCAAGCTGGTAGAAGCCAAGAAGAACCACAAAACGCTGATACAGCCGCGCGCCGGCGTGCCGGTGGTGGAAAAGCACATCGAGCTTCTTCAGCATCTGGAGCAGTTCGGCGAAGCCGATCTTCTGCCCACGACCATCGACAGCTACACCCGCCAGAACCGCTATAAAGAAGCGGAAAACGGCATCGAGGAATCCATCCGGCTGGATCGCGCCATGCTCAACGGCTTCCCGGCCGTTAACCACGGCGTGGCCAACTGCCGCCGGGTGATCGAGAGCGTGAACGTGCCTGTGCAGATTCGCCATGGCACGCCCGACGCGCGCCTGCTGGCGGAAATCTGCTTCGCGGGCGGCTTCACCAGCTATGAGGGCGGCGGCATTTCCTATAACCTGCCCTATTGCAAGAACATTCCCATGGAGCGCACGATTCGCGACTGGCAGTATGTCGATCGACTGGCCGGTCTGTATGAGGAAATGGGCGTGTCCATCAACCGCGAGCCGTACGGCCCGCTGACCGGCACGCTGGTGCCGCCGTGCATCTCACACGCCGCGGCGATTATCGAAGCGCTGCTGGCGGCGGAGCAGGGCGTGAAGAACATCACCGTGGGCTACGGGCAGTGCGGCAATCTGGAACAGGACATCGCCGCCATCCGCACGCTGGAAGAGCTGACGGACGAGTATCTGACGAAGCACGGCTACACGGACGTGATCGTCACCACCGTGCTGCACCAGTGGATGGGCGGCTTCCCGGCGGACGAAGCCAAGGCGTTCGGCGTAATCGCTACCGGTAGCATGATTGCCAGTCTGTCCAAGGCCACGAAGGTCATCGTAAAGACGCCGCACGAGGCCGTGGGCATTCCCACGATGGAAGCCAATGCGGCGGGTCTGCGCTGCACGAAGCAGGTCGTCAACATGTTCGCCGATCAGGTGTTCCGCAGCGAGCGTCTGGAAGAGGAGAAGGAGATCATCCGCAAGGAAACCCGCGCCATCGTGGACAAGTGCTTCGAGCTGGGCATGGGCGACATTGCCGCGGGCGTGTGCCGCGGCGTGGAGTCCGGCGCGCTGGATGTGCCGTTCGCGCCGTGCCGCGCAAACGCCGGTCTGATGCTTCCGGCGCGCGACAACGACGGCTGCGTGCGCATTCTGAACTTCGGCAACCTGCCCTTCAGTCAGGAAATTAAGGACTTCCATATCGCCAAGCTGGAGGAGCGCGCGAAGGCCGAGGGGCGCAAGGCTTCGTTTCAGATGGTCATTGACGACGTGTACGCCATCAGCAAGGGCCGCCTTGTCGGCCGCCCGCGCTGACAGAAGGAGGCAGAAATCATGAAAATTCTCGACGTTGTATGCTCCGCCGGAAGAACCGGCTTCTATTTCGACGATCAGCGCGCCATCAAAAAGGGCGCGGGACACGACGGCGTGTTCTATACCGGCGAGCCGGTGACCGAGGGCTTCGCGTCCGTGCGTCAGGCGGGCGAGTCCATTTCCGTGATGCTGGTGCTTGAGGACGGCCAGATTGCCTATGGCGACTGTGCCGCGGTGCAATATTCCGGCGCGGGCGGGCGCGACCCGCTGTTCCTCGCGAAGGATTTCATTCCGCTGATCGATAAATACATCAAGCCCGAGCTGGTCGGGCAGGAAGCGGACAGCTTCCGCGCGCTCGCGAAGAAGCTGGAGGATATTCAGATCGACGGCAAGTGCCTGCACACCGCTATCCGCTATGGCGTGTCTCAGGCGCTGCTGGACGCGGTGGCGAAGGCCAGCGGCCGCCTGATGTGCGAGGTTGTGGCGGACGAATACGGCTGCGAGGTGACCGATCAGCCCATCGCCATCTTCACGCAGTCCGGCGACGACCGCTATGACAACGCGGACAAGATGATCATCAAGGGCGCGCAGGTGCTGCCGCACGCACTGATCAACAACGTGGAAACTAAGCTGGGGCAGAAGGGCGAAAAGCTGGCGGCGTATGTGGAATGGCTGCGCAACCGCATTCTCGATCATCGCAACGACGAAGCCTACAGCCCCGTCCTGCATATCGACTGCTATGGCACGATCGGCGCGATTTTCGGGAACAATAACTATAAGGCCATGGCCGATTATATCGCGCGGCTGGGCGAAATCGCGAAGCCGTTCCACCTGCGCATCGAGGGCCCGATGGACTGCGATTCCACCCGCGAAGCGCAGATTGAGGCGCTGGCGGGGCTTACGAAGGAGCTGGACGACCGCGGAATCGACGTGGAGCTGGTGGCGGACGAGTGGTGCAACACGCTGGAGGACATCAAGCTGTTCGCCGACGCGAAGGCCGGTCACATGGTGCAGATCAAAACGCCCGACCTCGGCGGCATCAACAACACGATCGAAGCGGTTCTGTATTGCAAGCAGAAGGGCATCGGCGCGTATCAGGGCGGCACGTGCAACGAAACCGACCGCAGCGCGCAGGTGTGCGTGCATTGCGCCATGGCGACGCAGCCCGTGCAGATTCTCGCCAAGCCCGGCATGGGCGTGGACGAGGGCTTCATGATCGTCTATAATGAAATGCAGCGCATCCTCGCTCTGCGCAAGGCGAGGAAGCACGCGTAAGCGTTTCTTCTCATGAGTTTGGCGGCGGGGGATTCGATTCCCGCGCCGCCAACGTCATAAAGACCGGCTATGAAAAGTCAAGAGGTTAATCAGATATAGCAGCCGGGACGTAGGGGGTGTTGTCGCGGAGAACGGCGAAGATGATGGAGATCATT
>SFHK01000055.1 GCA_004556395.1 Clostridiales bacterium
CCCTCCGCCGGTGGGACGGCCCTGCGCCGGGGCGAAGGGTACGTCCTCAAGCGGAAGGGCGCTTTCGCCGGAGGGGTCGATGCTCGCGGCGTAGGCTTGGCCTTCTTCTTCAGACATCACGGTCAGCCTGTCGGCGCGAATCCAGCCGGTCATGACCTGCCCGTTCACGGAGAAGGACACGCGGAAGGCGATTATGTCATCGGACGTGCTTTTTTCCGACGCGTACACCACGCCGCCGTCCGTCAGCGTGCCGAAGGTGTTTTTCAGCGTCTCGTCGGAGTAAATTTTCGTGCCCCCCGTCAGCCGCACGTAGCCGGGAGAAAACTCAGGCTCTTCATCGGGCTCGCCCGGCGTAGCTTCGTCCGGCGTAGCGTCGCCCGGCGTAGCGTCGCCCGGCGCGGGCGTTTCCGTCGGCGCGGGCGCATCGGTAGAAGTGGGCGCGTCGGTAGAAGCGGGTGCGTCGGTAGAAGTGGGCGCGTCGGTAGAAGCGGGAGCGTCGGTTGCCGCGGGCGCGTCGGTAGAAGCGGGCGCGTCCGGTGGCGCGGGCGCGTCGGTCGGCGCAGGTGTTTTCGTCGGCGTGGGCGCATCGGTGGAAGCGGGCGCGTCGGTCGGCGCGGGCGTTTCCGTTGGCGCGGGTGTATCGGTTGAAGCGGGCGCGTCGGTCGGCGCGGGCGTTTCCGTTGGCGCGGGTGTATCGGACGAAGCGGACGCGTCGGTTGAAGCGGGCGCGTCGGTCGGCGCAGGTGTTTTCGTCGGCGTGGGCGCATCGGTTGAAGCGGGCGTTTCCGTTGGTACGGGCGTTTCCGCTGGCGCGGGCGTGGCGGCTGCCGTGGGAACCTCGACCGGGGTGGCGGGTTCCTCGGCGTATGCCGCGAACAGCGCCATGGCGGCGATCAGTGTCCACGCAAGGATGCGTTTCATTGCGGTTTCCTCCCTTCTTACATGCTTCGGAGCGCGTCGATGGGGTTCAGGCGGCTCGCCTTGCGCGCGGGCGCCCAGCCGAACAGGATGCCGACCGCGGCGGAGAAGCTCGTGCCCAGCGCAATCGCGCCGTAGGACAGATGAAAGCGGATGCTCATGTAGTCGCACATCGCAAGGCTGAGAAGCAGACCCAGCGCCACGCCCATCAGGCCGCCCAGCATCGACAGCAGGAACGATTCCAGCAGGAATTGCAGCTGAATGTGCCACGACTGCGCGCCGAGCGCCTTTTTCAGGCCGATTTCGCGCGTGCGCTCGGTGACGGAGGTAAGCATCATGTTCATGATGCCGATGCCGCCGACCACCAGCGCGATGGAGGCGATGCCGGCCAGCAGCGCGCTCATCATGCCCAGCAGCTCGTCCATGGTGCTTTCCAGCGCCTTCATTTCGGTGATTTCGTAGCAGTCGTCCTCATAGGAGAACATTTCGTCCAGCGCGGCGCTCAGAAGCGTCTGCGCGCTTTCCGAGTTGGCCGCGTCGTCCAGGTAGACGGTGAAGCGCGTGACGACGGACTCGCTGTTCATCTTGAGCGCCGTGGAATAGGGGATGATCACGTCCGCGTCCTCAAAGTCCGCGTCCAGCAGGCCGACGACGGTGAATTCCAGCCCGCCCAGCCAGATCGTTTCGCCCAGCGGGTTCACGCCGTAGAAGAATTCGTCCAGCACGTCCTGCCCGATCAGGCACACGCGGCTTTTGCGCTGAATGTCCAGCCGGTTTATCGCGCGGCCGCGGCGCACAATGTCCGTTTCGGCGGCGAACCAGTATTCGTTGCGGCCGGAAACCGAAATGCCGGTTTCGCGCTCGCCGCCGCGCACCAGATGCGTGCTCAGCGACACGGTGGGCGCGATGCCGTCCACATGGCCGAGCGCCTCCAGCGTTTCAAGGTTTTCGTCGGTCAGGCCGCTTTTGAGGTCGCTGCCGGAGATCGTCACGGTCAGCTGTCCCGCGCCCATGCCGGCGAAGGAATCCGAGATCGACGAGGACACGCCGGAGATCGTCGTGATCAGCGCGATGACCGCCGTTACGCCGATCATGATGCCGAGAATGGTGAGAAACGAGCGCATGCGGTTTTTGAGAATGTCCGACAGAGCCATGCGCGCGCATTCAAAGGGCATGAGAAGCCCGGTCACCCATGCATGTCTGTTCATGACGCCGCCTCGCTTTGCATGTTTCTCGCGTCGCCGCCCTCGGTCAGCACGCCGTCGACGATGTGCACCACGCGCCGGGCACAGCGCGCGATGGACAGATCGTGCGTGATCATCAGGATCGTGCGTCCCTCGTCGTTCAGCGCGCGGAACAGCGCCATTACCTGCCTGCCGGTGGCCTGATCCAGCGCGCCGGTGGGCTCGTCCGCCAGCAGGATGCGCGGGTCGGTCACCAGCGCCCGCGCGATGGCGACGCGCTGCTGCTGGCCGCCGGAAAGCTGCGACGGAAAGTGATGCATGCGATCCGAAAGCCCCACGCGGTCGAGCATCTCCCGCGCCCGCCGCGCGCGCTCGGAGGGGCGCGCGCCCGCGTAAATCAGCGGAAGCTCCACATTCTTCTGCGCGTCCAGCCGCGAAAGCAGCTGGGACGACTGAAAGATAAACCCGATTTCCCGGCTGCGCGCCAGCGCCAGCGCGTGCGCGTCCATTTCGTCCACGTGCGCGCCGTTCAGGATGTATTCGCCCTCGGTGGGCGTGTCCAGACAGCCAGCGATGTTCATCAGCGTGGATTTGCCGCTGCCGGACGGGCCGAGCACGCTCAGATACTCGCCCGGCTCCACGGTCAGGTTCACGTCCTTTAATACGGTCAGCGCTTCGCCGCCGGTCTGATAGCGCTTGTAGATGTGACTCATCTGAAAGAAATCGCTCATGGTTCTTCTCCTGCCTACGGCTGCCCGCTGCCCGTGCCGCCGCGATTGCCGCGCCCGCCGCCGGAATTGTCGCTGCCGCCGAAGCCGCCGCCAAAGCTGCTGAAGTCCGGCATGCTGCCGCCGCCGAAGCTCGGCATGCCGCCGCTCTGCGGGTTGAACTGCTGCTGTCCTCCGCCCATCAGGCCGGAAAGCAGCCCGGAGAGACCACCGGAGGAATCCTCGTCCGCTTCGGCTTCCACGTACACCGTGTCGCCCTCGTTCAGGCCGGATTTGATTTCGACGTAGTTGCCGTTGTCCACGCCCACCTCGACCGGCGTTTTCTGAAGCTCGCCCGCCTCGTCCCTGGTGTAAACGTAGGCGCTGTTGTCGCGCTCGAAGCTGAGCGCGTCCATCTTCAGAAGCACTGCGTCCGTGGCTTCCTCGCGGGGAATGCGCACGGAGACCTGCATGCCGGGCAGCACGTCGTCAGTTACCTCCACCGACGCGGTGACCGTGTAGTACGCCACGGAGCCCGCCGACTGCGACAGGCGGTTGATGTGGGTGATGGTGGAATCGAACGTCTTTTCCAGCGCCGTGAACGTGACCTGACACGCCTGCCCGACGTATACGTCCGAAATGTCGTATTCGTCCACGCGCATTGTGACCTTCATGTTGGTGAAGTCCACCAGCTGCACAATCTGTGCGCCGGAGCGAACCTCGTCGCCCTCCTCCACCAGCACGTCGTTCACCGTGCCCGCGAATTCGGCCTTTATCGTTTCGCCGCCGGACAGCCGCGCGAGCCTGTCGCCCTTCTCCACGCGGTCGCCGTCCTGCACGTACAGCGTGCGCACGGCGCCGTCGCCCGAAGCCGTCATGTAGCCGGACGAGACCACGCTTACGGAGCCGGAAAAGCTGAGCGCGTTGGAGATGCTGCCGCGAGTGGCGGTGTAGGTATCGTAGGTCGTGGTGATCGACTGCTTCAGCTTCGGAATCCATACCGCCCACAGAAGGAGCGCCACGACGCCCAGCAGGAGCAAAAGCACCAGCCAGCGAACGATGCGCGCGGCCAGCCGCCTTTTTTTCTTAGCCATATAAAAAATCCCCCCGTCTGTTTTACGGGGAGATTCTATCAGAAAAATTTGGTTTCCTGCGGCCGCCCTTCCGGCGAATCCGCGGCAAATTCCAAAGAGTTCTTAAGTCTATCAGACGTACGGAACGCCGAAGATCGTCTCGTAGCCGAACTTGCGGATGGGATACATGGCGTCGTTGTCGCGCGACGGATGCACGCGGTTGGCGAGCAGCACCACATACAGGCCGGTGGCGCTGTCCAGCCACAGGCTGGTGCCGGTGAAGCCGGTGTGCCCCACGATGTTGCCCTCCGGGCGCTCGGTATAGGCGATCCAGCCGAGTCCGCGGTTGCTGCCGAGATGGGCGGTCTGGTTGGCAAACGAGCGCTTCACCCATTCCGGATCGAAGATCGGGCTGGGCGTGGGCGGCAGAAGAGCGGCGCAGAACCTCGCCAGATCGCGCGCCGTGGAAAACACGCCCGCGTGTCCCGCCACGCCGCCCAGCTGGTCGGCGCGCTCGTCGTGCACCGTGCCGCGCACGGGCAGCGTTTCGCCCACGCGAATCTCCGTCGCCGCGCAATAGGCGGTCTTCGGGGGATTGAAGCAGGTGTCGTTCATGCCCAGCGCGCGCCACGTGTCCGCCGCGGCTTCCTCCAGCGGCTTTCCGGCCAGACGCGCCAGAATTTCGCCTAAGAAGATGAAGCTGAGGTCGGAATACACGACCTCTTTGCCCGGCTCCGCCACCGGCGCGAGGTCGAGCAGACCCTGAACGCGTTCTTCGCGCGTGTCGCCGAACTCGAACGTGTCGTGGAACGGAACCAGTCCCGCCGTGTGCGTGAGCAGGTTCCATACCGTCACGTTTTTGAGCTTCTCGTGCGTGCGACGGCCGATGGCTTCGGGAAGCGTCGCGTCCAAAGGCAGCCTGCCGTTCGCCAGATACTGGACGATGCCCGACCATACGCCCACCAGCTTGCTCAGCGACGCTACGTCGAACAGCGTGTCCTCGGTCATCGGCTCCACGACGGGTGTGATGATGGCGTTGCCGCAGGCCTTCAGCGCGTACAGCTCGTCGCCGCGGCCGATCGCCGCGACCGCGCCGGGAATCCGCTTTTCGCGCACCGCCGTTTCCACATGCTTCAGAAAGTCCTCAAATCGTTTTTCCATCGGTCAGCGTTCCCTTCCTTCGTTTCCGAGCTTTCCCTGCGCCCAGTGCTTCCGGCACAGGGCGACATAGCTTTCGTTTCCGCCCAGCATGATCTGCTCGCCGGCCTTGACCACATGCCCGTTCGAAATGCGGGCGTTGCAGGTCGCCTTGCGGCCGCACCAGCACACGGTTTTGATTTCCTCAATGGTGTCCGCCCACGCCAGCAGCCAGCGGCTGCCCTCGAACAGGTTGCCCTGAAAATCGGCGCGCAGGCCGTAGCAGATCACGGGCACGTCCATTTCGTCCACGATGGCCACGAGCCGCTCCACCTGCGCGCGGGTGAGAAACTGCGCCTCGTCCACGATCAGGCAGTCATAGTCGGCGGGGTTGATGGTATCCAGCTCCTCCACATACAGGCAGTCGGTCTTCAGGCCGCTGCGCGAAGCCACGACGCGCAGACCGTCGCGCGTGTCCAACCGGGGCTTTAAAATCAGCGCCTTCTGGCCGCGCTCCATATAGTTGTATTGCACCATGATGGCGTTCGCCGTCTTCGACGAACCCATCGCGCCGTAGCGGTAGTAAAGCTTTGCCATGGAAATCTCCCTTTTCTGAATGGATTTTGGGTCAGGGCTCGATGTATTGCTCGATGTAGCGGATGCGCGTGCCGAAGGTGAGGTAGAAGTTCTTCACGTAGCCCTCCGTGCCGTCCACCAGAACGCGGCTCCACGTTTCGCCCTTTTCGAGCACGTCCACCGTTTCGCCGCGCTTGAGATAGCAGCGCAGCGCCGCCGACGCGGAGGTGCCACGCTCGCGAAGCTGAAGCGATTTCGCGCCGGTCAGCCTGCACACGGGCGTGGAGGTCATGGAAAGCACGAGCTTCGTGCCGTCCGGATAGCGGTACGCCTCGGCGGCGGCCAGCGCTTCGGTCTGCGTGCGGGAATCGGCGCTTACCGCGTCGCCCAGCTCGCGCGCCAGCCGGAACAGCCGCACGGCCTGCGCGAGCGCGTCCGAATATTCGCCGTTCACCGTGCCCGGGAAGTAGCCAATGCGGTTCAGCGCCTTCTGAAGCGCCCGAACCGCGGGGCCGGTCATGCCCGGCTCGAGCGTCGCGCGCGTGGAGGGCGAAAGCGTTTCCCCGGCCATGGCCGCAAGCAACGCGTCGCTCGCCAGCCCGTTCGGCGCTTCGCCAAGCACTTCCTGCGCCGCGCTTACGGCGAGAATCGTCTGCGTGGAATACGCGCCGTCGAGCTCTCCGTCATAGTAGCCGAAGGCCTTGAGAAGCGTCTGAAGCGCGCGAATATCCTCCGCTTCGGACGCGCGGCTTACGCCGCCCTCGCCCCAGCCCAGAAATTCGCGATAGCTCTTCCATGGGCCGTCTGTGGTGTAGGTGCTTCCCAGCAGCCGCAGGCGCAGCTCGTCGTCGCGCGCGCCGCCCGCGTAGATGCGGCACACGGTGCCGTCGCCGCAGTTTTCCGCAATCCACTTCGCGTCCTCGCTGTACAGGCGGATGCAGCCGTGCGACGCGGCGTCGCCCAGCTGCGCCAGCGCCGTCTGGTCGAGCGTGGCCAGATCCTTCGCGCTGTAGGGCAGCGAGTGGAACAGGATGTCATTGTAGATGCGCGTGGGATATTGCACAAAGCAGCGGAACTTTGCAATGTAATACCATTCCTCGCGGTCGACGCCCTTGCGGGTGAACAGCTTGAACGTGCCCCGGGGCGTGCTGTTCGACCGGCCGGTGGAGCAGATCATCTGCCGCACGATGCCGTCCTCGCCGTCGTCGTCCGCGCGGTACACGGTGACGATCTGGTTTTCAATGTCCACGCCGATTTTGTAGGCCGCTTCCGCGCGCGCGGCGCAAAGCAGCGGCAGAAGGCACAGAAGTGCCAGAAGCGCTTTTTTCATAGGGCCTGCCTTTCGTGCATGTCGTTCTGTGTTCCAGTATAACAGATAATCGCGAAATGTTCAACGTCCGCGAAACAAAAACCGCGCTTCTTTTATGGCGGGAATATGGTATACTGCTCAGGAGAATACTCTCTGAAGGGAGCGATGGGTATGAAGCTTCGGTATTTGGGAACCGCGGCGGCGGAGGGCGTTCCGGCGGTGTTCTGCCCGTGTCCGGCGTGCGCGCACGCGCGGAAGGTCGGCGGCAAAGAGGTTCGCACGCGCTCGGGCGCCATCGTCGACGACGCGCTCAAGCTGGACTTTCCCGGCGACGCGTACATGCAGGCGCTGAAATGGGGACTGGACTATTCGAAGCTTCAGCATGTGCTGATCACGCATACCCATCGCGACCATTTCTGCCCCGAGGAATTCGAAAATCGCTTCAAGCCCTTTTCGCAGCTTCCGGAGGACGCCGCGCCGCTCACGGTGTACGGCAGTGCGCAGGCGCGCGAAAAGCTGGCGGCGTATTTGAAGGACGGCGTGCTGGAGTTCGTCGCGCTGAAGCCCTACGATACCGTGGACGCGGGCGGCTACCGGGTGACGGCGCTGAACGCCGTGCACGCCTTCAACGAGACGGCGCTGTTCTATCGCATTGAAAAGGACGGAAAGCGGCTTCTGTACGCGCACGACACGGACGAGTTCACGCCCGAGCATCTGGAATTTCTGAAGGGCGCGCGGCTGGACATCGTGTCGCTGGACTGCACGAACGGCGTGCTCGAGTGCGACTACATCGGGCACATGGGCATTTCGGACAACCTGCGCATGCGCGAGAAGCTGTATGAAATCGGGGCGGCGGATGAGAAAACGATCTTTGTGGCCAACCATTTTTCCCACAACGGCGTGGCGCCGTATGACGAGATGTGCCGGCGGCTGCCCGGCTTCATCGTGTCCTGCGACGGCCTGACCGTGGAGGCATAGGAGGACGAACATGTATCCCATCGTAAAAAAACAAGTACTGAACGAAGAGGTATCGCTGATGGAGGTGCGCGCGCCGCTGGCTGCGCGCCATGCCCGCCCGGGCCAGTTTATCATTCTGCGCGTAGACGAAAACGGCGAGCGCATTCCGCTGACCATCGCCGATTTCGACCGCGAAAAGGGCACGGTCACCGTGATTTTCCAGAAGGTGGGCGCGACCACGAAGCTGCTGGATCAGAAAAACGAGGGCGATTCGCTGGCGGATTTCGTCGGCCCGCTGGGAAGGGCCTCCGAGTTTGACGGCGTTCACCGCGCGGCGGTGATCGGCGGCGGACTGGGCGTGGCGATTGCGTATCCGCAGGCCAAGGCGCTCAAGGCGCTGGGCGCGCGGGTCGATTTAATCGTGGGCTTCCGGAAGGAATCGCTGATTCTGCTGGAGGACGAATTGAAGGCCGCGTCGGACGAGCTGACGATCATGACCGACGACGGTTCGAACGGCCATAAGGGCTTCGTCACCGACGCGCTGCGCGAGCGGCTTTCCGCGGGAAAGACGTATGACGAGGTGATCGCCATCGGCCCGATTCCCATGATGAAGGCCGTGTGCGAAATGACGCGCCCGTATGGAATCAAAACGATCGTATCGATGAACTCCGTGATGATCGACGGCACCGGCATGTGCGGGTGCTGCCGGCTTACGGTGAACGGCGAGACCCGCTTCGCCTGCGTGGACGGCCCGGAATTCGACGGCCATCAGGTGGACTTTGACGGCGCCGCCCGCCGCGGGCGCATGTACCGCGCCGAGGAAGCGCTTGCGGTCGAGACCCATATCTGCCATCTGACAGGGGAGGTGCGCTGACATGCAGATGAACAAAACGCCCATGCCCGAGCAGGATCCGCGCGTCCGCGCGCACAATTTTGAAGAGGTCGCCACGGGCTACACCGCCGAAATGGCGATTCAGGAGGCGCAGCGCTGTCTGGACTGCCGGCACAAGCCGTGCGTCGAGGGCTGCCCCGTCAACGTGAAGATTCCCGATTTCATTCGTCTGCTGAAAAAGGGCGACGCGCGCGCCGCCTATGATGTAATCCGGCAGGACAACGCGCTGCCTGCCATCTGCGGCCGCGTGTGCCCGCAGGAAACGCAGTGCGAGGCCAGATGCGTGCGCGGCATCAGGGGAGAGCCTGTGGGCATCGGCCGTCTGGAGCGCTATGCCGCCGACACGGCGATGGCGGAGGAAGCCGCGGGCGAAGCGAAAGTGAACGCCGAAAACGCGAAGGCGCGCGTGGCCGTGGTCGGCTCCGGCCCGGCGGGTCTGTCCTGCGCGGGCGAATTGAACCGCATGGGCTACGACGTGACCATCTTTGAAGCGCTGCACACGCCCGGCGGCGTGCTGGTGTACGGCATTCCGGAATTCCGTCTGCCCAAGCAGCTGGTGCGGCGGGAAATCGACGGCCTTGAGCGCGCGGGCGTGAAGATCGTGACCAACGCCGTGATCGGCAAGTCCATCACGCTGAACGAGCTTCTGGAGGAAGAGGGCTTCTCCGCCGCGTTCGTCGGCAGCGGCGCGGGGCTTCCGCGGTTCCAGAACATCGAGGGCGAGCAGCTGTCCGGCGTGTATTCGGCCAACGAATTTCTCACGCGCGTGAACCTGATGAAGGCCTACCGCTTCCCGGAATACCTCACGCCCGTGCGCGCGGGCAAGCGCGTGGCCGTCGTGGGCGGCGGCAACGTGGCGATGGACGCGGCGCGCTGCGCGCTGCGGCTGGGCGCGGAGAAGGTCATGATCGTGTACCGCCGCGGCGAGGAGGAAATGCCCGCCCGCCGGGAGGAAATCGAGCATGCGCGCGAGGAGGGCGTCGAGTTCGCCCTGCTCACCAATCCCGTGAAGTTCACCGGCGATGAGAACGGCAGCGTGACCGGCATGACCTGCGTGCGCATGGCGCTGGGCGAGCCGGACGCTTCCGGCCGCCGCCGTCCCGCGCCCGTGCCGGGCAGCGAGTTTGAAACCGAAATCTCCTGCGCCGTGATCGCCATCGGCAATTCGCCGAACCCGCTCATCGCGCAGACCACGCCCGGCCTTGAGACTCAGAAGTGGGGCGGCATCGTGGTGAAGGGCGACACGCTGGCCACGTCCGTGCCCGGCGTATACGCGGGCGGCGACGCGGTAACCGGCGCGGCGACCGTCATCCTCGCCATGGGCGCGGGCAAGAAGGCCGCGCGGGAAATCGACGAATACCTGCGCGCGAAGAACGGAGAGGACGCAAAGGCATGAAGAATCGCTTTGGCATGTTCATCCACTGGGGCATTTACGCGCTGTACGCCGACCACGAGCAGGTGCTGGCGCGCCGGAATCTGGACAACGCGGCCTACGAGCGCCGCATGGCCGAGTTCAATCCCGTGAGGTACGATCCCGAGGAATGGGTGAAGCTCGCGAAGGACGCGGGCATGCGCTACATCTGCTTTACCGCCAAGCACCACGACGGCTTCTGCATGTGGGACACGCGCGAGACGGCGTACAACATCATGAACACGCCCTATGGCAGGGACGTTCTGAAGCTTCTGAGCGACGCCTGCCGGAAGCACGGCATGGCGCTGTCCCTCTACTATTCCAATCCGGACTGGCACGAGCCGAGCGCCTATAATCCGCTTTCCACGCACCAGTGGAAGTCCATCGACCCGTCAAAGGGGGGCAGTGAGAAGTATCGCGCGTTCGTGAAGGCGCAGCTGACCGAGCTTCTGACGAACTACGGCCCGATCTACACGCTGTTCTGGGACATTCCGCCGCGATATGAGGATCCGTCGCTGAACGCGCTGGCGCGCCGCCTGCAGCCCGGCATACTGATCAACGACCGCGGCTACGACGCGGGCGACTTTTCCACGCCGGAGCGCAGCGTTCCCGAGGGCAGCCGCTTCGAGCGCATGACCGAGGCGTGCGATTCCGTGGGCGAGCAGAGCTGGGGCTATCGCGAAAACGAGGACTACCACACGCCGCGCTATCTGATGAGCGCCATCGACAAGATCATGGCCATGGGCGGAAGCTATCTGCTGAACGTCGGCCCCATGGCGGACGGCCGCATCCCGGACGAAGCCGCGCGCATCGTCCGCCGCGTCGGCGACTGGTATACACGCATGAACGGCGCGCTGGAGGATACCCTGCCCGACCCGTTCGACTACCAGATTCCCGCGAACCCCGTCATCGCGCTGACGAAGGCTGGAAAGACGTACCTTCATTTCTATAAGGGCCTCACCTCCACCGCCGTCACCCTGCGCGCCTGCCCCAAAATCCCCCGCGCCGTGCGCCTGCTGAATAACGCCCAATTCCTCCCCTTCGAGGAAACGGCCCTCCCCAACCATTTCGACCAACACGGCCGGGCCCTCGGCCCCGTCCTCCATATCCACCATATCCCCGCCGAATCCCTCGACTCCGAACCCCTCGTGCTCGAAATCGAGTGGGAATGAGCGGAAGTTCTCATTAGAACAGGCCGGCCGCTTTCCGTTGATTCCGGAAAACAGCCGGCTTTCCGGCAAAACCAAAATGCAACACGATCGGGGGTTGCATTCCGGGAGAAAATGGGGTATAATGAAGTGTGTTCTGCGCCCGTAGCTCAGTGGATAGAGTGTTCGACTCCGACTCGAAAGACCGTGGGTTCGAATCCCGCCGGGCGCGCGTGAGGGAATCCGGAGGCGGGTTCCCTTTTTTTATCCTCGATTTGCCTGAAAAACATAAAAAAGTTCCATATTTCGGAAAGAAAGGGCTTGATTTATTCATCGAGACACATTATACTGTAATCAAACAGAAATATATTGAAAAGAAGGCAAAATCCTTGAGCATAAAGAGATGGTTGGCGGCTTGTCTGGTGCTGTTTCTGCTGGCGTGCAGCTTGCCTGCCTACGCGACGGACTGGGTGGCGAAGGTTACGCAGCAGTCCACGGTATACGCCAAGGCGAACACCTCCTCCAAGGTGCTGGGCAAGGTGAAGGCGAATACCGTGCTTACGGTGGACGCTACCAAAAACGGCTGGGCGCGCGTGACCATGAACGGCAAAACCGGCTTCATGAAGGCCGCGAACGTTAAAAAGACCACGAAGACGATGTATGTGAACGTCGCCTCGATGGCGGTTTACGCGTCTAACAAAACCTCCTCGAAGAAGCTGGCGGCGATGGCCTACGGCGAATCGGTGAAGATGGAGGCGACGAACGGCGAGTGGGCGCGCATTGTGAACGGCAGGAAGGTCGGCTTCTGCAAGAAGAGCTCGCTGACCTCGAAGAATCCGAACACGATGAAGACCACCGTGTACACGCAGTCCGCCAATGTGAAGGTTTACAAGCATCCGTCCACGTCCGCGGACTTGAAGGGCACGCTGAAGAAGATGAACACGAAGCTGACGGTCGTGGCCATGTTTGACGGACAGACGTGGTGCCGCGTGAAAAACGGCAGTCAGTACGGCTTTATCAAAAAGAGCGATCTGGACACGAGAAAGTATGACGGCTATTCCACCGCCAGGGGTGCCGGCGGCAAGGCCATTGCGATGGACTGGTGGAAGAGCAGCATTCAGTCGATCTTCCCGCGCGGCGGCACGGCCATCGTGACGGACGTGAAGACCGGCATCACGTGGAAGGTCTATCGCGGCGGCGGCACCAACCATGCCGACGTGCAGCCGAAGACAGACGAAGACACCCGCGCCATGAAGAAGGCCTGCGGCAGCGATTATGCGACGTGGCATCGCCGCGCGATCTGGGTTTCGATCGGCGGCAAGCGCTACGCGGCCTCGATGAACTGCAAGGCGCACGGCGATGGATCCATTTCCGGCAACAACTACAACGGTCACTTCTGCATTCACTTTGTGAACAGCCGCACCCACGGCGGCAACGCCGTGTGTCCGCTGCATCAGGCGGCCATCAAGACCGCGCTGAGCGCGAGCTGACCGGGGATTATTTCACTTCATCGACATAATTTCGTTTCAACGCTCCGCTTGTCAATCCGGCTTCCGCGCGTTATAATAGAAGCATGATTGAAAAGGCGGAGCGTGAATTCTATGCCCAACACCCGGATTACCCGTCAAAAGTGGAAGGATCATTTTTCCTACGCGAAAAAAGTGTATATCATCGGAATCCTGCTTGCGCTGGGAGCCGCCAGCCTGATTTATTCCGTCACGCGCTATCAGGCGCCCAACGAGCGCGCGGTGCAGATCGCGCTGGTCGACAGCTATACCGCGCCCGAAAAACTGGATGAAATCGTGCCCGCGCTTCTGAAGGCCGGACAGGCCTTTGACGACACGCTGGAGGAGGTTCAGTTCCTCTCCATCCCCTACAGCGGAGACGGCGCCGCCGATTACGAGGGCGCGAAGGTCTACACGGTGCAGGTGTACGCCGGAGACAACGATATTTACATCGAGAATAAAACGATGATGGAAGAGCTGATCGACCAGAACTATTGCGTGCCGCTGGATACGTTTGAGGGCTTTGAGGAATTCACGCGCCGTCATCCCGAGGTGGAGGTGCTTTACGCCGTTCCGGGCGCGAATCAGGCGGACGGAAAAGAAAGCATGGAAGAGGATGCGCCCGTCGAGGAGCCGCGTCCCTATGCGCTGAACGTCTCCACGCTGAAGGGCTTCGCCGAGCGCGGCGCGCTAAATATGAAGGACAAGTACGCCGCCGTGGTCATCATGAGCAAAAATCAGGAAACGAGCTTTGAGGTGCTTTCCGCGATGTTCGACGCGCTGGCGCCTTCCGAGGAGGCGGTTTCGTGACGATTTCCCGCCTTTCCGGCAAGAACCGCCTGAAGCCCGGCTATGGCGTTCTGCTGATTCTCGGGCTCGTGGCGGCGGTGTTCCTCATGAACCTGCTGCTGGGCGGGTTCATGGCGCTGGGGCTGCCGTTCACCTGCGCGTCCATCCTGTTCTGGGTGTTCTGCGTGGCGCTGCTGGGACTGGTGTTTCAGCATTTCGGGCTGGTGTATCGCTATGACATCGACGGCGTGAAGCTGATCGTCTCCCGCATCTACCTGCGCAATCCCCGCTTTTACGAGCAGGTGCTGCTGCGCGAGATCGTGTTTGTGGGCAGCGAGGAGGAAGCGCGCCGCCGCAATCCCGACGCGCGCGTGAAGCGCGCCTATGCCCGCCGCGACAAGGACGGCCCGGTGACAGCTGTGACCTTCCGAAAGGACGGCGAGAGCAAAACGCTGCTTCTCCGTCTGGACGACGAAGCGGCGGAATTTCTGAAAAACGCGGTGAAGAACCGCTGACCATTCATCCCGGCCTTGCGATTGTCTGCGAGACCGGGAATTTCTGTTTTTCTGAGGAAGAGGGGGCTCATCACCATGATTGAAACGCTTTCGCATCAGACGCCGCTGGGCGAGATTGTGCTGGCCGCGCAGGAGGACGCGCTGATCGGCCTGTGGTTTCGGGGACAGAAATATGAATTTGCGACGCTGAAGGGCGAGCGGGCGGAAAATCCCGATTCCGCGCTTCTGCGGGAGGCTGTCCGGTGGGTGGACGCGTATTTCGAGGGTCGCCGTCCAGATCCCCGTGCGCTTTCGTTGCGCCCCCTCGGAACGCCGTTTCGCGAGAAGGTCTGGGAGCAGCTTCTGAACATCCCATACGGCGCAACGACGACCTATGGCGCGCTGGCGCACGCGCTCAATATGCCCGGCGGCGCACAGGCCGTCGGCGGCGCGGTGGGACATAACCCCATCTCGATCATCATACCCTGCCACCGCGTGCTGGGCACAAACGGCTCGCTGACCGGCTACGCCGGAGGAATCGAGCGCAAGCAGGCGCTGCTTCGACTGGAGCAGGGCGGCTGATGATTCGCGTTTTCGAGGAAGAGAATGCCAAAACAAAATACCGTATATTGTGCATGTGCAATGTCGTTCGGTAAAGCACAATATACGGCACTCCTAACAATCGCTGCTATCGTTTGCCTACTTCCTGTTGCTCAAATTCACTAAAAGCCACACAGGGCATTCGCCGACATACGACATTTACTTACAGGTTGCTCTTCCTGCGGTTGCAGTCGGCGCACAGCATTTGACAGTTTTCGGGAATTGTCTTGCCGCCTTTGCTCCACGGGGTAATGTGGTCGGCCTGCATCTCTTCAATTTCAAAATGCTTGTGGCATGTCGGGCAAATGCCCTTTTGCCGCTCGTAGGCCGTTCGCGCCATTTTAGGACTGAATGCGCGAATGTTCAGATGCTTTTCGTTGCCGTCCAGCAGATATTCGTATATGCCCTTCTGATTGCTTACGTCTTCATCATCCAACAGTTCAAGTATACGCTTTTCGTATGCCTTAGGGTCGTGCGCGGCCGTTCCGTATCGGTTGAATAATATGCCCCAATCCAGACCGGACATCAGCTTTTTGCGGAAGGTCGGGAAAGTCACCTTGACCCAATTTATGACGGTCTGAAAATACAGCCACAGTTCATTGCAGTTCGTGTCGTGCTGATGCTGCGACATATAATCTTCAATTTCGATATTGTCACGGGCTGCAATCCACTTGAGCGCGGTTTCAAGGTAATTTTGCCGGATTGCACTGCCGGACAGATAATCGCCTGCAATCTGATATGCGGGGCATTGATTCTTGCTGAAATACTTCTTTGCTTCGGTCAGACATTCGCCCGTATAGACTGCGTTTCTAAGTTCCTGCGCAGTCAGCTGTTCACCTGCGATATTGATAATCTTGAACCAGTCCAGTTTTTCCTTGTCCGTACCTTCGCAAATGTAAATCATCAGCTTATAATCGAGAATCTGGCTTCGCTCTGTATCGGTCAGATTGTGAAAAGCCAAATGGTCAATCGAAAAATCGCCATTGACATATTGGCAAACGCTGATTGTCCTTTGCTGTCCGTCCAACAGCTCAAAGCCGCCGTCATCGCTCTTGACCCAATACATCACGTTCAAAGGAAATTGCTTTGTGATGGTTCTGATTACCTCGTCGCGCTGTTT
>SFHK01000111.1 GCA_004556395.1 Clostridiales bacterium
AAAAAATCGGCGGTTGACAACCGCCGGCGGCGATGCTATAATAACGACAGGAAGGGATGACGCTTTTGGAACGGCTCTCCCCTCTGATGAGTGGCTAGCCGCCTACCAATTCGCGTTGGATGGCGGCTTGTGTTTTACTTCTTGTCTTTGCCGTCGCGTCCGATCTGGATCGCGGCCAGCACAAGAGAGATAATCATGATGACTAAGTAAAGTCTTTCAAAGTCAGACATGATCTCACCTCCTTCGCTTTTGTTAAAGGGTAAGAATCTCAGAGACTCTTACGTTTCCGATTCGCATCGAAAACCGTGGACGGCAATCGTCCGCGCCCGACGTCAGAGGTGAAAAGCCAAGCGCCATCTTCTTCCTTCCTGCCGGAAGCAAGTGCTTCGCGATGATTCTATCATGTCTGGAAAGTTTTGTCAAACAGTTTGTAAATGGAAGCATCTCCGCCTGTCAACGCCCGATTTCCAGCGCCTCCCCCTCTAAGCTCGCGCCGACGAGGGCATCGCCGTGATAGCGCAGCTCCAGGTGGAAAAACGGCCGCCCCTCGGCGAGCAGGCGCAGGAATATGCGGTCGCCCTCCCATGTGGGCAGGGACGCGACGTCCGATTGCGGCACCCATTCCAGCACGCCCTCGTCGCAGTCGTGCATTTCGCCCTGAAAGTCGTCGCAGGTGAATAAATGCATCTCCTCGTGCGGCGCGGTGTCGGAGATAAATGTTACAATTCCGCGATAATTTATACAGCCCATGACATATCCGGTTTCCTCGGTAACCTCGCGCCGGGCGCAGACCTCGGCGGTTTCGCCGGGCTCAAACCGGCCGCCCACGCCGATCCACTTGTCGTGATTCACGTCGTTTTTCTTGCGAACGCGGTGCAGCATCAGGTCTTTTCCGGCCTTTTCAAGGTAAATCAGCGTCGATTTCAGCATATTATTCCCTCCATATCCGTATTGTAGCACCGCCGCCCGGCGCTGTCAATGTGTCATGGAAAGATGTGGATTTTTTGCAAAAACTGTACAGAATTCGGAACAAATACCCCCGATGTAACCGTAATGTAACCGTGCGCCGCGCATCCGACCTCCTCGAAAAAACGCAAAAAACGGCCGAAAACTGGCAGTCTGGCAGCCGAAATGGGAGCTTTTTCTCGGCTTGTGAATCCTTCAAATCCGAAGAAAATACACACTTCTGCAATCTTTCTGCATAATTGAAACAAATGGCCATATTAAAGGTTTTCTCGAAATACTTTTGCAATGTTTTTAATGCGAGTGTTAAATTTTGGGAGACCGCCTGTTGAAGCCCAAATGTAACCGCCTGTGTAACCCCATTGCGGTAAAATACTTCCAAACAATAAGGATAAGTCCGCAGACTTTGGGGGAGGAACAGAAAATGAAAAAATGGTTGTCGATGCTCATGGCACTGGTAATGGTTCTCAGCATGGCTTCCGTGGCGCTGGCCGAGGAAGCGACCCCGGCGGAAACGCCCGTGAAGACCGAAGAGCCCGCGAAGGCCGAAGAGCCCGCGAAGGCCGAAGAGCCCGCGAAGGCCGAAGAGCCCGCGAAGGCCGAAGAGCCCGCGAAGGCCGAAGAGCCCGCGAAGACCGAAGAGCCCGCGAAGGCCGAAGAGCCCGCGAAGGCCGAAGAGCCCGTGAAGACCGAAGAGCCCGCGAAGGCCGAAGAGCCCGCGAAGACCGAAGAGCCCGCGAAGACCGAAGAGCCCGTGAAGACCGAAGAGCCCGCGAAGGCCGAAGAGCCCGCGAAGGCCGAAGAACCCGCGAAGGAAGAAGAGCCTGCGAAGGAAGAAGCCCCTGCGCACGAGGAAGCCACCGCCGCGGAAGCGCCTGTTAATAAGGAAGAAACTCCGGCGGAAGCCCCCGATCCCGAGGCCGTTCTGCTCTCTGAGATTCAGGACGCGCTGAACCCCGACCGTTCCATCCAGCTGTTCGCCCGCTGGGACGGCGACGAGCTGTTCCTCGGCGACGAGGTTCGCCTGAAGGTGGAGCTGAAGGGCTATGACGACGTAACCTACACCCTCGAGTGGCAGTACAACGTCAACCCCTCCGACCCTACTAACGAATGGAATACCTACGCCAGCGGCAGCGCGAAGGTCATCACCTTCACGCTGGACGAAACCAACTGCGAGTACTACTGGCGCGTGCTGGTGCACATCACCGGCGTAAAGCGCTGATTCCCCTCTGCGAGAAAATAGACCGACCGCTTCAAACACGGATTGGAGGAAATAAATCATGAAGAGCTCCGCGAAAATCCTGTCCCTCGTTCTGACGCTCGCGCTGGCGCTGGCCGTGTTCGCGCCCGCCGCCATGGCAAAGACCTACGTCACCGAGAAGAGCAACAACTTCCACTTCACTGGCGTGAAGCGCCGCGAGGCCGCCCTCGCCGAGGAAGCGACCGCCGGGGAAATCGTCGTTGAAGAGGCCGCCGCCGAGGAACCGGCCCAGCCCGAGACGAACGAGCTTCCCGCGAACGCCCGCCTGATGGCGATCATTGAAGACGAGCTGAGCGCCGAGCGCTCGATTTCCACCTACGCCGTATACGACGGCGACACGCTCACCTTCGGCGACACGGTCACCCTCATCGCCGTGCTGAACGGCTATGACAGCCTCGCCTACGATCTCAAGTGGCAGTCCAGCCCGGACAACAAGGCGTGGACGGACGTGGCCGGTGAAACCGCCGCCTCCTACACCTTCACCATCACCGAAGAGAACTACACGAACTACTGGCGCGTGGCCGTCACCATCACCGGCGTGGTCGTGCCGGACGACGTGGTCGCCGCCGCCAACGCACAGTAAAGGCTCCACCGCACAATTCGGCGGCGCGTCGGGCGAAGTCTTTTCCGCCATCTGCGGCATGCAAATTTCTCGATTTACCTCCAGTAAACCTTCGAAATTTGCATTACAAATAAGCTCGAGCCCCCAAAAAGGTCTCGACTTTTTCGCGAAATTGTGTTATAATTTCACCAGTAATTTCCATCGGCCATCGCGCCGATCACCTCAGCAAGTAGTTCAAAGGGGAGGAAATCTTCTATGAAAACCAAGCTTCGCAAGCTGCTCGCGCTTCTGATGACTCTCGCCATGTTCATCAGCAGCGTGCCCACGACCGCGCTCGCCGCAGTCGTGCCCTACTCGGGCGGCACGGAGACCGGCTCCGGCATTTCGCTGAGAAGCATAGTGAAGCCGCCGGTTGCGACGACGACGTACGTCTTCATGAATGGCACGGAGGAATTCGCTCGCCAGATTCTGAAGAACGGCGAAACCCTCAACAATCCCGGCACGCCGGACGCCGGCAGCCCGAACAAGGAGTTTACCGGCTGGCGCGACGGCGATAATAACGCGCCCACCTTCGGCGCGGTCACCGTGACCGAAACGAAAACGATTACCTATCACGCCCAGTTCGCGGACGTGTACTTCGTGTTCTTCACCAATCCGAACGGCGAGGTCATGGTCACGAAGAAGGGCGCGAACGGCGAGACGATTCCTGCGGAGGGCGTGACCTACCCTGTCGGCAATGAGGAATCCATCACCGCGTGGCTGGACGCGAACGGCAGCCCCGTATCCTCCGTCACGCTGAACGGCAGCGACGTAACCCTCACGGCCAGGGTTGAGAACGGCCACTGGATTACCTACGATTCGCAGGGCGGCACCTATGTCGCGCCCGCGTTCGTAAAGGGCAACGGCACGACCACCGCGCCCGCCGCCCCCACCCGCCCCGGCTATACCTTCCGCCACTGGTCTGCAACCGTGGGCGGCGCGGCGTTCACCTTCGGGCAGCCGCTCGATCAGGCGCTAACGCTCTACGCCGTCTGGACGGCCAATGCCAATACGCGCTACACCGTCATCCACTGGCTGGAAAACGCCGATGACAATGAGTATTCCTACAGGGAATCCGAAACCAGGACCGGCGCTACCGGCGCGCAGACCAGCGCGGCGGCGAAGAGCTATACCGGCTTCACCGCGCAGACCATTGCGCAGCAGACCATCGCGGGCGACGGCTCGACGATCGTGAGCGTGTACTACAAGCGCAATGTGTATGAAGTGAAGTTCTATGAAAATAACGGCACCAACTGGAGACCTAAATGGGAAGAAATAACGAACCTCACGATTACTGCTAAATATGGCGCGAACATCGGAGACAAATGGCCTACATACAATGGTAGCAGTACGTGGGGAACGAAAACAAGCAATGGTCAACCTGCTGGCCCATATCAGGTTAACATTGAAACAATGCCGCTGAATGGCGCTAAATTCTATGGCCCGAAGACCGGCTACGGCTCCGAATCTGCCCACTACTATGTAGAAGTGCTTCCGGGCGAGAGCGGCGAAACGGTTAGCGGCGTCACCTATAAGCTGCATCATACAGATACCAGCCCGGGCACAGGCTATACTGTAACCGTGGAAGATCAGTACCCGATTACCGGCTTTACTTTTAATAGCTCTCCAAGCACCAAGATAGAAGAAGACTATGACAACGCCAAGTTCTACTACACCCGCAACAGCTACAACATCGTATACGTGAGCGGCGGCCAGACGGTAAACACCGCTTCCAAGAAGTTCGAAGAGAGCATTGCGGACGCGGGAAGCTATACGCCCACTGTCAAACCCGCCGGCATGGAGGATTATGACTTTGGCGGCTGGCATGCCGACCCGGCGGGTGAACAGGCATATACCTTCACCGGCAAGACCATGCCCGCGCAGAACGTCACGGTCTATGCCAAGTGGAACAAGCCCGTATATAACGGCACAATCTATCTGACCATCGAAGGCACTACTGGTTCATCGATTACACTCAGCGTCCCGAAGGGCGACACGATTGAAACCGCGCTGAACGAAAAGCAGGCGGAAATCATGGCGCAGGTTGGCGAAGGCTATACCTGGCGCGGCTGGCGTACCGGCAAGGACGGCACCGGCGAGCCCTTCAACCCCCAAACCCAGATCACAACGGACGTCACCCTCTACCCCTACTACACCAAGGACGGCACCTTCAAAGTTGAATACGATGCCGTCAAGAACGACGTAACCGCTCCGGTGGATGGCAAGTCCTACGCGGAGGACAGCTTTGCTGACCTCATGTCCCCGGGCAAGCTGGTTGCTGCTGATGGCGAGTACTTCCTCGGCTGGTCTGACGGCGCGGCCACCTACCAGCCCCGCGACAAGTATCAGATCAAGAGCAATCACGCCAATGACCAAAACGTCATCACCCTCACCGCCCAGTGGGGCGCGCGTCCCGCTGGCACAACCCTGACCTATAAAGCCAATGGCGGCGCAGGCGAGGACGTGGTTAAAAACCTCGCCAATAACGAGACCGTCACCACCATCGCAAACCCCTTCTCCCGCGTGGGCTACACCTTCAAGGGCTGGGACACCGACCCCAAGGGCGAAGGCTCCATCGCCCCCAACACGCAGGTGCAGGTGGACAACAACGGCG
>SFHK01000056.1 GCA_004556395.1 Clostridiales bacterium
TTTGCCGATTCGACCTCCACGCCGCCGGAATACGAGGCCGTGCTGAACCGCGCCTACGGCTGCCTGCGCGCCGCGAAGGCGCTGCACGACGAGACGGAGTCGAGATACATACCGCGGATGGATTTTTCGGCGCTGGTGGATGTGAAGTCGAGGGTGTATAAAGAAATGGACGCGCTGGCACGCAGTGTGGCGGGGCTGTGAAAAAACGCCCAAACAAGACAAAAAAGGATTTGGAGCCCGAAAGAGGGGCAAATCCTTTTTTGTGTGGTATAATTCCTTGAGATGAAAACAACACCACAAAATATTATACGCCACGGCAGGGACAAATACCAGTATTTCTTTCAGATTTTCTCTCAATATCTGACCCGGTGTTGGCATTCGACCGATTCATGGGGGAATCGATTTAAGGAGGCGCCGCACAAATGAGGCGGTCGGCCGGCGAATGGATTTTTCGTCAGATGCAAATGCAAATTCCGAAGGTTTACTGGAGGTAAATCGAGGAATTTGCATGTCGCAGATGGCGGAAAAGACATCGCCCGACGCGCCGCCGAGTTGTGCGGTGGCGCCTTAGAAAAGCCGAACCCGCACGCACGGGCGCACCGCGCTGCTGCGGATGCAGACAGGGTAGCCGAAGTCGCTGATGGATCCGGCGGTATTGACAAGAACAGCGTAGTCGCTATGGTCGCCGAGCGAGCGGAGCCACCACCAGCAGGTGCCTATGTCATCTGCCCTATGACTGTCGCTTCTATATGCGCCCTGTTGAATTGCGTAGTCCGTCGCCGCACACATTCTTGCTTCGTCGTCATTGAAGTACTTCTGCGCTTCCAAGACGCTCAGAAGGAATACGTTATCCTCCGTCGCGTTGCCGGGGTCTGTTGAATACGACGGATTTTCATCCGCGCTGACGCTGCTCTTTACGATGCGCTTCTTTTCATCCGAGCTGAATGCACGGTTATAAAATTCGTTATTCAGCCAGTCGCGAAGCGCACATTGTTCCCATGTGGTATCTTCTTCCCCGGTATTGTACTGCTGGCAATCCAGCGCATATCGACTGATAAGCAGAGCTGTTTCTCCGTCGTTCTCCAGAACCAGCCATTCGACGGGCGTATTGTCATTGCCGGCCGCCGTCTGCGGATAGCTGCCAAATTCAACGGAATTTCCAATGGTAAACGGCACGGGCGTCGGCGCGGGCGTGGGAGCCGGCGTGGGCGTGACGAAATTCTTCAGCACCTGAACCGCTTCCTCATACATCATCTGAGCAAGCTCTTCCAGCAGGTCTTTCGCCTGTTCATACTCGCCCACTCTGTAGAGCTCCATCGCCGAATCGTACAGTTCATACTTGATGTTTTCCATTCGATTGTATGTATCAAAGCCATCCGCGCACTTGCCGTAGAACGAAAGAGCGGCCTCATATTTCTTTTCATACTCCGCCCTGCGCCCCTGAAGATAATTGTACAGCTGCTCAACGGTCGGGATGGACGTCTCCCTGCCGGCGCTCCTTACAAAGTTCTCCTCGAAAGCCTTCGTCATGCTCTCGTTGCGCAGCACAAACATGTCGTCGTCTGCACTGTCAAACTGATTCCGTTCGATGGACAGAAGAACCGAGCAATACAGCTCCAGCGGCTTTTTCTTTCGATTCTTCGTTTCCTTGAGAAATTCCACGCATGTCTCGAGCTTCGTTGTGTCCACGCCGTTGCCTTCCGAGTTCATCAGTTCGTCCAGATACCCTTCCAGCCGTTGCACGATGGCGTTTAAGTCGTCGTCCGCCATTGCCGCTCCGCCAAAGAGCAGCAGCAGCGCGAGCAGCATTGCCATGATTCTCTTCATTCCGCTTCTCCACCTTTCTCGTCATGTATATGCCTTAGGGAAACCTCTTCATCGAGGCAGAAGACAAAATCAAACGCGCGCCATCGTAAAAATCAAGAGTATTATCGTTGCATTATAATTCTACAATAATTCATGAGCTTTGTCAAACATTATTACAGAATCTTCCGGCACTCCATGTAGTAGCGCTTTTCGTCGGGCTCACCCATGGAGAAGGTTTTGCGCGGGAGTGCGCCGCCCTGACGGACGGCGGGGAAGAGGGCGGACTTATCGATGGCGGGCAGGAGGACGCCGGTGGTGTGCGGAGTCTGGCAGAGGGACTCGACGGCGGCCGCGCCATGCACGTAGTCGATGCGCGCGGCGGGGTGGCTGCGGAGGTACTCGTCCAGAAACGGCTGAAGCACCGCCACGGGCAGGGGATTTTCCGGATTCCCCACGCGGTAACCCACGCGGGCATTCCCGGAGACGAACGTCAGCTCGGCTTCGTCCGTCGGGATCATGCCGCGGGCAGAAGAACACGGCTCGGCGGGCTTCGCTCCGCAGACGCAGGAGGAAGACGGCTCGACGGGCTTCATTCCGCACGCGCAGGAGGAAGACGGCTCGGCGGGCTTCATTCCGCTGGCGGGGAAAGAAGACGGCTCGGCGGGCTTCGTTCCGCACGCGCGGGAGGAAGACGGCTCGGCGGGCTTCGTTCCGCCGGCGCGGGAGGAAGACGGCTCGGCGGGCTTCGCTCCGCAGACGCAGGAGGAAGACGGCTCGGCGGGCTTCGTTCCGCACGCGCAGGAGGAAGACGGCTCGGCGGGCTTCATTCCGCACGCGCAGGAGGAAGACGGCTCGGCGGGCTTCATTCCGCTGGCGGGGAAAGAAGACGGCTCGGCGGGCTTCGCTCCGCACGCGCAGGAGGAAGAGGACTCGGCAAGCTTCATTCTGCTGGCGGGGAAAGAAGGCGGCTCGGCGGGCTTCGTTCCGCACGCGCAGGAGGAAGACGGCTCGGCGGGCTTCGCTCCGCACGCGCAGGAGGAAGACGGCTCGGCGGGCTTCGCTCCGCACGCGCAGGAGGAAGACGGCTCGACGGGCTTCATTCCGCACGCGCAGGAGGAAGACGGCTCGGCGGGCTTCGTTCCGCTGGCGCGGGAAGAAAGCGGCTCGACGGCAGTCAGCTTCATGCCGCGGCTGGCGAGGTGGGCGCGATAGGCGGAGACGAGGTCTTCCATGTCCGCGCCGAACAGCACGCGATGGATGGGCTCGAACGCGAGCGCGGGCGAGTGCAGGTTCACGATTTCGGCGAGGGCGTAGCGCGCCGGGTGGGTCTGGGCTTCCTCGGGCGAAAGCGCGGGCTTCAGCGCGTCCCAGCGCGCCTTGGCGGTCGCGAGCGAATGGTTCCCGTCGCCCACGGCGTACAGGAAGCCGTCCGACTTCTCCCAAAGCGCCGAAAGCGCGTCGGAAACCGGCGCGAGCGCGTCTCCCTCCACGCCCCACACGCGCAGGCGGCCGCCGTTCTCCATCAACTCGAAATCGCACAGCGGCGCAGTTTCGCGCAGGCGCGCGTGCAGCGGCTCGATCACGGTGTGGGTGGGGTCGTCCAGAAGCAGCATCACGTGCGGGCATTCCAGCGGCGCGCCCTCGCGGATGCGCAGGCGCGGGGGAATCCGCTCGCGAATCGTGCCCTCCGTGGCGCGGATCATCGCGCCGGAGCCGGGCGTGAAATCGTATTCCTCCAGATCAACGGCGGCCACCAGACCCAGCCGCGCGCCGGACGCGGTGGTGCGCTCGGTGAGCGTGAAGCCGTTTCGAACGGCGCGCACGAGCGTTCCGTTCGAAAGGTATTCGCGCATCGCCCGGTGAATGGCGGGAATGCGCGCGCCGGCGCGCGCCAGATCGATTTCCGGCTGCACGATGTGAAGCGTGGACGGACGCGTGCCCACGTATGCCTCCACCCGCCGCCAGTAGTCCGGCTGCGATGTGTACTGGTCGCAGGCGACGACCGCCCACCGGCGCAGGTCAATCCCTTCCGCGGGAAGATAAATGTCGTCCGGCTTCAGACCTGGAAACTTCATGCGCTTTCTCTCCTTTGTGTATGCGATTGCCCGCGCAGAGGCTACGGCGTCAGGATGCGGGCGCGGCAGATGGTGGGAAGGGCTTCGATTTCGGCGGCGGTGGCGGCGGGCGGGCACTCGTCGAGGTCGAGGAAGGTGACGGCGTACGCGCCGCGGGAGCGGTTGAGCATATTGGAAATATTGATGCCGCGGCGCGAGATCAGCGCCGTGATGGAGCTGACCACGCTGGGGACGTTCCGGTGCAGAACGACGAGCCGCGCGGTGGTCAGGCGGCCGGGGTCGGCGTCCGGGAAGTTGACGCAATGCGTGAGCGCGCCGGTCTTCAGATACGCGTCCAGCTGGCGGACGATCATGCGCACGCAGTTGTCCTCGCTTTCCGGCGTGCTCGCGCCCAGATGCGGCAGGCACACGCAGTTTTTCGCGCGCAGGAGCGCTTCCGTGGGGAAGTCGCACACGTAGCGGCGGAGCGCGCCGGTCTCGAGCGCGCGAAGCACGGCTCCGGTATCCACCAGCTCGCCGCGCGCGAAGTTGATCAGCGCCGCGCCGGGCTTCATGCGCGAAAGCGTTTCCGCGTCAATCGCGCCGCGCGTCTCGTCCGTCAGCGGCATGTGCACGGTCACATAGTCGGATTTTTCCAGCGCCTCGTCGAGGGTCTGCGCGTGCGCGACGGCGCGGGAGAGCTTCCACGCGTTGTCGATCGATATGTAGGGGTCGTAGCCCAGCACGTTCATGCCCAGCGCCACGCCCGCGTTGGCGACCATCAGGCCGATCGCGCCCAGACCGACGACGCCCAGCGTCTTCCCGGCGAGCTCCGGCCCGGCGAACGCCTTTTTGCCCTTCTCTACCTGTTTCTCCACGGACGCGCCGTTTTCCTGCAAACCCTTCGCCCACTCGATGCCGCCCGCAATATCGCGCGAGGCGAGCAGCAGCGCGGCGATGACCAGCTCCTTCACGGCGTTGGCGTTCGCGCCCGGCGTGTTGAACACGGGAACGCCCATTTCCGCCAGTTCGTCCAGCGGAATGTTGTTCACGCCCACGCCCGCGCGCCCGACCGCCAGCACGGTTTCGGGCAGCGCCATGCCGTGCATGTCGGCCGAACGCACGATGATCGCCCGCGGCGACGGCGCGTCCTCGCTCAGATGATATTCCTCCGGCGAAAGCACCTCGCGCCAAACCGGGGAGACGGGATTCAATAATCGGATGTCTGTCATGGTATGCTGCACTCCATTTTCTGTGGAAGGACGCTATCTCGCGATTCCCTCCGCTTCGAATTGCTTCATGGCTTCGACCAGCCGGGTCACGCCCTCGACGGGCATGGCGTTATAGATGCTGGCGCGCATGCCGCCGACGAGGCGGTGGCCCTTGAGGTTCACAAGACCCTGCGCGGCGGCGAATTTGACGAACGCCGCGTCGGTTTCAGGGCTGGGCGTGCGGAAGGTGACGTTCATCAGCGAGCGGCTCTCGCGCGCCGCCGTGCCGCGGAACAGGCGGCTTTCGTCCAGAAAATCATAGAGCAGCTTCGCCTTCACCTGGTTGCGCATGCAAATCACGCGCACGCCGCCCTCCTTTTTCAGCCATTCAAGGCACAGCCCGGCCATATAGATGGCGTAGGTGGCGGGCGTGTTCAGCATGCTGCCCGCCTGCGCCTGCTTCGCCCAGTCGAAAATCTTGGGCGTGTCGGGGCGGGCATGACCCAGAAGATCCTTGCGCACGACGACGACCGTCAGCCCCGCCGGGCCGATGTTTTTCTGCGCGCCGGCGAAAATCACGCCGAAATCGCGCACGTCGTACGGCTCGGACAGGATGTTGGACGACATATCCGCCACCAGCGGCACCTTTCCGCAGTCGGGCAGGCGCGTAAAGCGCGTGCCGTAAATGGTGTTGTTGGTGGTGATGTACACGTAGTCCGCGTCCGGATCAATCGCGCCCGCGTCCACGTCCGGCACGCGGGCGTAGCTTTCCTCGCGGGAAGACGCGATCACGCGCGCGTTTCCGTACTTCTGCGCCTCGACGAACGCGCCGTGGGCGAAGTTGCCGCTGTCCACGTAGTCCGCGCCGGTTTTCAGAAGGTTCATCGGCACGGCGGCGAACTGCCCCGTCGCGCCGCCCTGAAGCAGCAACACCTCGTATTCGTCCGGAATGCCCATCAGCTCACGCAGAAGGCGCACCGTGCGGTCGAAAATTTCCTGATACGCGGACGAGCGGTGGCTCATCTCCATCACCGACATGCCCGTGCCCTTATAGGAAAGCATCTCCGCCGCCGCGCGCTCCAGCGCTTCCTCCGGCATCATCGCCGGCCCCGCGGCAAAATTAAAAACGCGACTCATATCCGCCGCTCCCCCTTTGAACGTTTTTGTGATCCATTATACGCCGGGAAACGCCAAAATGCAATATGTGTCGCGCGAAATATTCAATTTTATCTTTTTGTATGCCGGATATGAATCACACATGCATGAACATGACTGACAGTAATTCACATCTGTCTTTCAAAGGTTACCCGGCAGGTTCCCAGCACCTGCGCGCACGGGATGGCCGCCGCGTTCGGCGCGGTGAGGGGCTGCTTTGGATAGACGGTTTTCACGTCCTCCGGAACGGCCGGAAGGGTCTTGCCAAGGCTTGCGCCGTGCGCGTCCGCGCCGGTGAAGCGCCATTGAAACTGGCAGCCGCAGAATTCCTTGCGCGCCGCAATCGCCTCCGGCGGGCGCAGCGTTTCGGCCGCGCCGGAAAACCAGCAGCCCGCGTTGTCCTTTTCCGCCGGGCAGCCGCCCTCGACACCCGTGCCAGTGAAGGAAATTTCCAGAAATTCCGTGCGGAACACGGTCCTCCGGCCGCGGCGCTCGAAGGGAACGTCCGTCCAGCGGGCGATGTTCAGCCAGCCGCGAAGCCCGTTTTTCTCCACCGCCGTGTTGAATTCCACGCAGCCGTGCGCGTCGTCCCAGATTTCCGCGTTGATGCGCAGCGAAGACGCGCCCGCGGGCAGCAGCGCGCGGATGCGATCCTGCTCCGCGGAGTAGGCCATTACGTATTGCTCAACCTTCCGCCCCCAGTTCAATCCAATAGTGCCGAACCACGTTTCCGTCCGGCCCGGCGAGGGTGTTTTCCAGCACGCCACCGTTTTTCTCGATGGTGCGGGCGGAGGCGCGGTTCGTTTCGTCGCAGCACATCAGCACGCGGTCAATGCCCATTTTCCGGCATTCGTCCAGCGCCAGCGCGATCATCTGTGTGCCGTACCCCTTGCCGCGCTCGCTGGGGCGGACGCCGTCGCCGATATGCCCGCCCGTCGCCAGCAGACCCTCGTTCAGCCGGTGGCGGATGTTCACCGCGCCGACGAGCTTCTGCCGATCGGTGTCCAGACAGAAGAACGTGGAATCCGGTACCAGCCGTCCCGTGCTGTCCTCGCGCACCTCAAGGCTGTCCAGATAGCGCGCGAAGTCGTGATAATCGCACTTGCGAATCGCGTAGGGAATGATCGTTTCGCCCGCCGCCGTCCATTCATCCATCATTTCATTAAGCAGCGGGCGGTATTTTTCTTCCATTTTAATCAGCGTGAGCATGCTCCGTTTCCTCCGTCAGCGCAGAATCTCCGCCAGCAGGATCTCTTCGGCCTGCGCGCGCGCCACGCCCGGCCACAGAAGCGGCGAATACACCATGTTGAGCATCAGCCAGTCCATTTCGGTGGGCATGTTGTTGTTGTAGTTCTGGTAGATCACGCTGTCGGAATACAGCAGGTGGTCGTTCAGAAGCCCAAGGCCGTTCACCAGCTCCTCGCGGATGATGTGATTGCGCTCGGCCTGCGACGTGGAGCCGGTCTCGATGGCGATCCGCGCCGTGTAGAACACGCTGCCCTCGCTGTAGCAGTACACGAAGCCGCGGTTGCCCGGAATGAATTCCGGCATGACCGACGGAAGCTCCTCGTCCGTCAGGAAGAACATTTCGACGTTGGCTTCGTTTTCGTCGTCCGTCAGGCGGATGGACGGCAGCGTCGGCACGCGGAAGGACAGCTCCATCAGGAAGCCCTCCAGCTGCTCCCAGTCCTCGTCCGTCGGCTCGCCGTACACGCAGATGACGATGGGCGCTTCCCAGCGCTGAAGGCAGCCGGTGCTGTCGCCGTACTCGGCGGAGAAGCCGCATTCTAAAAACACCTCCAGCGCGCGCTTCTTGCCGTCCACCGCGTCCGTGGGCTCGAAGATGCGCTCCGCGCACGCGGAGAAGAGCAGGGCGAGCGCCAGCGCGCAGGCCAGAAGCTTTTTAGCCATGTTTTACAACCCTCTTTCCAAAGATTTTTTCCGGCAGCGGCAGGCGCTGAATCACGCCGATCAGCTGGCCGGACAGGGTCACCGTGAGCAGCGACCACGCGATGCGCCGAAGCGGAATATACGTGAGCGACAGAAGCAGCACGATCAGGTCGCTCAAAAGATAAATGCGCTCGATCGGCTGGCGCGTGACGTGCGAAAGGCTCATTGCCAGCGCGTCGTCGCCGCCGGGCGCGCCGCCCAGCCGCACGCACAGCCCCGCGCCGACGCCCACGAACAGCGCGCCCGCAAACGCCGCCGCAAGCGGAAGATTCGCAATCTGCGGCCACAGCGGCGGGAAGCATTCATACACGCGGTAGCTCAGCGAAAAGCCCACCGTCGAGACGGCGGAATAGATCAGAAACGTGCGCCCCAGCAGGCGAAAGCCCATCGCGTAGCACAAAACGTTCATGAGGAAGCCGCTCACCGAGGGGGAAATGCCGAAATGATGATCGAACAGCAGCGTGAGACCCAGCACGCCGCCCTCCGTCACGCCGGAAATGGCGTGCACGTTGTACAGCCCGAAGGCGAGGAAGGCACTGGACAGGAACGAGATCAGAAGGTACACCGGGGGAATGCCCCGAAACAGGGCGCGAAGACGGGAAACCAATGTAACAAATCCTTTCCTTTTAAATTGAATTTTATCGTACCATAATTCCCGCGCCGGGGCAAGCCGCGTTTTGTAAAGAAAGCGATTGACAAACGCGGCGGCGTATGATATATATGAAGCGAAAATTCAAACATACGGAGGAGCGTTCCATGAAAAAGGCTTCGCTGATTCTGGACAGAAATTACGTCGTCGGGCCGGTGGACAGGCGTCTGTTCGGCTCGTTCATCGAGCATCTGGGCCGCGCGGTATACGGCGGCATCTACGAGCCGGGGCATCCCGAGGCCGACGAGCAGGGCTTCCGGCGGGACGTGCTCTCGCTGGTGAAGCGGCTGAACGTGCCCGTGGTGCGCTATCCGGGCGGCAATTTTGTGTCCGGCTTCCGCTGGGAGGATTCCGTGGGGCCGCGCGAAAACCGTCCGAAGCGGCTCGACCTCGCGTGGATGACCACCGAGACGAACGAGGTGGGCATTCATGAATTCGCCGACTGGGCGAAAAAGGCCGATACCGAAATCATGTATGCCGTGAATCTGGGCACCCGCGGCCCGGACGACGCGCGCAACGTGGTGGAATATCTGAACCATCCCTCCGGCAGTCTCTACAGCGACATGCGAATCAAAAACGGCCGCAGGGACCCCTTCGGCGTGAAGCTGTTCTGTCTGGGCAACGAAATGGACGGCCCGTGGCAGATGGGCGCGAAGACCGCCGAGGAATACGCCCGCACCGCCTGCGAGGCCGCGAAGCTGATGAAGTGGGTCGACCCGTCCATCGAGCTGGTGGCGTGCGGCTCGTCCTCCTCCCGCATGCCCACGTTCGGCGACTGGGAATACAGGGTGCTGAGCGAGTGCTACGACCACGTGGACTACGTGTCGCTGCACCGCTACTATGGGAATCCCGACGGCAACACCGAGGACTTCCTCGCCTCCACGATGGATCTGGACGAGTTCATCAAGACCGTGGTCAGCATCTGCGACGCGGTGAAGGGCAAGAAGCACGCCAAAAAGCGCGTGAATCTGAGCTTTGACGAGTGGAACGTGTGGTATCATTCGCACAAGCAGGACAAGGAGCTGAAAAAGCGCGACAAGTGGGGGCGCGCGCTGCCGCTGCTTGAGGACGTATACAACTTTGAGGACGCGCTGCTGGTGGGTCTGATGCTGATCACCTTCCTGCGCAACGCCGACCGCGTGAAAATCGCCTGCATGGCGCAGCTGGTGAACGTGATCGCGCCGATCATGACGCGAAACGGCGGCGGCGCGTGGGCGCAGACGATCTTCTATCCCATGATGCACGCCTCCGCGCTGGGCCGCGGCGAATCGCTGACGCCGCGCATCGAGTGCGAAAGGCGCGACACCCGCCACTATACCGACGTGCCCATGGTGGACGCGGCCGCGACGGTGGACGAAAACGGCGGCGTGACCATCTTCGCCGTGAACCGCGACCTGACCGAGGACGCGTGCCTGTCCGTCGACCTGCGCGCGTTCAAAAGCTTCACCCGGATGAAGCAGACGACCCTGCATCACGACGACGTAAACGCCGTGAACACCGAGCTCGCGCCGAACACCGTCGCGCCCACCCAACACCCCGAAGCGCCGTTCACCGGCGAAATCCGCCTTGGCAGGGCGAGCTGGAACGTGATTCAGCTATATTAATAAGAAAGCTCGCCCCGCCGGCAGGTCGCTCTGCCCGCGGGGCGAACGCGGTTTCTATGGAAGCCTGTGCGCGGCGTCAGGGAATCCGCACCCACACGCACGGACGCACGCCGACGCGGTCGTAGTTCACGCATTCTCCGCCTCGCTCAACGCTTCCGTCGCTGGCAATCTCCGCGGCATAGCGGCGCAGGCTGCCAAAGGAGCGAAGCCACCACCAGCAGGACAGGCCGGTTTCCGTGTCGGCCGGTTCCGTGTAAACGCCCTGCCGGATGGCGTAGGCCGTGGGCGCGCAAACGCGAATTTCGTCGGTCAGAAAGATTTGCTCCGCCTCTGCCACGCTCAGAAGGAACACGTCGTCGACGGTATCGCTGCCCGAATCCGGCGCGCCCCATGGCGCGAAATCCACTTTCACCTGCGCCGGAACGATGCGCGTTTTCTCCTCCGACGTAAACGCCCGGTTCGCGAAGTCCGCGTTCAGCCACTGGCGAAGCGAGCTCGACGCCCACGGCGTGTGCACATACTCGGCGTGATACGGCTGGCAGTCCAGCACATGCCGGCTGATCAGAAGCGCCGTGTCCCCATCGAGATTCACCACCGTCCATTCGATGGGCGTATCGTCGTCGCCGGATTCCGTCTGCGGATAGCGGCCGAAGGTGACGCTCTCGCCGATTCGGTATATCTCCACGGCTTCGGGAAGCCGCACCCACACGCAGGGGCGAACGCCGTTTTTCGTGTCGACATACGCGCCGTGCCGCTCGACGGCGCCGTCCGTGTCGACGAACGCGGCGCTGCGGCCGCCGTTGCCGGGCGCGCGGAGCCACCACGAGCCGGTCGGCTGGCCGTCCACCTTGTCGAAGTCGTTTTTCAGCGGCGCCTGACCCAGCGCGCGCACCGTCGCGGCCGCCATGCGGGAACGGTCGCCGTGGAAGAAGTCTTTCATGTCGGAAAGGCTCGGAAGGAACACCTTATCCTTCGTGTTCGCGCCGGGATTCGTGCTGTACTGCGGGTTTTTCTCCGCGATGACATCGACCAGGAAAATCCGCGCCTGCTCGTCCGCCGTGAACGCCTGATTCAGGAAATCGCCGTTCAGCCATCTGCGAAGCGAGGATTTTTCCCACGTGACGCTCTGGAACTGATCGTGAAACGACCGATATTCCAGCACGTACCGGCTGATCAGAAGCGCCGCGCGGCCGTCGTTTTCCAGCACGAGCCACTCAAGGGGCGTTTCCTCACCGTCGGCGTTCTGGGCGTAGCGGCCGAAGGAAACGAAGCTGCCCACCTGCCAGCTCTCTTCCGCGGGCGCTTCGGCGGCGCACAGGCCGAGGGTAAGCAGCAGCGCGAGGAACAGCGCGAAGGTTTTTTTCATGGATTTCCTCCTTTGTTTGATGAACGTGGTTTTTATTATACGCTTTCGCGCGGCGGGCTGTCAAATCCGGTTTTTCCTTCCAAAGTCGGCAGGAATTTGCGGCGGCGGGGCGAATTGGTTACACAGGGATTTTTTACGCAAGGCAGGAATGGCTATGCAGGACGAGAAACTGAGAGAGAGACTGGACGCGCGCACGTCGATTTACAACGGGCACGTGATCAATCTGGAAAAATGGGATGTTACGCTGCCCAACGGCAAGCCGGCGATGCGCGAGGTGGCGATTCACAAGGGCGCGTCGGCGATTGTGCCGGTGGACGACGAGGGCTATGTCTATCTGGTGCGGCAGTTCCGCACGCCGCTTCAGCGCGTGCTGACGGAGGTGCCCGCGGGCAAGCTGGATTCCGCGGGCGAGGATCACCTTGTGGCCGCGAAGCGCGAGCTGCACGAGGAAACGGGTTTCACCGCGAAAAAATGGACGCATCTGGTCGATCTGGCCACCACGCCCGGCTTCTGCACGGAGACCATCTCCCTGTATCTGGCCGAGGGGCTGACCCGCGGCGAAACCGATTTTGACGACGACGAATTTCTCGACCTCGTGCGCATGCCGCTTAACGAGGCCGTGCGCACGGCGCTGACCGGCGGCTTTGAGGACGCGAAGACCATTGCGGCGCTTCTGCTGGCCGCGCACGCCCGCAAGGGGGAGGGAGCGCCTTGCTGAAGCGTCTGAACGGAAGCTGGTATCTGACCGACGGAATCCTGACCCCCGTGCGTCTGGACGCGCCCGCGTGCGTGGGCGACGCGCTGCGCGGCGCGGGAATTTTAACGGACGGCGAGAGCGCCGCCGACCTTCTGAAAAACGAATGGATCTACCGCCGCGAGTGGCGCTATTCCCTTTCGCCCGAGGGCGGCTTCCCGGCGGACGGGCGGGCGTATCTGAGCCTGTTCGGGCTGCGCGGCGAATGGACGGCTCTGTTAGACGGGCGCGAGCTGGCGCGCGGCGACGACACGGAAGCCGAAATCGCGCTGCCCGCGGGCGAGCCGGGAGCCACGCTGACGATCGCGTTCGCCGTGCCCGCCGCCGCGCCCCTTTGGCCGCGCGTCGGCCTTGACGGCGGCTGCCTGCTGCGAACGGTCGGAAGCGCGGCGATCACCTCGCTTTCGCTGAACGTTCCCGACGACGCGCCGTGGACGGCGCGCACCGCCGTGCGCGCGGAAGCCGCGGGCGCGTGCGACCTGCGCTACGTGCTGGAAATCGGCGGCGAGCGCACGGAGACGATTGTTCGCGAAACGCTTGCCCCCGGCGAAAACTTCTTCGAGCACACCATCCACGAGCCCGCCCGCCCGGCGGCCTGCGCTCCCAGCGCGGCTTCCCCGGAACGCGCGGCAACCTGCTCTTCCGGCGCGACTTCCCCGGAACGCGCGGCAACCTGCTCTTCCGGCGCGACTTCCCCGGAACGCGCGGCAACCTTCGCTTCCGGCGCGGCTTCCCCGGAACGCGTGGCAACCTGCGCTTCCAGCGCGGCTTCTCCGGAATGCGCGGCGGCATTCGCTTCCGGCGCGGCTTCCCCGGAACGCGCGGCAGCCTGCGCCTCCGGCGCGGCTTCCCCGGAACGCGCGGCAACCTTCGCTTCCGGCACGGCTTCCCCGGAACGCGCGGCAACCTTCGCTTCCGGCGCGGCTCCCTCGGAACGCGCGGCAACCTTCGCTTCCGGCACGGCTTCCCCGGAACGCGCGGCAACCTTCGTCTCCGGCGCGGCTTCTCCGGAATGCGCGGCAACGGGTGCTTCCGGTGCGGCTTCCCCGGAACGCGCGGCAACCTTCGCTCCCGGCGCAGCTTCCCCGGAACGCGCGGCAACCTTCGCTCCCGACGCAGCTTCCCCGGAACGCGCGGCGGCATTCGCTTCCGGCGCGGCTCCCTCGGAACGCGCGGCAACCTTCGCTTCCGGCGCGACTTCCCCGGAACGCGCGGCAACCTTCGCTCCCGACACAGCTTCCCCGGAACGCGCGGCAGCCTGCGCTTCCGGCGCGACTTCCCCGGAACGCGCGGCGGCATTCGCTTCCGGCGCGGCTCCCTCGGAACGCGCGGCAACCTTCGCTTCCGGCGCGGATTTCCCAGAACGCGCGGCGGGCGCGGGTGCTTCTCCCCGCGCGGCAACCGACAACGACCGCGCAGCAGCATTCGCTTCCGGCGCGGCTCCCTCGGAACGCGCGGCAACCTTCGCTTCCGGCGCGGATTTCCCAGAACGCGCGGCAACCTTCGCTTCCGGCACGGCTTCCCCGGAACGCGCGGCAGCCTGCGCTTCCAGCGCGGCTTCCCCGGAACGCGCGTCAACCTTCGCTTCCGGCGCGGCTTCCCCGGAATGCGCGGCAGCCTGCGCTTCCGGCGCGACTTCCCCGGAACGCGCGGCGGCCTTCGCTTCCGGCGCGGCTTCCCCGGAACGCGCGGCAACCTTCGCTCCCGACGCAGCTTCCCCGGAACGCGCGGCAACCTTCGCTTCCGGCGCGGCTCCCTCGGAACGCGCGGCGGCATCCGCTTCCGGCGCGGCTCTCTCGGAACGCGCGGCGGCGAGTTCTTCCGGTGCGGCTTCCCCGGAACGCGCGGGTACGCCCGCTTCCTCCGTGGCAGCCGCAAATTCTTCGGTACGCACGATGTCCGAAACCAAAACCTCGACAGGCAGGGGTTTTTTTGCCCGCATTCTCCATAAAAACGAACGCTCGGCAGCGACCGCGAATCCCTCCGCGCGCAGCACGCCCGAAAACGACCGCGCGGCGGTGCTCGCCTCCGGCGCAAATTTCCTCGAACGTTTCTCCACCGGCGCGGACTCCGCGGCGCGCGCAGCGTCGCCTGTGCCCGGCGCAGCTTCCTCTGGACGCTTCTCAACCGACGCGGATTCTCCCGCTCGCGGCGCAGCGAACTCCGATTCCGCGGCACGCACGACGACCGAAAACAGGTACGCCGCAACGTTTGCACCCGGCGCGGATTCCTCTACGAGCGGCGCGATGAACTCCGATTCCGCGGCTCGCGCGGCAACCCCCGCGTCCGGCGAAAATTTCCTCGAACGCTTCTCTGCCGATGCGGACTCCGCGGCTCGCGCAGCGAACCCCACGTCCAACGAGAATTTCCTCGAACGCTTCTCAGCCGACGCGGGTTTCTCCGACTACGCGGCAGCCGACAATGGACGAGCGGCGGCGTTTGCATCCGGCGCAACTTCCTCGGAACGCGCCGCGGCAAGCACGGATTCTGCGGCTCGCGCAGCAACCCCCTCATCCGGCAAGAACTTCCTCGAACGCTTCTCAGCCGACGCGGACTCCGCGGCTCGCGTGAACGGCGTAGATTCCGCGGCGTACCCAGCGAACCGCACGTCCAACGAGAATTTCCTCGAACACTTCTCAGCCGACGCGGATTTCTCCAACTACGCGGCAGCCGGCAATGGACGAGCGGCGGCGTTTGCATCCGGCGCAACTTTCTCGGAACGCACAGCGGTAAGCACGGATTCTGCGGCTCGCGCAGCGAACCCCACGTCCAACGAGAATTTCCTCGAACGCTTCTCAGCCGACGCGGACTCCGCGGCTCGCGTGAACGGCGTAGATTCCGCGGCTCGCGCAGCGAACCCCACGTCCAACGAGAATTTCCTCGAACACTTCTCAGCCGACGCGGATTTCTCCGACTACGCGGCAGCTGACAACGGACGCGCGGCGGCGGACACGGGTTTCTCTGCCCGCGCGGCGACCGAAAACGG
>SFHK01000057.1 GCA_004556395.1 Clostridiales bacterium
TGACCTCCATCGGTGAAAACGCGTTCGCTTCCTGCCGCTCCCTCACGAGCGTCACCATCCCGGACGGTGTGACCTCCATCGGAGACTATGCGTTCTGTTTCTGCCGCGCCCTCGCGAGCATCAGCCTCCCGGACAGCGTGACCACCATCGGCGACTATGCGTTCTATTTCTGCGGCTCCCTCACGAGCATCAGCATCCCGGACAGCGTGATCGATATGGGCAGCAATCCGTTTCTTGCGTGCGATAACCTGACTCAGATTATGGTATCGCCCGACCATCCCGTTTTTGAAACCATTGACGGCGTATTGTTTAACAAGTCCGAGAAAAAACTTGTCTGCTATCCATATGCGTTTACACAAACCAGCTACACGATTCCTGACGGTATCCGTTCCATCGGTGAGCGTGCGTTTTCTTCCTGCAACGCCCTCACGAGCATCGTCATTCCGAACAGTGTGACGGCCATTGGTGACGGCGCGTTCAGTCCGTGCACATCCCTCACGAGCGTCACCATCCCAAACAGCGTGACATCCATCGGAAACAGTGCGTTCGAAAATTGCAGATCCCTTAGGAGCATTATCATCCCGGATGGAGTGACCGCCATCGGTGACGACGCGTTCAGTTTCTGCAGATCCCTCGAGAGCGTCACCATCCCGGACAGTGTGACCTCCATCGGAAACAGTGCGTTCTCTTCCTGCATCTCCCTCACGAATGTCAACATCCCGGACAGTGTGACCTCCATCGGTAAAAACGCATTTTCGCTCTGCACATCCCTCGCGAACATCAACATCCCGGATGGCATAACATCCATCGCAGACAACGCGTTCGGCTGCAATTCCTTCACGAGCATCACGATTCCGGACAGCGTGACCTCCATCGGAGACGGCGCGTTCGGCGGCTGCAATTCCCTCACGAGCATCACGATTCCGGACAGCGTGACCTCCATCGGAGACGGCGCGTTCGGCGACTGCAATTCTCTCACGAGCATCACCATTCCGGACGGCGTGACCGATATGGGTAATAATCCGTTTGCCGGGTGCAAGAATCTGACGCGGATCATCGTATCGCCTGATCATCCCGTTTTTGCAACCATTGACGGGGTACTGTTTAACAAGTCGGAGAAAAAGCTCGTTTGCTATCCGTGCGCGTTCTCGCAAACCAGTTATACCATACCGGACGGCATCACATCCATCGGCGAGAAGGCGTTTGGATCCTGTTCCGCTCTCAAGAGCATCACCATCCCGAACAGCGTGACCTCCATCGGTGGCAATGCGTTCGCTTCCTGCAAATCCCTCGCGAGCATCACTATCCCGGACAGCGTGACCTCCATCGGCGATCTTGCGTTTTCTTGGTGCACATCCCTCGCGAGCATTACCATCCCGGACAGCGTGACCTCCATCGGCGATCTTGCGTTTTCTTGGTGCACATCCCTCGCGAGCATTACCATCCCGGACAGCGTGACCGCCATCGGTGACAACGCGTTCGCTTCCTGCAAATCCCTCACGAGCATCAGCTTTCCGGACGGCGTGACTTCCATCGGCTACGAAGCGTTCTCTTCCTGCAAGTCCCTCACGAGCATCAGCATTCCGGACGGCGTGACTTCCATCGGCGGCGGTGCGTTTGAATCCTGCGATTCCCTTGCGAGCGTCAGCATTCCGGAGAGCGTAACCTCCATCGGCAACAGGGCGTTCTCTTCCTGCAAGTCCCTCACGAGCATCACCATCCCGGACGGCGTGACTTCCATCGGCGACGGCGCGTTTAAATCCTGCGATTCCCTTGCAAACGTCAGCATTCCGGAGAGCGTAACCTCCATCAGCAAGTACGCGTTTGCCGACTGTTCTGAATTGCTCACGCTGACGGTCGTCCGCAATTCGTGGGCGGCGAGCTGGTGCAAGGAGAACGGCATGAATTATACCTATACCGACGCGCTCGACTGGCTGAAGCAATAGGAACGAAGGGATGATCTGGCCGAACAGGGAAAAAGGACGTTATGATTACCGAGCCCGACCGGTTTGTGTTTCCGGCGGTGATTGCCGTTCCCGCGGAGTCATAAGAAGTTCAACCGCGCGGCTGTTTCATTCGAGATGGCTACGCGGTTTTCAAAGGGAACTCCAACGATCATGGCCAGATGGCCGACGGGGACTGGACAAAAGCCGAGCTTGCCGACAGCGATGACGAGGAAGAAAAGGACGTGGTGATTACCGAGTCCGACCAGTTTGTGTTTTCGGCGGTGATTGCTGTTCACGGAGAGAGAAAAGTGCAGCAAAGCAAAACGCCGCCGTTTCAGGAGGAGACGGCGGCGTTTACATGGGATGGTACAAGGAAAATCCATTGGTGCGGAGGTTTTTGTGCGGCCGCGTCAGCGGCCGTCAATCAAGGGATGAAATGTCCGCGGGGGAAACGTGTATGCCGCGCAGATTCATCTCGATCAACACCCCAAGGAGTGCGCTTTCGTTGTCCGCTGTGTCCGCAGGCTCATTACAGTCACGCTTTCTTATCGCGGCAAGCGCCGCGCGGAGTTCGTCCAGGCTCTGGACGGCCAGATGCGTCACATCGAAGCGCTCGGCATTTCGAGCAAGATAGCAGCGGTAAAACTCCGCCGGGAAGTAGAGCTTGAAATATGCGATTCTAAGCGTCGCCAGAACTCGCACGACTGCGTACGCCCTCGAGCACAGATATATACTCTTCTCACAGCTGTCGAGAAAATGCGGCGGAATTGCGGATAGCGCCTGAGGATCCTCCTGCATGAAGGCGCGAAGTCCCTTGCCTTTGCGGACGCGTTCCATGGCGTTGAATGCGCTTTTCGGATCGACGCCATAGGAAACCATTTGGGCCATAACATCGTCTCTGGTGCAGATGCACTCGTGCAAAGGAACGGCATGGCGAATCAATTTTTGCGCGTTCTCGACCCAGGCGCCTCTGGCGCATGAAAGAGCAAAAACGCGAATGATTTCATCGATTGACTTTGGGCTTGTTTCCTTCAGAATATCGCGACCAAGTTTCGTCCCGAATTTTGAAATACCCAGCACGCCGCTTTTCTCTGTTTCCAGATCCGAGGACGTGATTCCAAGCGCCTCCGTTCCGGAAAACAGCGAGAGGATTCGTCTGAATACCTCTGGATCATCCAACGGGATTGTTCGGGGATTGACACCGGTCAGACGCCCCAGTTCCTCCAGCATGGTCAGATCGGCATCCTGATACGCACCCCAGTAGACGGCTCGCTCGCGCAGATATTCCCGCGCCGTCAATTGGTACGAACCGGAGAATATCAGATTCAGATCGATAATATCCCGAAATCGATCAATATCCCGAAATCGATCGGGCAGATATTCCGGCGCTATCAATTGGTACGAACCGGAGAATGTCAGACTCAGACCGGTATCCCGAAGTCGATCGCCATCAATTCCGGCGAGAATTTCAAACGGAAGATCGAATCCGTTTCCGGTCATTTGCGCGGCGCATTTCGGGCATTGTTTCATAGGCAGATCCAGCCCTGTAAAGCAGGTTTTTGACACCTTGAATTCAGTCCATCCGCATTTCGGACAAATGTAGTGAGGCGGCAGCGGATTTATCTCGGTAATGCCCGACAGGTAAGCAGCCAGCGACGAACCTGCTAAAGTTCGATATCCGGCGACGTGACCGTCGGCTTGCAATTTCGAGACCAGCTTTGCGGCAATCAGATACAGCGTTGAAAACCCATGACCAACGATGGCACCGAGCTCCTTATCCACGCGCGTCCGCACGATTTCGGGCAGGGGCGAACCGTAAATTGATTCCGCCTTTGCCAATACCATCTTACGCAGTTCTTCATCCGCCTCCGGTCCACGCGGAACCACGTCTTCGCTCCCTGCGCGTTCGGCGCTTCTGTTCGGATTTGTGGTTACGGAATCCTTTGACGTCTCGCATCCGAGATCCAAAGCGGCGTTCTGCCGAGTCATGTCTTCGACTACCGTTCGGAGATTGGCATCAAGTTGCGGGTTCATATGTGATTTCCTCCCGTGAAATGCATATCGATTTTCCGTGATTCTCGGATTTCGCGCACCGCGTCCATGAGCGCGTAGTACAGGTACGCTCCGCTCACCCTTGCCTGCGGATGAGCGAAGGAGATAACCGTCGATTTTCCATACGCGAAGTAGGGAACGCCTCTCGCCGTCATTTTCCACTTTTCGTCTTCCGTGCCGTGGAGATGCCTGTATAAGACATTCCCTGTTCCGCAGCATATGATCAATTCGGCGTCATAGAGCGCAAGCTGTTTTCGAATAATTTCTGAAAAAGCGCTTGCTTCGCGCTCAATTTCCGCATAGTCCGACGTACATCCGCCAGGGGTCTTCTTCAGGTTGATTGCGGAGATGCGCTTTAGAAATATGCTTCGTCGTTCCTCGTTGCGCTGTATCAGCTCCACCCATGGGATTTCACGTTCCGGGGACAGAAGCCCCTCCGTCCATCGCGCAATGGCATCCCATGTCTGAGGGCGGCCTCCGTCAGAAAGAAATTTCCGCAGATCCCATTTTTCCTTCCGTTCTGTGTCGTTCGTCTCCTTTAGAACATAGACGATTCTGCGGGGAGCTGTGAGAAACGCGGCCTCATCTGCCACGCCGTCGCGAACAAGGAACATCTCCTCGCCCGTTTTTCGTTCCATTTCAGCGAAGAGCTCGTTCTCCCTGTCGGTGATGCTCATGTAATTTCCTCCATCGAATGGAATGCTTTAGGCACCACCGCACAATTCGGCGGCGCGTCAGGCGATGTCTTTTCCGCCATCTGCGGCATGCAAATTTCTCGATTTACCTCCAGTAAACCTTCGAAATTTTCTCTGTTCTATGCAGATAGTCCTGCCGTTCGGACAATCTGGATCGGATTTTGTGAATCTATCCCGCTGCGTTCCCCGCTGCGGCCAGCGCCGTTTCAGTCCGCCGAATAAAATTCCTTCATGTCGTCCAGCCGCAGGCAGGCCAGACGACCGTTCGGGTCAGCGCAGCCACAGTCGATTCCGATGCGCCGGCCGTCGTACCAGATGCGCATCGGTTGGCCGTCCTGATAATACAGCGTAGGCGTATGTCCAAAGACGAGCGTCTGATCACGGAACAGAGGAGCTTCCCGTTCTACCCTTGTCCAGACGGCAAGCTCGGTCTGACTGACCCGATTCGCGAAGCCTTCCTCCGGGTAGAGAAATTTCGGAGTGGAGTGTGCGAGCACGAAGTCTGTGCCGCCAACGCGAAGCTCAACCTGCACGGGCAGGTTTTTCAGATACTGCCACAAAAGAAGCATACTCTCCGTCGGCAAATTGAAATATTCCAAAAGCGTCGTCATACCTCCGTTCAGGAGCCACAGTTCACAATCGCCTCCATCGACGACGCAGTCCCGCATCATCAGTTCGTGATTGCCCAACAGCAGCGTGGCGTTCGGCATCCGCATCAGGCGAAACAAAAGCTCGATCCCTCCCGCGTTTCGGTCGATAACGTCGCCCAGTACGTACAGGCGGTCGTCTTCATTCAGGTCGATTTGGTGCAGGATGGATTCAAACCGGTCGATTCTGCCGTGGACGTCGCTGAGAACATAGACCATTCGCATCACCTCGCATAGATATAAATACCATATTTGATGGGTAAAAAATTACGCATTGGAAAATTGACAGATTGCGTATCCATGGATATAATGAACCCGGAGGGTGATTCTATGGCGGTTGTCCCAAAGAAGATGCTGACGCTGGCCATACTGGAAACGCTGCGTGAGCAAACGGACGCGCAGCATCGAATGCGTCAGGCTGACATCGCGGCATGGCTTGAGAAGGATTATGGACTGAAGGTCACTCGCAAGAGCATAAGTGTGAATCTGAGCGAGCTTGCAGCGGCTGGCTATCCGCTGGAATACAAGGACGGCTGGTACTATGAGCATGAATTCAGCGAAGCGGAATTGAATCTGCTAACCGACAGCCTTATGTATAACCCGAGCATTCCGTACGCCCAGAGCAGGGATATGGCGGCGAAGGTGCGTGTCCTTGGCGGCAAGTGGTATAAGCCGGCATTGGGGCAGAGTTTGAACCGTCCCGCCAACCCGCAGTTCATGTACAGCCTCGACGTTTTGCATGAAGCAATCGCGGCGCACAGGCGCGTGGTGTTTCAGTATGGCGATTACGCTGTGGACAAGCGCCTGCATCCCCGGCTTGATGAAAGCGGCGAGCCGAAAACATACGAAGTGAACCCATATCGAATCGTGATTTCCAACGGCCGGCATTATCTGATTGGCAACGTTCACAGGTATGACAACGCAGCGCATTTTCGAGTTGACCGCATCATGAACGTCGAACAGACGCGCCAGCCCGCGAAGGAGCCGGACGAGGTGCGCGGGCTTGAAGACGGTCTGAGCGTCTCGGAATATATGACCGGACACGCGCACATGTTTTCTGGCAGCGTTATACGGGCGAAGGTGAGAATCAAAAAGACCATCATCAATGAAACGCTGGATTGGTTCGGAATGGACGTGGAGTTCGCGCACGAAACGGAGGATACTGTCGAGGCGACGGTGCGGTCGGATGAAAATTCCCTGTATTATTGGCTGAAGATGTACGATGAATTTGCGGAAAGAGTATAACCTCGCCCATCGCGTAGAAAACAGACAGGCAGCGCATTTTTTAGCGCCTGCCTGTCTGTTTTTACGCGAGGGGCTGTTCGATCGGCGTTTCGTCGGAGAAAAGGCGGGGGTTTTTGGCGAGGTATTCGGCGGTGATCTGGTTCATGGCGGCGGCGGAGCCGACGGCGCAGGGCGCGTCGCCGAAGCGGCCATAGCGCATGGCGCCGCGGGCGGCGAACACGGGCTCCATCTTATCGTAGAAACGCGAGGGGTGGGAGCCGTTATGGCGATACTGGGTCACGGGGTAGCGCGCGCCGTCCGTGTCGACGACGGTGAAAAGCTGCGGCTCGGTCTCGAGGCGATCCGGGATGTTTTCCCATTCCTCCGTGCCGTGCAGAAGCGTGTTGCAGGTGGTGCGGCAGCCGAGGAAGAGAATCTGCGCGTCCCTGTCCACCAGCTTGCCCCAGCAGCCGCCGCGCGCGCAGGGCGTTTCAGCCAGCTGCTCGCCGCGCACGTAGTCCCGCGCGTCCGCGCCCAGCGCGGCGACGGAATGCGTGGGGTGCAGCGAGCGCACGACGCCCGGGCGCTTCAGAAACAGGTTCGGCAGGATGCCCGTGCAGGCGGGCTCGGTGGCTGCGTACATGACCGGGTTTTGCCGGTTTATGGTCGACCACGTGTGCGTGGGGAAGACCAGAAGGCCGTCCCGCATGTATTCGATAAACGCGTCCAGCACCGTGTCCGCCCGTCCCTCCACCTCGCCGATGGCCTTCATCGACGAGTGTACGAGCAGGACGCCGCGGGGGTTGATGTCCATGGCTTCAAGGCAGCGAAGCAGATCCTGTCTGGTATACATGAGCCGATTCCTTTCTCCTGTAAAAGCGAAAGCCATTCGAAGCCGGCTTCGCGTAGATTTTGGCTCCGAATGGCTTCGCTTCCGATTTATTCGCAGACCACCATCTGGTGCAAAAGCACCTGCGGGACGGTAAAGGTCACGCGCGCGCCGTCCCACTCGAAGGGGATGGGGGTCTCTTCGGGCGCGAGATAGACCTTTCTGGGGGCTTCGGGCAGGCGGAGGGACACGGGCACGTTTATCACGGGTACGGCGTCCTCGATGACCTCGGTCTTTTTGCCGCGGACGGTGGTATGAGCGAACAGCAGGTGCACGACGTGGCGGCTGCCCTGGCGGGTGACGGTCACTACGCCGCGATCGGGCAGGGTCGTGCGCACGGTGCGCTCGTCGCCGAGCAGGCAGTCGACGGCCTTCAGCACCAGCTCGCGGTCGACCAGCTCGCCCTTGTTCGCGTAGTCCTCAAAGATGTTCCAGCCGATGTAGGCGATATTGCCCTTCACGACGGCGGCGGGCGTCTTCGGCGCGGATACGTCGTTGGGCGTGTGCTGGTGAGAGCTGAAGTGGAACGGTCCGCGGTTGAAGTACGGCTTCTGCCGGTACGCCAGCACGGTGCCGGTGACGTTTTTGAGCTTCTGTCCGGCGGAATACATCACGTATTCGGTGCGGCCGTTGACCGCGTCGAAGTTCGGAATCATGTAATCCGGGGTGTACTCGCTCACGCCGTCGTACTCCGCGCCCACGTCCAGCATGAACGCGGTTTTGTCGAAATTCAGGCCGGAACAGCCGGTCAGAAGCACCCTGCCGCCCTTTTCAAGGTAGGCGTTCAGGCGCGCGGCCAGCTTCTCGCACAAAAGAATCTGATCGGGCAGAATGACGAGCCTGTAGTTCTCAAACGGCGTTTCCTCGTCGATGAAGTCGTACAGGTGCTTGCCCTCCAGCAGCATGCGGCTCGCGCCGGCGTTGCTGTCCGTGCCCGCGCCGTTGCGCCCGCCGCCCAGAACCGCTTCGCAGCTGAGCACGGCGATGTCGGCGAGGTTCTTCGCGCCCTCGCACCATTTTTCCTTCTTCTCCACCAGCTCGTAGGCCTTGCCGATCAGGCGGTAGGTGCTTTCGTTCATCTCGCCGGAGGGATGCATCTGGTCGCCCACGGAAATCGCCGCGCCGCACGCCAGCGAAAGCCCCGTTTCGTAAATCAGCGCGTTGGGATGCTTGAAGCCGCCGAACTCGCCCCACGTGGTGTGGAACTTGCCCGTCATGCCCAGAAACGGCTTGTTCAGCGTGCGCACATACGCCGCGGACATGGGGAAATGGTCGTAGCCCCAGCCGCCGGTGGGCAGGCTTTCCAGCTCCAGATGCGTGTCGTAGCCGGCAATGTCGCGCCGGCCGTGGGCGATGTGCCCGGCGTTGTGGAAGATGGTGGCGGTGCTGGAATACTTGCGCACGGCCTTTTCCACGCGCAGGCAATAGGTTTTATAGACCTCGCGGCCGTGACGGCGCACGTCGTCCATGTTCGTGGGGTCCATACCCTTTTCCAGCATCGATTTCACGCAGCTGCCGCACACGCACATGCGCTCGTTGGAGATGTCCAGAAACACGCCGCAGGGGTTGTACTTTTCCATGACCTCTTCCACCTGCGAAATGAGCTTGTCGAGATAGGGCGTGTTGTAGCACATCAGGTGATAATGCGCTTCGCTTAAATAGTTGCCGCCCCTGTTGTCCGGGTCGACGTTCAGCCATTCGGGGTGGTCGAGCACCTCTTTTTCGTCCAGACCCGCGGAAATATACACCGGCGCGTTCACGCCGATTTCGCGGCAGGCTTCCAGCTCCGCGCCCAGCAGGTCGAACGTCAGGTTCGGGTGCATGGTGTTGGCCGTGGACGGATGGTACGCCCAGCCGTGATGGCACTTGGAGAAAACGGTGATGGAGTCGACGTGGCCGAGCTTCAGCGCCTTCTGAAACTGCTCCTTGGAAAAGCGGCCGCCGATGTCCGGGATCAGACCGGAGGTGTGGAAATCCAGATGCACCTGACGAAATCTCATTCGTTGTTCCTCACTTTACGCGTTTTCAAGCACGTTCACGCCGTCGATGAACACGTACTTCATTCTCGTGGCAATCTCAAACGGGCAGCCGTCGGCGATGGCGATGTCCGCGTCCTTGCCCACTTCCAGCGAGCCCACGCGGTCGGCAATGCCGATGTGCTCGGCGGGGTTGATGGTGATGGCGCGGAACGCGTCGAACGGATCCATGCCCGCCTTCACCGCCAGACCGGCGCAGATGGGCAGGTACTTCTGCGGAATGACCGGCGAGTCCGTGATGATGGACACGTGGCAGCCCGCCTTCGCCAGCGCGCCGGGGGTGATCCAGCTCTTGTTCTGAAGCTCAAACTTGCTCGCGTGTCCCAGCGTCGGGCCGACGGCCAGCGGCACGTTTTCCTGCGCCAGCTCGTCCACGATCAGGTGACCCTCGGTCACGTGCTCAAGGGTGATCTTCACGCCGAACTCGTGCGCGATGCGAAGCGCGGTGAACAGGTCGTCCGCCTGATGCGCGTGCGCCTTCAGTGGCAGCTCGCCGCGGATGACCGGCAAAAGCGCCTGCAGCTTCATGTCGAACGCGGGCTTTTTGGACGGATCGTCCTTCGCCGCGTCCAGCTTTTCGGCGTACTCGCGCGCCTTGAACAGCATCTCGCGCAGCTTGGCGGCGGTGCTCATGCGGGAGGAATTGCCCTTGTCGCGATAGCAGCGCTTCGGGTTCTCGCCGAAGGCGCACTTCATCGCAGTTTCCTTCTTCACGATCATGTTGTCGACGCGCACGCCCGCCGGCTTGATGGCGCAGAACGTGCCGCCCAGCACGTTGGAGGAGCCGGGGCCCACGTTCAGGCAGGTAACGCCCGCCTCGCGGGCTTCCTTCAGCGCGTAGTCGCGGGGCTGAATGCCGTCGATGGCGCGCAGGTGCGGCGTGAGAATGTCGCCGTACTCGTTGTAGTCCTGCCCCTCAAAGCCGATGCCCCAGCCGTCCAGACCGATGTGGCCGTGCGCCTCCACAAAGCCGGGCATCACGGTCAGCCCCGCCGCGTCGATCACGTCGCCGCCGTCGGCGATCAGGTTCGGGCCGATTTCAGTGATTTTCCCGTTCTCCACGCGAATGTCCACATACTGCGGCTCGCGATGAATCGCGTCCAGCACTTTTCCGTTTTTGATCACGAACATAATGGAAATCCTCCCCGCTTTTGAATCGCTTCCATTATACAACCCGCTCGCGTGCCGTGTCAACCGGCGATTGCACGCGGACGGCGAAACCGTTTTGCATATTACCTGTCAAGATGTTCAATATCTCGGGCGGAAACTTTGATATTTCCCCTTGACGTTACGAGAGAAGCATGCTAAAATAAACAAAGACCGCGGGACGCACGGTTGGACGTCTCTCAACGTCTGTCGCTCCGCAGGAGCGGCACAGAAAAAGGAGGATACCCCATGAAACGCACGCTCTCTCTGGTACTGGCCGTTCTGATGGTGCTCGCGCTGTTCGGCGCGGCGGCCGAAGACACGAAGAAAGTGGAGATCCGCGTCAACATGCAGGCGGGCACCGGCGTTGCCGAGGCCTGGGCGGCCGTTGAAGCGGGCTACGAAGCCCTCCATCCCGAAGTTGACATCATCATCGACCTCAAGCCCGACGAAGGCTATGCCGATTGGGTAAAGGCGCAGTTCAGCTCCGAGAATCCCGAGGCCGACCTGGTCGCCATCAACCTGGCGGGCCCCGCCGCCTCCGGCAAGAGCCTGAACTTCTTCGAGTACGCCTACAACGAGAGCCCCTACACCGGCAAGGAGTGGAAGGATCAGGTCAACTTCGGCGCCCAGGTTCGCGACATGGCGAAGGGCGAGTGGACCGCCATCAGCCTTCAGTCCGTGCAGGTTCTGTGGTTCTACAACGCCAAGATCTTCGAGGAAGTCGGCGTGACCGCGCCCAAGACGTGGGACGAGCTGATCGACGTCTGCGAGAAGATTCAGGCTGCCGGCTATCAGCCGCTGGCCGTGCCGGGAGACTTCCAGTCCTTCTGGGCCATGCAGCTCGGCTGGATCGCGCAGGCCTATGTCGACCAGACCACCCGCGCGCAGATTGAGTTCGTGAAGGCGCAGCCGGACGACTACTGCTATGATCCCGAAATCGACGCCAACTTCGTCTACGACGTGACCGATCCGTGGAACGACGATCCCGCCTACGTCACCCAGAACGGCCTGCGCTACTGGCAGGCGTTCCGTGACGGCGTGGTTCGCGCCGATTCCGACGGCATCAAGGCCGTATACGCCAACTTCGCCAAGGTGTTCCCGAAGTACGCCGGCGGCGAGAACTTCTTCGGCACCAGCGACGCCGGCTACAAGGCGATGTTCGCGCAGGGCAAGGCTGCGATGATCATCGACGGCGGCTGGAGACTGACCGAGCACGCCCGCGACATGAAGGCGCTGCAGAAGGGCGAAGCCCTGAAGGACGCCGACGGCAACGTCATTGAAAACGCGCAGGTGTTCGAGCTGGGCACCTTCAACATGCCCTCCATGGAAGGCCCCGAATTCCTCGCCCCCGCCCGCACCATCGAGGTGGCCGTCGGCTTCATCGGCGCCATCTCCAAGAGCGTTGAGCACGACGAGGCGGTCGTCGACTTCCTGATGTACTACACCTCTCCCGAAGGCTACGGCGCGTACCTGAGCACCGGCATCGAAAACGGCATGTCCGTCAACGGCCCGGCGCTGGTGGACGGCGTTGAGCTGCCCGAGGAGTACGCCGCGATGTTCGCCAACCTGTCCTTCATCGGCAACTGCCAGAAGGGCTACAACGCCGCCCTCGCCCGCGGCATCGGCGACAACCAGGAAGCCCTGCGCGCCTGGTACGGCTACACCATGGATCTGCTGAACGGCAAGATCGACATCGACACCTGGGGCAAGATGCACCAGGAGAACCAGATGGGTCACCTTGCCGAGGTTCTCGCGGCCAGCAAGATCAATCCCTCCGACCTTGACAACCCCGCCAACGAGCCCACCGGCGAATAATCCCATAGAAACCCATCCGAGGGGAGCGGTTTTCGCTCCCCTCTTTTCACCTCAGGAGGCGCTCAACATGGAGAACACTCGAAAAAAAAGACAGCCGAAGCTCAGGCAAATCACGGCGTATCTGATTCTCGCGGTCGTGCTCACCCTCGCGCTGGGCGCTTCCGTCGCCGCGTATATCGCCGCGGGCGACCGGCTGAATATCGTGAACCGGCTCCCCTATGGAAGTGAGCTTCAGAACAACCGCGTGACGTATTCCCGCGCGCTGAAGTATACCTATCTGGGCACGTATAAGGACACCATCGTCTGCGTGGACGCGGACAACAACGAGGTCTGGCGCTATCCCACCAGGGGCGCGGTGAGCGCCATCGTCTACGATAACGCGAACAATCGCATCATCGCGGGCAGTCAGGGCAAGCGCGTCTACATACTGGACGGCGCGACCGGCGCGGAGATCCGCACGATCGACTGTAAGGCCGTCGTCAATGACATCGACTATAATGAAGAGAGCCGCCGGCTCCTCGTCGCCGAAAAGGTGAACGCGGGCAAGGGCTACGTGAGAATATATACCGACGAGGGCGAGATGATCGCCTCCACGCCGACGATCAGGCCGGCGAACAGCTGCGCCTTTGCGGCGGACTTTCAGAGCTTTTATTATTGCAGCAAGCGCCTGTACCGGGCGGATATGCAGGGCAACGAGCTCGCGAGCGCGACGCTGAGCAAGGATATCTACGCGCTCGACGTGTCCGAGGACACCGGCCGCGTGGTTGCAACCGACGACAACGGCTGGGTGGCGTGCTATGACGGCGAGCTGAACGAGATTTTCAAGGTCGCCATGAACAATCTGGACAGCGACGGCCGCGCCGTTTCCATCACGCGCGACGGCACGATGGTCGCCGCCGGAACCCGCGAGGGCGACGTGTTCGTGTTCGACGAGACCGGCAGGACCATGTTCTACAAGCGCCTGTCCAGCGCGATTGCCGACGTGGTGATCGACGGGGAATACAGCTTCGTCGTGCCGCTGAGCACCGAGCTGTATTCGCTGGATATGTCCGCCGCGGCGAAGCTGTCCATGTATTCGAGCGTGCGCCAGATCGCGAAGACGGCGATGCTTGCGCTGCCGCTACTTGCGTTCCTCGCGTGGGTGCTGGCATTCGGCCGCTCCCGGGGCGTGTTCTACGCGTTCTGCAAGTCGGCGCACCGGCACCGCACGGCGTACTTCCTGCTGCTGCCGTCGTTCGCGCTGATCATCATCTTCAACTATATTCCCGTGGGACAGGCGTTCTGGTTCGCCTTTACGGACTGGAACCAGAACACCACCTCGATGCGCGACGTGGAGTTCATCGGCCTTGACAACTTCTCCAAGATGCTCAGCGAGGGCTACTTCCTGCTGGGCGTGAAGAACATGCTGATCATCATGGCGTTCAACTTCCTGAAGCTGCTGGTGCCGCTGATCGTGGCGGAGCTGGTGTTCGCCAACGGCAGCAACCGCGCGAGGTACTGGTATCGCTTCCTGCTGGTGCTGCCGATGGTCGTTCCCGGCGTGGTCTCCACGCTGATGTGGAAGCAGATCTACGACCCCGCCACCGGCCTGATCAACAAGGTGCTGGAAATGGCCGGCCGGCCCGACCTCATGCGCAGCTGGCTGGGGCGCGAGGATACCGCGCTGTGGGCGCTGATCTTCATGGGCTTCCCGTGGGTGAACTCGTTCGCGTTCCTCGTGTTCTACGGCGGCCTGATCAACATTCCCGCCGACCTGTTCGAGGCCGCGCGCGTGGACGGCTCCAACCCCTTCTGGAACCTGACGCGCATCCACCTGCCGCTTCTGATGCCGCAGATCAAGATGATTCTGATTCTGACGTTCATCAGTTCCATTCAGGACTACGGTTCCGTGCTGCTGCTGACCGACGGCGGCCCCGGCTTCGCCACCTACGTGCCCGGCTTCGAACTGTACATGAACGCCACGCGGCTGGGTCAGTACGGCTACGCGTGCGCGCTGGGTCTGGTGATGTTCATCGCCATTCTGGCCGGCACCATCCTGAACATGAAAATCAAGACCGACGAGGCCTTAGGCTGAAAGGAGGGAACACCGATGAGTCAGAACCAGATCACGACCCCGACCTCGACCCTGCAGAAGGCGCACAAGGCCAAAATCGCAAAACAGGTGCGCACGGTGTCCTTCCAGACGCTGATCAACGTGCTGACGATTCTCATCGTGCTGCTGGCGTTCATTCCCATCATGCTGATGATCTTCCTGTCCCTGAAGGAGAACATTCAGATCAAGCTGGACTTCTGGGCGTGGCCGAACCCGCCCGCGTGGGAAAACTATTCCATCGCGTGGCAGAAGCTGATCCAGAACATGGTCAACTCGCTCGTGACCGTGGCGGTCGGTACGCTGCTCACCGTCATCCTGTCCAGCGCGTCCGGCTACGTGTTCGCCCGTCTGGATTTCCCGCTGAAGAGCTTCCTGTTCATGGCGATGATGGCGCTGATGATGATTCCGGGCGTTCTGACGCTCACGCCGTCGTTCAAGCTGATGCAGCGCCTGAAGCTGACCGATACGTGGTTCGCGCTGTGGTTCCCGTGGGCATCGGGCGGGCAGATCATGGGCATGTACCTGTGCCGCACGTTCATCTCCGCGCAGCCCGCGTCGCTGTTCGAGGCCGCGCGCATCGACGGCGCGACGGAATTTCAGGCCTACTACCGCATCGCCATTCCGCTGGCCAAGCCGATTCTGGCGACGCTGACGGTCATGAACCTGATCGGCTTCTATGGCGACTTCATCTGGCCGCTGCTGGTCATCTCCACCAACACCCGGCAGGTCATCTCCGTGGCCGTGCGCGTGTTCCAGACCAGCCAGTCCGCCACCAATATGGGCGCCATGATCGCGGGCTTCGTGATGGCCACCCTGCCGCTCCTGATCATGTTCCTCGCAAGCTCCCGCCTGTACATCGAGGGCATCACCTCCGGCGCGGTGAAGGCGTAAAAAATCCATACGGCGCAAAAAAGAGTCGGCAAACCGCCGGCTCTTTTCGTCTGCCCGTTGGAGCGCGTTCGCTAAAATTGAATTTCCCGCTCCGCGGAGAGCGCTTTTGAAGGATAGGGGATTGCCCGCACGAAGCGGTTTTCCCGCTTCAGGCGCTCGAACTGGGGGTGATTGAGGTGCACGGGATAGCGGAGGAGGGACATTCTGCCCTGCCGGAACAGGGTCTCGCTGTAGGAATCCTTTTCCAGCGTGCCGGTCATGACGGCGGCGCCGCCGCGCGCGAGCACCTGTTCGGCGATTTTCCGCGCGGGCTCGCCGCGCAGCTGCGGGTCGCTGACGAACACCACGCCCCGCGTCTGTCCGTCGCAGGGCGAGACCGCCGCGTCGATGGAAACCGGCCGGTACCAGAAGCCGCCGGCGCGCTGCTCGGAGAGGTTTTTTAAAAAGAGCGCGTCCGCGGAAAAGGAAACGCCGCGCAGACACTCGGACAGCCGCTTCAGAAGCTCAAGCCCGCGCCCGTATTTCGGCACGGGAAACAGCAAAAGCCCGTGCGCGGACAAAAGCCGTTCCGTCTCCCGCGCGAGCCGGTCGCAGGCCGCTTCATAGGGCGTTTCGTCCAACCCGTAGGCGCAGTCCAGCACGGCGAGGTCGGCGGTCTGCTCGCGGATGGGGTCGCAGGCGTACACCCGCGCGTCCTCCGTGTAGTCTCCGGAGAAGAGAATCCTTATACTGCGCGTCCGCCAGCGCGAGCCAGTCGGCGTTCAGCTCCGGAACGACGGTGGTGTTGCAGATCACGCCCACCGCGGAGGCGCTGGAGCCGAACAGCGTGCTGTCTGCGTCAATCCAGCCCGGGTTGACCTTCTCGGCGTTGGCGGGCGTGTAGCTTTCCAGCTTGCCCTCGGCCTTCATGCTCAGGCCGTCCGACCACGAGGCGAGAATCACCACGTCGGCCACGGGATTCTCCTGCTCCGCTTCCAGACGGGCGAGGATCTCGCCGGTCGTCCCCTGGAACTGCTCCACCTTCACGCCGGTCTTTTCCGTGAACGCCGCGGCCGGCTTGTCGGCCAGACCGGCGGGGCTGGGCATGTAAACCGTCACCTTGCCGGACAGCTTCGCGTCCGTGGTTTCCGTCGCGGCCGGAGTCGTCGCGGACGGGGTCGTTTCATTCGCCGTTTCCTTGCAGGCCGCCAGACCAGGGCACAGGCACAGCGCCAGCGCCAGACATACCATGCGCTTCTTCATGCGGATAACCCCTCTTTCTTCTGAAACGTAACGATTTGAGCCGGATCTATGGAAACGGACAGCCTTTCGCCGGGCTTTGCCTTTCGCCCGCTGAAGAGCGTCCATGTACCATTCTGATAGCGAACGGTGAGCGCATAGGTGTTCCCGAGGTACTGCACCTCCTGCACGGGCAGCTCATAGCGCGGCGCGCCGGGAATCGGCGCGAGAAACGTTCTCCGCGAGCCATCGAGCGTCGCAGCGCTCTTATTCCTCCGTCACGGTCACCGGCGTGTCGGGGAACGCGCGCCAGAGCGCCCGAGCGGCGACGTAGATCGGCAGCGTGGGAAACGTTCTTCCCGCGCCGCTGAGCATCGGAAAACGCGTTTCAAAGCATACCCGCTATATCGGCAGCGCGAAGAACATTCCCCGCGAGCCATCGAGCGTCGCAGCGCTCTTATCCCTCCGTCACGGTCACCGGCGTGTCGGAGAACGCGCGGCAGAGCGCCCGCGCGGCGACGTAGATTGGCAGTGTGGGAAACGTTCTTCCCGCGCCGCTGAGCATCGGAAAACGCGTTTCAAAGCATACCCGCTATATCGGCGGCGCGAGAAACGTTCTCCGCGAGCCATCGAGCGTCGCAGTGCTCTTATCCCTCCGTCACGGTCACCGGCGTGTCGGAGAACGCGCGCCAGAGCGCCCGCGCGGCGACGTAGATCGGCAGCGCGAGGAACATTCCCCACACGCCGCCCAGCGCCGATCCGGCGGAGACGGCCAGCAGCACCGTCGCGGGGCTCGCGCCCGCCGCGGAGCTCATCACGCGCGGCGAAATGCCGTAATTGTCGATCTGCTGCACGAGCAGCAGCATCCCGAGCGTCAGAAGCGCGCGCCGCCAGCCCCCGGCCAGCGCGGCCACGACGGGCGGAATCGTGCCGATCAGCGGCCCGAAATACGGAATCGCGTTCAGCATGCCGTACAGAACGCCCAGCGCCGCCGCCAATGGCGTGCGCGTGGCGTACAGCACCGCGACCGCCAGCACGGACACCGCCGCCATCACCACAAGCTGTCCGCGCAGATACGTTCCCAGCTCGCGCCGAACGCTCCGCGCCACGCGGATCGCCCGCGCCCGCCACCCCGACGGCACAAACAGCGCCAGCCGTATGGACAGCCGGTTCCAATCCAGAAGGTAGAAAAATGCCAGCACGGCGGAGACGGCAATCTCCGACAGCGCCGAAAGAAACCGCGCCGCGCCGGACGCAAGCGCCGAGGTAAGCTGCCGCGCGACGCGTCCCAGCGTCTCCGCGCCGGGCAGGATGGCCTCCGGAACATGAACCGAAAGCCGCGCGATCGTCCCGCGCGCCTCCTCCAACATGGCGGAAATCCCCGCGGGAAGATATAGAAGCTGCCTGCACGCCGGAAGAATCAGCGCCGCGAAAAGCCCCGCCGCCAGCAGCCCGCCGCCGAGAAACACGATCAAAGCCGCCCCGATGCGCCCCGCCCCGTTCGAAAGCCGCTCCACCGCCGGCTCCGCCAGATATGCCAAAGCCAACGCTCCCACCGCAACCCGCACGACCGTCCCCGCCCGTAAGCAAAGCACCGCCAACCCCGCCAGTAACCCAAACCCCACCAGCCAGCCCCGCCAAGCCCGAAACCTCGCCCGCATTTCATCCCCACCTGCCCAGTGTCGCAATTTATGTAAAGGTAAATGAACGGCTCCGTCTGAAGCTGCATTGTCAGCCCCACCAGCGAAACCCGTGAGACCACACCCATCCGTAAACAAACTACAGCCGTGCCTGCCCCGCCTATCCAGCGACTAAGGGTAAATGCGATGTTCCGTCAGAAAAGAAGCCCCCAGAGAAACTCGTGCGCCCACCCGCACTGCCATCTCCGCCAAGCCCGAAACCTCGCCCGTATTTCCTCTCGACCCATCCAGTGTCGAAAGATATGTAAGGGTGCATGCGCCGTATTGATCGAAAGCTACTACGCCAGAGCCCCAGTGAGTCCCGTGCGGCCGTAAATAAATCGCCAGAATAACTTGTATCGACGGAAACCGAATTTCCCACTAGAATAGCCCCGGGAGAGCGCGAGAGGGACGCACCCCTCTCGCACCCCGTCCCCGAGGGGGTGTAGGGGAGCGGAGCGCCCCACGCCCCGCGTCGTCGGAAAGAAAAATCTCAAGAGAGCCGTTCCCGCTTTGTCGGAAACGAACGCCGTCAAAAGGACACCCCCTGCATCGTCGGAAACGAAATCTTCAAAAGAGCCGTTCCCGTTTCGTCGGAAACGAACGCCGTCAAAAGAACAGCTCCTGCATCGTCGGAAACCAAACTCCCCGCCAGAGCAGCTTCGGGAGAGCGCGAGAGGGTCGAAACCCTCTCGCACCCCGTCCCCGAGGGGGTGTAGGGGAGCGGAGCGCCCCACGCCCGCGCCGACGGGAACGAAAATCCTCAAGAGAGCCGTTCCTGCTTCGTCGGAAACGAACGCCGTCAAAAGAACAGCCCTGCATTGTCGGAAACGAACGTCGTCAAAAGGACACCCCCTGCATTGTCGGAAACGAACGCCGTCAAAAGGACACCCCCTGCATCGTCGGAAACCAAACTCCCCGCCAGACCAGCCCCGGGAGAGCGCGAGAGGGTCGAAACCCTCTCGCACCCCGTCCCCGAGGGAATGTAGGGGAGCAGAGCGCCCCACGCTCGCGCCGTCGGGAAAGAAAAATCTCAAGAGAGCAGTTCCCGCTTTGTCGGAAACGAACGCCGTCAAAAGAACAGCCCCGCATTGTCGGAAACGAACGTCGTCAAAAGGACAACCCCTGCATTGTCGGAAACGAACGCCGTCAAAAGGACAACCCCCTGCATCGTCGGAAACCAAACTCCCCGCCAGACCAGCCCCGGGAGAGCGCGAGAGGGACGCACCCCTCTCGCACCCCGTCGCCCGAGGGGGTGTAGGGGAGCGGAGCGCCCCACGCCCCGCGTCATCGGAAACAAATCCCTTAAAAGGATAACCCGCGTCGTCGGAAACAAGATCCCTCAAAAACAGCCTGCATCGTCGAAAACGAACGCTGTCAAAAGAACAGCTCCTGTATCGTCGGAAAACCAAGTTCCCGCCAGATCACCCCCAGGAGAGCGCGAGAGGGTCGCAACCCTCTCGCACCCCGTCACCCGAGGGGGTGTAGGGGAGCGGAGCGCCCCACGCCCCGCGCCGTCGGAAACGAACGCATTCAAAAGAATAGCCCCCGCATCGTCGGAAACCAAAATTCTCGCCAGAACAGTCTCGGAGAGCTCGAGAGGGTGTGAACCCTCTCGACTTCCAATCGATCCCGGCGACCTGTGCGGCGGGATCGTGCTGATTTTTTCGGAGGGGAGCTTGCCCCCCGGAGAAAAAATCGCTTCCTTGCAGATTCCGCGCCCGGAAATCCGCAGGATTTCAG
>SFHK01000112.1 GCA_004556395.1 Clostridiales bacterium
CGCGCGCAACGCCGAGGCGAACGGGCTGACGATCGCGGCCTTTGTCTCCGACGGCTTCCGCCAGCTGACCGAAACCGGCTTCGACGCGATCTATTCCAACCCGCCCTATCAGAGCGACTTCGCCGTCGCGCGTCATTTCATCGAAAAGGGCTTCAACCGCCTGAACATCGGCGGCAGCCTGTTCATGGTCACCAGGCGCCGCGCGTGGTACGAAAACAAGCTGCGCGCCATCTTCGGCGGCTGCCGCGTGACCGAGCGGGACGGCTACTTCGTCTTCTCCGCGCAAAAGCGAAGCGCCCGCTACGCCAACGCGCGCCCCTCAAAATAATTCCTATGGTACATATTTTGGCTCGAATTCATGCCTTCCGGCGAGCGGAGGGCATGAATGTTTTTCACACCTTCAACCGGCGAGCCGCTTCGTTTTTTCGCATTGGATTCATTCTCAAAATGGATTTTTGCCATCGCGCCTATTCTTTTTCTGCTATGATATGGGGGCTCGGCCACAGGCGCCGGGAGAAAATACAGGAGGAAGGATGCGTTTGGAGAGAAGGGAAGAAAGGTCGTATCGCGTATTCGGATATGTTCGCGTTTCCACGAAGGAGCAAAACGAGGCGCGCCAGCTGATCGCCATGCGGAATCAGGGCGTGCCGGGGAAAAACATATATGTGGACAAGCAGTCCGGAAAGGATTTCCAAAGGCCGCAGTACGCCAGACTGGTGGCAGCCGTTCGGCCGGGTGACATTGTAATTGTGAAGAGCATTGATCGTCTGGGGCGCAACTACACGGAGATTCTGGAGCAATGGCGCATTCTGACGCGCGAAAAGCGCGCGGACGTGGTGGTGCTCGACATGCCGCTGCTGGACACCCGCAAGGGCAAAGACCTCACCGGCACGCTGATCTCCGACATCGTTTTGCAGCTGCTTTCCTATGTGGCGCAGACCGAGCGGGAGTTCATCCGCCAGCGGCAGCGGGAGGGCATCGCCGCGGCGCGGGCGCGGGGCGTTCGCTTCGGCGCAAGGCCGCAGGAGCGCCCGGCAAGCTTTTCGGAGGTGGCGGGCGCGTGGGCGCGGGGCGAAATCTCCGCCCGCGAGGGCGCGCGCCGCCTGAAGGTTTCCCACACCACGTTCCTTCGGTGGTCAAAGGAAACGAACCCGACCGTGGAAAAACGCGAAGAATGAAATTTATTATTTTTTGGAATTAATGGTAGACGTCAGATTCCAGTGCAATTCATGTCCGTCTCGTAAACAAAACCCATAGATCCGGCACAGAACAGACGCCGAGCCCCCTATTTTTGATCCGCATCCATATTATACCAGAGTCGGCACATATTGTCTGCTTTCTGTTCCAGCAGACAGAAGCACGCCCGCAAGAGGGTGTTTTTGTGTATACCATAAATGAAGGGAGGCTCATCGAGTGAACCCGGGAGGGATACGGTGCCTTTGCGCCGACGACCCAGCCGACGCCCCGCGCGCCGGTGCGCAGGCGGCTGCGGAGAACGCGCGTCCGTCCGCGGGCAGATCATCGCGAAAGTTGGCTCTTCATTGATGGAATAAGGGAAAGGAAGGTTGTCGAATGAAACTCAGGAAAGTATATGCCTGCATACTGACGCTGTGTATGCTCGTTTCCATGCTGCCCGCGTTCGCGGCGGACACGGACGCGAGCTGCACGCATAAGTGGACCGAGAAGGTCATCAAGGAAGCGAACTGCACGCAGACGGGTCTTGTGAAGAAGACCTGCGAGCTGTGCGGAGACTTTGAATACGAGAAGACGCCCTTCAAGCATGGCGAGGGCAAGGAAGTTGTGAAAGAGGCCACCTGCACGAAGCCTGAAACCGTGGGTCTCTACTGCGAGAAGTGCGGCGAGCTGATCGGAAAAGTTCAGGAAGTCGGCAAGGCGCTGGGCCATGATCTGGGCAAGGGTACGGAAAAGAAAGCCGACTGCGCGGGCCCGGATCGCGTCGAGTACACCTGCAAGCGCTGCGGCGAAACCGTCGTAGAGGCGATCGAAGGCGGCGAAGCGGCGAAGGAGCACGACTGGGAAGCGAAGATCGTTCCCGCGACGTGCAAGACGAAGGGCTACGAAGCAAGGGTCTGCAAGGCCTGCGGCAAGGTCGAAAAGGATAAGGAACTCCCGATCGACGAGAACGCGCACGTTGCCAAGCTGGGCAAGGTGATCCGCGAGGCGACCTGCACCACGAACGGTCTTGGTCGTTCCGTCTGCGAGCTGTGCGGCAAGGAGCTGGGCTACATCACCATCAAGGCCGGCCACAAGTATGGCGATCCGATCTGTGATGAAGGCAAGCAGGTTACCTGCGGCAAGGCTGGCTATGGCTACTACGTTTGCACCGTCTGCGGCGAAGAGACCGAAAAGGCTGAAATCCCCGCGACCGGCAAGCATACGTTTGTAGACGAGACGGACATTCCCGCTACCTGCACCGAGCCTGAAAAGATTGGCCGCATCTGCAAAGTCTGCGGCGCTGCGGATGGCAAGGTTGAGGAAATCGGCGAAGCGCTGGGTCACGACTGGGACGACGGCGTTTACACCAAGGCCGACTGCCTGAAGGCGGAGCGCGAGGTGTTCACCTGCAAGCGCTGCGGCAAAACCCGCGACGAGTTCATCCCGAACGGCGAAGCGGCGAAGGGTCACAAGTTCGTCGACAAGATTGTCGCCCCGACCTGCAAGACGAAGGGCTACACCGAGCGCACCTGTGAGAGATGCGATCTCTATGAGAAGATCAACGAGACCGAAATCGACAAGGACGCGCACGTCGCGAAGCTGGACAAGACCATCCGCGAAGCGACCTGCACG
>SFHK01000058.1 GCA_004556395.1 Clostridiales bacterium
CACCTTGCGGCTTCAGACCGTCGTCAATGGACGGACGCGGAGCCTTTGTCGTGCGTCGCGCAGTCGGGGAAGAGAATCATCGCAGTGGAACCGCCCGGAGCGCGCCGGGCGCGAGTGGTACGCTGCATCCGTCCGATTGCCCGGGCGGCGAACGCGGTTTGCGGCTTCAGGCCGTCATTGGTGGACGGAGGCGGAGCCTTTGCCGTGCGTCGCGCGGCCGGGAAAGTGAGGGATACGCGAGACGGTGTTTTACGTCTCCGGCACATCCGTCCAGTCGCCCGTACGGGCGGAATCCGCGGCGGCGAGCACGGCCTGCGGCTTCAGGCCGTCTTTGATGGACGGACGCGGAGCCTTTGCCGTGCGTCGCGCAGCCGGGAAAGTGGGACGGCGTTTTATACCTCCGGCACATCCGTCCAGTCGCCCGTGCGGGCGGAATCCGCGGCGGCGGCGAGCACGGCCTGCAGCTTCAGGCCGTCTTCGATGGACGGACGCGGAGCCTTTCCGTGCGCCACGCAGTCGAGGAAGGAATAGTAGCAGTGGATATGGCCGCGATCCCAGCCGATGGCGTTTTTCGGCGGCAGGAACGTGCCCGCGGGCGCGGGGTAGCGCGCCATGCACTCAATGCGCGTGAAGCCGCGCCGTCCGCCCAGCGGAGCCTCGGGAACCGTGTTGTCGAAGTACCACAGCCAGCCGGGCTCCATCAGGTCGAACTTCAGCGCGCCCTTCTTGCCGTAGATTTCAAAGCCCATTTCGTCGTTGGTGCCGGTGGCGATTTTGCTGGCCTCCACGGTGCCCAGCGCGCCGTTCGGCATGCGCAGGGTCAGGATGGCGTGATCCTCGGCCAAATCGGTTTCCACGCCGCCGGTCTTTGTGGGACGTGACGCGTACAGCGTGTTCGCCGCGCACATCACGCGTTTCGGGAAGCCGCAGATGTCGGTCACAAGGTCGAGCGCGTGGGAAGCGAGGTCGAGAATCACGCCGCCCTGCGCTTCCTGCTTCCAACCGATGGGACGCGCTTCGTCCACCGAGCCGGAATGCAGATATTGCGCGTGGAAGCCGATGATCTCGCCCAGCGCGCCCTCCTCCGCCAGCTGCTTTGCGCGCATGGTGGCGGGCAGGAAGCGGTTGTTCATCACCATCTGCGAATACGCGCCGCTTTCGCGGGCGGCCGCGGCGATGCGCCGGGCGCTGTCCAGCGTGACGGCCATGGGCTTGTCCAGATACACGTGCTTCCCGGCCTTCAGAAGCGCGACGGCCATTTCCTCGTGCAGCGCGTTGGGCGTGCACACGGAAACCACGTCGATGTCGTCGCGGGTCAGAATCGTGCGCCAGTCGGTGGTATAGCTTTCAAAGCCCAGAAGCTCCATCGCTTCGCGCGCGGGCGCCTCGCGGCGCGAGCATACGCACTTCAGCACCGGCTGAAAGTCGATGCCCGGATACATCATGGGAATAGACCGGAGCGCGTGCGTGTGCGTGCGCCCCATAAAGCCCCAGCCGATTACGGCAATGCCAATCGTTTTCATATAAATCTGTACGCCCCCTTTTTCATAAGTATACCATAGATTTCCGCGCGGCGAAAGGGGCGAAATCGATTTGTCTCTACGGGATATTTACATTTTCCGCGTTGAAGGGCGGGGAGCGATTCGGTATAATGAACAACCGGGAAAGCAGACATGGGAGGGAATATACGAATGAGCCAGGTACATGTGATTGATCATCCGCTGATTCAGCACAAGCTGACGCTGATGCGGCAGAAGGAAACCGGCGCAAAGGACTTCCGCGAGCTTCTCAGCGAAATCGCGATGCTGATGTGCTACGAAGTAACCCGCGAACTGCCCCTGGAAGAAATCGAGATTGAAACCCCCATTTGCAAGTGCAAGAGCAAGGTCATCGCCGGCAAGAAGCTGGGCGTGGTGCCGATTCTGCGCGCGGGCCTCGGCATGGTGGACGGCTTCATCAGCCTCGTTCCCGCCTGCAAGGTCGGCCATATCGGCCTGTATCGCGACCCGGAGACCCATAAGCCCGTGGAATACTACTGCAAGCTGCCGTCGGATACCGGCGAGCGCGAGCTGATCGTGGTGGATCCCATGCTGGCGACGGGCGGCTCCTCCGCGGCGGCCATTCATTTCCTGAAGGATCGCGGCTGCAAACACATCAAGCTCGTGTGCCTGGTGGGTGCGCCGGAGGGCATCGCCGTCGTTCAGAAGGAGCACCCGGACGTGGACATCTACATCGCCGCCATCGACGAGAAGCTGAATGACCACGCCTACATCGTTCCCGGCCTGGGCGACGCCGGGGACAGACTGTTCGGAACCAAATAAATCTGTGCGGCAGAGGGAATCCAATCCCCTGCCGCGAAATTTTTTTGAAAGCGCGCCGAGCCGCGTTCGATTGGCAAACGGGCGGAAAGAAGCAATGTGAGCATGCATACATGCCTTTATTCCGAACAAAATGAGGAAGTTATCGACCTGATCCGGCGGCTGATGCGCACGAATCAACCGCCGCTGACGCAGCGGCTGATTTACGCGCTGAAGGGGCTTTACCCGTCCGAGATCGTCGAATATCTGCTGGGCGTATATTATCTGGAATTTGCGAAGGCGTATGTGCTGGGCGGAGGACGGTACATCGAGACGAAGGTTTCCTTTCGCCGCGCCCGCAGACATCTGAAGCGCGCGCTCTGCGCCAATCCGCGGGACGCGGAAATTCTGACGGCGATTGGAGAATCCTACGACAGGGAGCGGCGGCCGCTGCCGGCATTCGATTGCTTTGAAAAGGCGCTGGCGCTTGATCCGGACAACGCCAGATTTGTCTGGAACCTGATGGAGCAGAGCTACCTGCTCGCGCGCGATGAAACGGTGCTTTCCCTCGACGCGGCGTTCCGTTGGGAGACATGCGCGGATCGGGCGAGATATTTCTGGTGCGGCGTGCTCTGCGCGTACTCGGCCGCCAGGCTTGGGGAAACGGAGAAGGTTCGCCAAATGGCGGATCGCGTGCTGGAAAGCGAGACCTCCGAGCTGCCGCAGCCCGACCTTGCCGCCGCGTGCCTGCTGGACGTGCTTTTTCTGGCCGGACGGTTTGACGAACTGAAACAACAACACGAGCGGCACGCGCAGGACGCAGCGTGCGTTTCGTCGCCGCTGCTCATCCGGATGCGCGAGAAAAAAGAATGCCCGCCGCCAGAGAAACTCGCGCCTGAAATCATCGCCGCGTTCACGCCGCGAAGATTGCTGCCGCATCTGGCATGGTAGCGGCATGATTTCCACAAAAAAACCAGCCGTTTCCGGCTGGCAATCGTTCGGATTTCAGCTATTTCTCATCCGAAAAACCATATGCTGCGTGCTGCCGCATGCACCACTTCTCTGCCCACGAGCCGCGTGCGACGGTAAACCGCAGCGCAGGGCTGCAATCGCAGAACGCGTCATCGTCGATTTCCGTCAGGCTTTTGGGAAGCGTGACGTTTTGAAGGGATTCACAGTCTTTAAAAGCCCAGAATCCGATACTGGTTACGCCATCTGGAATGCGCATATCTGCCAAAGAGCTGCAACCGTAGAAGGTGTGCTCGTTGATGCTGGTTATACCACCCGGAAGCGTTAAATTGGGAAGAAGCTCACATCCGGAGAATGCAAAGGCTCCGATGTCTGTTACGCTTTCCGGAAGCGGCATGTCGGAAAGAGACGTGCAATTGAGAAACGCGGCGCGGCCAATGCGGGTAAGCCCGTTCGGAAGCGAGATATTCGTAAGAGATGGGCAGTTATAGAACGCGTCGTCATCGATATTGGTTACGCCTTCCGACAGGGCTACGCTTACCACGGAGGTACAGTTATAAAAGGCGCTGTCCCCGATGCTCGTGATTCCGCGGGGGAGGATGCATTGGCTCTGCTTGGACGTTCGCGGCAGGCAGATCAACCGTCCGTCCACCTTGCTGAAGAGCATGTCATCAATCATTCCCAAGGCTGAATGATCGGGAGAAAGGCAAATGCTTTCCAGATGCAGGCAGCCGCGGAATGGGTTTGCTCCCAGATGCGTCACACTGTTGGGAATCGTTATGCGGGTAAGCGAATAGCAGCGATTGAATGCAAAATCGCCGATGCTGAGCAGATGGTCGGGCAGCGTCAGGTTGGAAAGGTAAGTGCAGCTGGAAAAAGCATGATCTCCGATGCTGGTTACCGTCTCGGGAATGATCAGACTGGCAAAAACTCTGCATTCAGAGAACGCATAGTCGCCGATGCTGCGAAGACCGTCCGAAAGCGTTATGGTGATGCGCTGCTCAAAGTCGGCGCACGAAAAAGTGCCGCCGCTGGAAATCTTCTGACGGAAAGGAGAGAAGTACAGCCAGAGCAGATACGGGCAGCCGATCAGTTTCTTTTCGACTTTGTTGATGAGCATATTGTCTACGACTTCCAAAAAGGGATGATTCGGCGAGAGTACGAACTCTGTAAGATCATTGCAATAAGTAAACGGGTTTATGCCGATGCTTTTCAGACTGTCCGGAAGCGATAGGCTGGCGAGGAAGGTACAGTCATGAAACGCGAAATCATCAATGCCGGTTACGCCCTCCGGAATGGATAGGCTGACAAGTGATTTGCAGTGGCGAAACGCGTACCTTCCGATGATTGTTACCGCGTGCCCGTCCAGTTCAGGCGGGATGGACAGAGTTTCGGCGCGGCCGGTGTATTCTGTCAGTGTCGCAGTGTCGTCCGGCTGGATGGTATAGCGGAAGTCGCCGCAGGTATGTGTGTCTTCCGTTTCAGCGTGGACAGCGACAAAGGACGCGCACAGCGTCAGAAGAGCAATCAGCAGAAACAGTATCAAAGGTAAACGCTCCTTCCTATGAAATCTGGATTCATTATATCGAAAAATCGTTCGGTTTCAAGAAGGCGGGGCAACAAAAAACCAGCCGTTTCCGGCTGGCGGGGTGGTCAGGCGAGGTGCTTTTCGATCAGGGATTGGAAGGCGGGCTTGCCCTGCATGCCGATCAGGCGGTCGACTTCCTTGCCGTCCTTGAAGAGGACGAGCGTGGGGATGCTCATCACGCCCAGCGCGATGGCGGCGTCGGCGTTTTCGTCGATGTTGAGCTTGCCGAAGGTCACGCGGCCCGCGTATTCCTCGGACAGCGCTTCGAGCACGGGCGCGGCCATGCGGCACGGGCCGCACCAGGGAGCCCAGAAGTCGACCAGCGTAAGACCGTTCAGGTTCTCGGGTTTCAGGTTTTCGGAAGTAAACTGCTTCATTTTCAATCCTCCTGTCAGATTCATTGATTAAGGTGGGAATGCGGACGGCCGTATGCAGAGATTTTCGAGACGGGGGGCTTAATCTCCTGCGTCAGGCTTGTTTTTTTCTGCGCGGCAGACGTATTGCCTGCCGGCCTTGCGCTTTTTCTCGGTGGCGGCGAGAATGGCGAGCCCGACGCCCAGCATCAGGATGGCCGAAAGCGCCTGCGCCCATTCCTGAGAAAACAGAACGCTGCCCAGCAGAAGCCCGGCGATCAGGCATAGAAGCGGCAGACCGTAGGCCAGAAGCGAGGTTTTGGAGAGCGTCCGGCCGCTTAATTCCAGCGTGATTTCGTCGCCCTCACGGAAGCCTTCGCCGTTCAGCGGATAGAGCAGGCGCTCCCTTCTGCCAAGGTCGCAGCCATGGCAGTGCGCGCAGGCCTCCTCGCGAAGCACCTCCGCCATCAGCACGCCGTTTTCGTTCACCACACGGGCGGTTTTCTTCATGGTCATCCTCCATTAAGGAAGCAAGCTTCCGAGTTCCGCGGGAAGGCAGGGAAAGCCCGACGTTTTCCCGGGGAGCGAACCGGGCGTTATTTCGCCCTGCGCGCCTTCAGAGCCTGCGCGATCTGCGCTTTTTCCCACGGGTAGGTCAGCTTCGGGTTCTCCGGAAAATCCCGGTAGAGGTACAGGCGGCTGTCCGCGGGCAGCTGATGCGCGACCTCGGTGAGCGGGCTGTCCGGCCGGAAATGCGCATAGAGAAGCGGGAAATTGTACGCCTCCGGCGACTGCATCAGATAGTAGCGGCTGCGGTCGACCTCGTGCGCGTCCAGACAGCCGAGGCTGTCGGTGATCGGCTGCACGGTGGAAACCGCGTCCCAGCCCTCGCCGATGAGGCGCAGGTATTCGTCCAGAAGCTCCGGCGTGACCAGCGGCCGAACCGCGTCCAGAATCACCACGCGCGCGCAGCCAAGCGCGTTCAGCGCGTCCAGACCATGCCGCAGGGTTTCGTTGCGCACCGCGCCGGCGGGCGCGCGGTCGAAGGCGTAGCGCCCGGCCAGCGCGCGCAGCTGCGGACAGTCCGCGCCCGCGACCATCACGCGGTCGACGAGCCTCGCGTTCGCGGCGGCGTCCAGCACGTATTCGATCACCGTGCGCCCGCCGATTTTGTGGTATTGCTTGGGCAGCGCGCTGCCGAAGCGGCGGCCGGCGCCGCCGGAAAGAATCAGCGCCGCGTTCATGAGACTTCCTCGCTTTCGCCGGAGGCGGGGGAATCGGGCTTCTCCGCGGCGGAAGCGGCTTCGCCATCAGTGGGAGCCGGTTCGTCTTCAGAAGAAGCGGCGGCTTCCGCGTCCTCGGGCGAGCCTCCGGTCAGAAGCAGCGCGCCCACGCCCACGGCCAGATAGAAAATTTCGCGCATGCGGGTCAGGAGCGACGCTGTGATGCTGACGGACGGCGCGAGCCCCATCCAGCCCAGCGCCAGCGCCATGCCGGCCTCGCGCGAGCCGACCTGCATCGGAATGAAGAACACGAGGTTGCCGATCAGCGACGCGCAGGAAAGCGCCACCGCGCAGCCGGCGAAGGACACGTCCACCTGCATCACCCGGAAGATGATGAACAGCTCGCCCACCTCCATAAGCCGCCCGACGTATTCCAGCAGCAGCGTCGCCGCGAAATCGCGGCGGCGGCCGTGGAAGGCAGTCATGTCGCGGTCGATAGCCTCAAAGCTCTCGCGCTTTTTCTCAAGCGTCGCGGCGAAGAATTTTCCCGCCCACGGGACGCGGCACAGAAACCGCATCAGCGGCATGACCAGCCCGCGCTTGCCGCTTCGGAAGAAGGCGAAAAGCGCCAGCGCGCAAAGACCCAGCGCCACAATGTCCGCCAGCGTGGCCAGCACGCCGCCCGGGCAGCCGAGCAGCAGGTATACAAACGCGCCCGTGAGCCACAGCATCACGTGGGAGAACACGTGCATCACCGAGAAGGTGAGCGTGGTGGCGGTGGCCTTTTCAAGGCCGATGTACGGCTTCATTTCCATGATGCGGTACGGCTCGCCGCCCACCAGTCCCATCGGCGTAACCTGATTGAGCGAAAAGCCGGAGATGGTCATCTTGAGCAGCCGCCAGAACGGCATGCTCTTCATGTCCCAGCCCATGATGGCGCGGTAGGCCAGCGTGTGCAGGGTGTACACCACCGCCCACAGCGCGATCAGCGACGGCAGCCATATGGGCATTTTGCTCAGGATGGTGCCGCTCCAGTCCACCTGACTCATGTCGGTCTTGGCCAGCATCGCGATGATGCCGATCACGCCGATGACGAAGAACACCACCGGGTACTTCTTGCGCTTCACCGGCGGCGTTTCGCTGCCGGGCAGCCTGTGCGCGTAGAGGATGTTCTCGGCGATGGCTTCGTATTTGGCGCGCATGTACAGCATCAGCCCGCCGAACACAAACAGCTCAATCGGGAAAAACAGAAGCGGCGCGCCGAGCAGCACCAGCAGAAACAGCGTGTAGGCGCGGGTGTTGAAGGTGAGGATGTTCGTCAGCTGAATGTATTTGCGGCTCTGGGCAAGGTAGTCCTGCCGCACGGCCTCGTCCACCTCGCCGCCGTTTTCCTCAATGGCCTTGAAAAGCCGCTGGAACGACGGGGTGGAAAGCTCCTGAAGCCGCGTGTACAGGCCGTAGAAATACAGATACAGCTTCTGAAAGCGCGCGCCCTTCCACGGCAGCTTCGCGCGGGCGCGGGCAATGTCGCGGGAGCGATCCAGCTCGCTGCCGTTTTTGTTTTTCAGGAAGAACAGATGGATGTTTCTGTAATAGTCCGCCAGCATGCACTGCCGTTGGTGCCCCGCGAATTCGCAGATCACGACCACCAGCCAGATCAGCCCGCCCCACGGCCGGCCGCCGGAGAAGGGAATCGGTTTGGACATCAGCCGGAGACACAGCGCGCAGTCAATCGCCACATACCACACGCTCGTGGACAGCGCGTCCAGAATGCGCCCCAGCGTGGACTTGTTGCCCGTCAGCCGCGCGAGCTGGCCGTCGGTGGAATCCAGAATGTTCGCCCAGATTACAAGCAGCACGCCGATGAGGTTCAGCGTGAAGCTCTCCGGATAAAAAAGCCAGCCGCCCGCGAAGCCGATGGCCATGGAAAGCAGCGTGACCATGTTGGGCGTCCAGCCAAGGCGCATGAACAGCCGCGCCCACAGGTAGCCCAGCGGCTTTGTGAAGATGCGGTCAAAGAATTCCTCGGTGTCCTCGGACTTGTAGGCGGAGCGGATATCAGAGCGCATCCGCCTCCATTCGCTTTTAAGAGACATGCCGTTTTCCCTCCTTCGCAGGCTGCGAAAGCGCGTCCGCATAATTCCATGCGCGCGTTGCCCAGCTGCCGCCAAACACAATTTCCTCGCAGGTGTTGCCCTCGATAAACGTGTTGCAGCCGCGCAGCGTGGTGTCGATGGCGAAGGCGCTCAGGGCGCGGGCGCGGTCGACCCCGCCGGGCAGGATGCGCGAGACGAGCGCGTCCATTTCGGCGTTCGAGAGCGGATGTTTCTTCATGGCCGTGCCCAGATAGCGCGCGAACTCAAACTCAATGGGCGCGACGTAGCCCAGCGGGTCGATCAGCACGCAGCCGCCGTCCTCCACCAGCATGTTATATTCGTGCGCGTCGCCGTGTATTAAGTATCGCTCGGAATCCCGGAAGGTTTCCATCGCGTTCAGCGCGCGCTCGATGGAAGGGAGGAACGGCATAAGGCGCGCGTCGTTTTTCGCGGTCACGGCGGCGCGGGCGTTGGAAAGCACGTCTCCCAGCACGTCCTCATAGCGCGGAAGCGCGGTTTCATCCGGCGCGGCCGGGCGGCGCTGCTCGTAGAGCGAACGGAACACGCGCTCGCGCGGCGCGTGGTCGGCGGAATTCGCCGCAGGCACATAGCGCAGAAGCATCGCGCCCAGCTTTTCGTCCACATCGTACAGCGGGCACATTTCGCGGTAGGGCAAATGCCGGTAGCAGAAAACCTCGGTTTTCAGGCGCGGGGAAAACCACGGAACCACCTTTACGGCCACGCGGCCATAGCGCGCGCTCGCGCCATACAAAATCGCGCCGAAGCGGGAGCACGGCTCGTGCCCCTCGGGCGTGAACGCCCATTTCTCGCAGATGCGCTTCAGCTCGCCGGGAAAGGTCGCGAGCCACACGGGCGTCTCCGCAGGGAACTGCTGCGTGAGATAGCTGACGGTGTTGTCCGATATGCAGGAATGGTATGCCATGGACAGCCGAAACCTCTTTTCGCGGAAGTATGGCAAGTATATATCCAAAGTATTATAGCATTGCGTGCGATTCACGGCAAGCGCAAACTGCCGACAACATTGTGAAGAATTCTGTGCCCGTACTCTGTGAATTTCGCAAACAGGGAATTGCGGAACGCGCGGGGATATGGTATAATTAAAATGGTAAAAAAGCAGGAGGATACGGCAATGAAGAAATATTCAGTTCGTATGTTGACATGGCTTCTGGCTCTCGTCATGGCCTTCAGCGGCATGGCGATGGCGGAGACGGCGACCCCGGCGGAGACGACGGCGATCGCTGCGGCGGAAGAGCCGATCACCGTGACCACCATCACGGCGGTGGCGGAGTACCTGGGAACGATTCTGAACGCGTCCGTGGAGCTGGGAACGGACGAGGACGGCTGCCGGCAGATCACGGTCAACGCACCGTATCTGCAGGACACGCTGTTTGTGCAGCTCGGCGAGAGCGCGGTCGTGGTTCGCTACGGCGGGGAAGCGGTCGAGCTTTCCTACGACGTGCTGAACGAGGCGCTGGGCATGTATTCCTTCATGTCCTACGGGCTGGACGCGGAGACCGCGAAGAAGCTGTATACATATATGAACAGCGGCGACGCGCAGCAGGACGAGCTGGTGTGGCAGTCCATCCTGAACACGGAAATGAACCGCCTGCTGAGCCTTGTGATGGAGCGCGGGCTTTTCCGCATGACGGAAGAGGGCGGCTTTGAAATCAACGCCACGGTGCAGGACGTGGTTTCGCTGTTCGCGGAATACCTGACCCGCGCGGCGGCGGACGCGCAGCTGTCGGCGGCGCTTTCGCAGCTGAAAATGTGGGATTACATGGGAACCGACGCGGCGACGGGCACGCAGGCGCTGCTTGCGCAGATGACCGCCGCGGCAGAGGCGCTGAAGGCGAACCCGCTGACCGGCGTTTCCGGCAGCCTGCAGGTGTCGATTCTGTCGCAGGGCTCGATGACCCTGAATTTCGACCTGAAGGTCGACGCGTGCGCCACGGAAATCCACATGGAAATGGTGTTTGACGGCGAGCAGCTGATCGCCAGCGTGCGCGTGAACGTGGACGGCAAGTGCTTCACGCTGTCCGCCGCCGCGAACGAGGACGGCCTGAACGTCGAGTTCCGCATGACGGAAACGAGCGCGGCCGCGGAGGAAACGACGCTGCTGGAAGGCAAGCTGACGTACAGCGAGAAGGAATTCACGCTGGAAATCGATACCGCCGCGGGCGGACGCCTGTCCTTCAGCCTGATGCAGGAAGGCTATGATGAATACCGCGCGGCCTTCGCGTGCGCCGTCGGCGAATTCGCGCTGGACGCGGATATTCATACCGACTACGACGTTTTCGAGATGGAAGCGAACCTGAAGTTCGCCGACGCGAAGGCGCGCCTGACGCTGAACGTGGATGATGACGACGTGGACGGCAAGCTCGACATAATGGGCGGCGAGGATTACCTCACGATCAACCTGCATGGCAGCGACGACGTGTTCACGCTCAACGGCTTCGGCAGGGTGAGCGGCGACACGTTCTCGGTGAACGCGCTGTTTGTTGATACCTACCGCGGCCTTGAGGGCACGTTCAACATCGACGTGATCGATGAAGACGACATCACGAGCATCGAAGGCTCCGTGACGTACGAAGAAGGCCGCCGCTATGCCTACGACTACACGATTCTGGTGAACGGCGAAGTGGCTACCCGCTGCACCTACGAGCTGACGCCCGAGGGTCTCAAGAGCGTAACGATTACGGATTCCACCGTTCAGAGAACGGAAGCGACCGCCGAGCGCACCGCGACCGGCATGAAGGCCGTCGCCACGACGCAGACCAACAGCATCGGCGCGGACGGCGCGGAGACGGAGGGCATGACGACAGGATATACGCTGACCGTCGACGGCGTGAACTTTGTGTGCGACGTCAGCGTCAAAATGATGGGCATGGAAGAAGCGATGCCGCTGATGCGGGTCACCGGTACGGCGATCGATGAGGAAAATCGTCTCGCGTACCGCATCGACGTGGATGTGCAGGGTCAGACGATGTATATCGAGGGCGGTATCATCGAGGAAGCGTCGGAGAATGAGAACGATGTTTGCGGAAGGCTGTATCTGGCGACCAACGCGAACGGAACGGAAGACCGCATCGACCTGTCCTTCGTCCTGACGGACACGGGCATCAAGCTGGCGCTGGAAAGCACCGAGAACGGCGTTGCCCAGTCGGTCGGCAGTCTGTCCGTGAATGTGGAGACCGTGGTTCCCGAAACCGCGCCCGCGCACGTGACCGGCACGCCGCTCACGACCGAACAGCTGCTCGAGCTGTTTGCGCAGCTCGCACAGTAACAAGCTTGCGGTTTGCCGCCTCTACGCCGAGCGCGGGAGGCGGCAAATTCGCGTTCACGCTCCGTGCGTGAGAAAGGAGTTCACAATGAAAAAATGGTTCGTCGCGCTCTTGATTCTGGCGCTTCTGCCGGCGTTCGGCGCGGGGGCGGAGGCTGTCGGGGACTTCACCGTCCGTTACATGGAGGACGGCACCGCCAGCATTGTCTCCTATAATGGAACGGACGCGAGCGTGAAAATTCCTTCCTATTTTAATTCCGGAAATGCCATGCATCCGCTTACCGCCATTGGCGCGCAGGCGTTCATGGGCAACACCGCGATTACCGAGGTGGAGATTCCCGACGGCGTGGCCACCATCGAGCCGCGCGCGTTCAGCGGCTGCGTGAACCTTCAGAAGGTTACGCTGCCCGGGAACGTGACCGGCATTGGCGAGGGCGCGTTTGAAAACTGCGCCAGCCTGACCGAGATCAACCTTCCGGCCAAGCTGTATTACGCCGGCGCGAACATCTTCGCCGGCTGCTCCAGGCTGGTGCTGACCGAGGCGCAGCTGGCCGTGCTTACATCCACCGAAAGCGGCGAAAACACCGAGCAGGCGGCCAACGTTGCCGCCGCGCCCACGGGCGACCACACCGATTTGCAGGATCGGCTGGGACAGAACTTTCAGGAGGTCGCCGCCGCGCTGAACTGCACCACCGACGATCAGGTGACCAACGGCATTCAGTATTCCAGCGACGTTCTGACCGTGAATTCCGACGACGGCGCGCGCGTGTCGTCCATCTCCATCAACGCCGCGTCCAGCTACAGCCTGATGGGCGTGTACGTCGGTTCGAGCGCGTCCGACGCGGGCAGCGTGTTTGTCGAAAACGGCATGACGCTGGTGGACTCGTGGGATCGCGGCGCGACCTATTCCGACGGCAAAAACCTGAACATCACCTACTGGAAGGACGCGAACAATCTCGTCATCGGCCTGAACGCGGCGCTGCCCGTGGATGAAACGCAGTACGCCAAGGGCAAGGCCATCAAGAACGTGAACATACGCACCGCGGCGGGCAAGAACCATACCATCATCCTGAGCGCGCCCGCCGGAAAGACGGTAGACTATCTGGGCGAATCGCAGCGCGACAACGAGGGCACGCTGTGGTATCACGTGCGCTACAACAACAAGACCGGCTGGGCCTCCGCCGATTACATCACGCTGATGAACGAAAACGGCAGCTTCGACGAGGCGTTCCAGCTGCTCAAGCGCGGCTCCAAGAGCGAAGCCGTGACCACGCTTCAGAAGCGGCTGATTGAGCTGAAGTATCTGAAGGGCACGGCGGACGGCTCCTTCGGCCCCGCCACGGAAACCGCCGTGATGCTGTTCCAGCAGGCCTCCGGCATGAACCCCAGCGGCATTGCCGACGAGGAAACGCTGAAGGCGATTTACAGCGACAGCGCCGTCGTGAAGCCCGGCGAGGTGGCCGGAAACACGCTGGAAATCGGCAGCAAGGGCGACGAGGTGAAGGCGATTCAGGACGCGCTGAAGGCCAAGGGCTATCTGACCGGCGCGAGCGACGGCAACTTCGGCTCCGCCACGGCCAGCGCGCTCAAGGGCTTCCAGCGGGCGAACGGCCTGCCGGTAACCGGCGTCGCGGACGACGCGACGCGCGCGGCGCTGCTGGATGAGAACTCCGTCGCCATGACCGAATCGACCGGCGCGACGGCGAGCCTGTACGAGACGCTTAAAAAGGGCGATCAGGGCACGTCCGTCAAGACGCTTCAGGAAAAGCTGAAGGCGCTGGGCTACCTGACCGGCGCCGCCGACGGCAAGTACGGCGCGGGCACGGAAACCGCCGTGAAGAACTTCCAGAAGGCAGCGGGTCTCACCGAGACCGGCACCGCCGACCCCGAAACGCTGAGCGCGGTGTACGCCGCGAAGATTCCCGTGATCCTGTTCAAGCGCGGCGCGAAGGGCGACGACGTGAGCGCGCTCCAGCAGAAGCTGAAGGCGCTGGGCTATCTGACCGGCGCCGCCGACGGCAGGTACGGCGCGGGCACGGTAAAGGCGGTCGAAGCGTTCCAGAAGGACAACGGTCTGGAAGCGACCGGCCGCGTGGACGAGGACACGATGGCGGCGCTGAACGCCAAGGAGATTCCGGCGCGCACGTCGTTTGCGCGCGGCGACATCGGCGACGACGTGAAGGCGCTTCAGGAGCGGCTGAAGGGGCTGGGGTACCTCGAGGGCGAGGCGGACGGCAATTTCGGCAGCAAGACCGAGCAGGCCATTCGCAAGTTCCAGCAGGCGAAGTCGATCAAGGTGACCGGCAAGGCCGACGCGGAAACCGTGAAGCAGATCATGGGAGGCGAGCCCGCCGCCGCGCAGCCGGAGCAGCCCGCAGAGAGCGCCGGGGCAGAGCCGCAGACGCAGCCGGAGCAGCCCGCAGAGAACGCCGGGGCAGAGCCGCAGACGCAGCCGGAGCAGCCCGCGGAGAACGCGGGAGTTTCGGCGGCCGCGCAGAACCTTCTGTGCGGCAAGCTGGCCTACACGCTGCCCGAGGGCTGGTATCTTGTGAACAAAAACACGGCGGCGACGCTCGCCGCGCAGCCCGACGCGGCGGCGGTGTTCGCGGCGGCGCAGGGCGCGGACTTCTTCCAGAAGTGCGCCCAGATGGAGACCGACGAAATCTACAACGCCGAGGGCTACATGGTGATGCAGGTGAAGAACACCGGCCGCATGGGGCAGGATCAGGCCGTGCTGGACAGCGCGAAGGACGTGTTCGGCGAGTCCGTGCGCAAGGAAATGCAGAACAACGGCTATGACAAAAACTACGAATACGCGCTCGAAACCGTGGGCGACATTACGTTCTTCGTATCCTTCGCCAGCCGCGAAACAGACGGCAAGACCGAGTATATCTCCCATTGCGTGACCATCGACGCGGCGACCGACGCCATTGAGATCATTACCTACGCGGATAAGGAAACCACGCTGAACCTTTTGAAGGGCTTCGCGACCGCCGTCTGAGCGGCATTCCCTTCTCTGCCGCCCCCGACGGAATCCGTTTCCGTCGGGGGCGCTGCTGTTTTCAGGACATACGTATAGAGGAGAAATCCATGATTACCGAGACCATTGGAAGTATTACCATCGTTCTTCCGGAGACGGAGGGACTGTTTTCGCCGCGCGGGCTGGATCGCGGCACGCGGGCGATGCTGGAGCTGTATCCGCCGGAGCCGGGCTGGCGCGTGCTCGATCTGGGCTGCGGCGCAGGGCCGGTGGGCATCTATGCCGCGAAAATCTGCGGCGCGGAGAACACGGTGATGGCGGACATAGACCCGCGCGCCGTGTCCGCCGCCGCGCGCAACGCCGAGGCGAACGGGCTGACGATCGCGGCCTTTGTCTCCGACGGCTTCCGCCAGCTGACCGAAACCGGCTTCGACGCGATCTATTCCAA
>SFHK01000059.1 GCA_004556395.1 Clostridiales bacterium
GTGCACAACGCGGCGGTATCGAAGGGCGCCACGCCTGACCCGGATCCGGAGAACCCGAATCCGAAGCCGGTCGATCCCAAGGACGAGGACAAGAAGGACACCCCGACCAACATCCGCCTGGTCATCACGGCCAACAACAACACCGGCATCGTGTATGACGGTGAAGAGCATGGCGAGGACGGCTACAAGCAGACGGGCCTCTCGAAGGATCATACGATCGAGAAGGTAACCATCAGCGGCAAGCGCACCAACGTCGGCGAAGAGAAGCTGGTTCCCAGCGACGCGAAGATCGTGGACAAGGCCGGCAACGACGTGACCAGCCACTACGACATCGAGTACGTGAACGCTACGCTGGAGATCATCCAGAAGAAGCTGACGATCACCGCGGACAGCGACGAGAAGTTCTATGACGAAACGCCGCTGACGAAGGACAGCTACACCAACACCGAGCTGGCCAAGGGTGACAAGATCGCGAACGTGACCATCACGGGCACGATCACCGAGGTTGGCAGCGTGGAGAACGTGGCGAGCGGCGCGAAGATCGTGAACGCGGCCGAGGAAGACGTGACCGGCAACTACGACATCGAGTACGTGAAGGGCACGCTGACCATCAAGGCCATCCCGGCGGACGGCTTCGTGGACGTCACCATCACTAAGAAGTGGGACGACGCGAACAACCAGGACGGCAAGCGCGACGACGTGACGCTGACGCTGAACGCATCCGCGAACGGCAGGTTGATCGACTGGGATGTGCTGAAGGACATCGCGAAGAACGGCGCGAACCTCACCATGGACGAAACCGCCGAGCACGTGTTCGCCAGGGCGGAGTTCACGGACGACAAGGATTCCTACAGCTACACCTTCAGGAACGTGCCGAAGTACGCCAACTTCAACGACGTGAACACCCTGATCGACTTCGCAGTAACCGAGAACGAGGTGCCCGATTTCTACGAGATCGACGTGGAGAGCAGCACCAGGCTGATGATCGTGAACGTTCACGAGGTCAAGACCATGAACATCCACGTGACGAAGGTCTGGGACGACGAAGACAACAACGATGGCTATCGCCCGGATGCGATCACCGTGAAGCTGTACGCGGACGGCGCGCTCTACGGCGAGAAGACCATCACCCCGGATGAGAACGACGTGTGGGAGACCACCTTCGAAAACCTGCCCGTCTACAAGAAGGGCGAGACGATCAGCTACACCGTGGAAGAGGACGCGATCGACGAGTACACGACCACGTATTCTACGGAGAAACCCATCGTCGGCGGCGACTACGACGAAGCGGTGCGCGAGGTGACCATCACCAACCGCTACGAGATCAAGAAGATGAACATCAAGGTCATCAAGATCTGGGCGGACTCCGACAACGAGGACAAGCTGCGCCCGAACGCGCTGAGCTTCGATCTCTACAAGACGGTTGGCGGCGGCGAGAGAGAACTGGTTCTGCAGTTCCAGCTCAGGAGCTCGACCGGCACCAGCGTCTGGAAGTACAAGGATCTGCGGACGACCATCGGTGGACTGAACGTCTACGAGAACGGCGAGAAGGTGCATTACAGCATCGAGGAAACCACCAAGCTCGAAGGCTACACGGTCAAGTACATCGACAATGATATCGTCGGCGGCAACAAGGTGAACGACCAGTATCAGACGGACTTCATGACGTGGGTGACCAACTACCACATCATCAAGCGCCCCAACCGCCTCATTGGCCCGATGGGCATGACGAGCGGTGAATGCGTGGAGTAAAACCGGTATCGACGCTGCCCCGGCCGGAGGAGTAATTCTCCGGCCGGGAAAGAAAAGATGGAGGGAAAAAAGAATGAAAAAGACGATTGCGATTTTCCTCACGGTGCTCCTCGCACTTACGATGGGGATGAGCGCTTTTGCGGAGGAAACCTCCGGACGGAGAGATTCGCTGGTCGTCGCGAACGCGACGAAGCTGAGCGGATACTTCTTCACAGAGCTCTGGGGCAACAACACCAGCGATCAGGACGTGCGCGCCATGCTGCACGGTCTGGAAACCGTTACGTGGACGGAGGAACCCCAGTTCGACATCAACAGTACGGTTGTGGAATCCGTTAAGAATCTTGGCTACAAAAACGGCGACCGCAGCTTTCAGATCAAGCTGAACGAACACCTTCGCTACAGCGACGGCACGGAAGTCACCGCGGCTGATTACGTGTTCAGCATCCTTCTGATGGCCTCTCCGGAATTGAAGGAGCTTGGCGCGGCCGAGGGCGCGTACAACTGGCTGTATGGCTATGAAGATTATCACAACGGCGAAACGGACGTCTTCGCGGGCGTGATACTGAAGGACAAATACAACTTCTCCCTTCGAGTGCGCATGGACGCCCTTCCGTATTTCTATCAGAACGCGCTGCTTCGCGTGTATCCCTACCCGATCAGTGAGATTCTGCCGGGCTGCGAGGTGGAAATGACCGAAAACGGCGTGCGCATCAAGGGCGAGTACGACGCGCAGACGCTGGCGGACACGCTGTTCAATGAGGTTGACGGCTATGTCTCCCATCCCTCCGTGGTCAGCGGCCCGTACAGGCTGGTCAGCTACGACGCGGAAAGCGGCGAGGCGCGGTTTGAAAAGAACGAATACTTCCCCGGAAACTATAAGGGTCAGACGGCGGGCATCAAAAAGGTGACGATGAAGTGGGCAGACCCGGATACCATCGTCGAGGAAATGAAGGCGGGAGAGGTCGATCTGCTCGACAAGACGACGTCTCTTCAGCAGATCGACGAACTGACGGACGCCGGCGTTTCGAAAGAGCTGTACGCCCGCCGCGGCTACGGCTTCCTGAGCTTCGCCTGCGAGGACGATCGCGTCTGCGCGGATAAGAAGGTTCGTCAGGCCATCGCCTACGCCGTGGACGCCGAAACCTTCATTGACGAATACTTCGGCAGCTATGGCTATCCTGTATACAGCTACTACGGCCAGGGTCAGTGGATGGTCGGCGTGGTAAACGGTATCGTTGAACCGGCGCAGATGACCGCCAGGGAGGAAAGGCATCTGAACGCGCTGACGCTGGACAACCTGAACCATTACGACTTCGATCTGGAAAAGGCCAAGAGCCTGCTGGATGAGGCCGGCTGGAACCTGAACGCCGAGGGCGGCGAGTATGAGAGCGGCGTGCGCTACCGCAAGGTGAACGACGAGCTCCAGCCGCTGGAGATTCGCTGGGCGAAGACCGGCGACGGCAAGGCGGCCGACGCGCTGGCCGGCATCATCGCGCCGGCATTCGAGGAAATCGGCATTCAGCTGACGATCACCGAAATGCCCTTCACGCAGGTGCTCAACCAGTACTACCGTCTGGAAGAAAGAGAATACGACATGTTCTTCCTCGCGACGAACTTTGCCGACGTATTCGATCCCACCAGAATTGTCAGCTCCGCCGAGAGCGATCAGGGCGTGAACAACACGACCGGAATCGCCGACGAGAAGCTGTATAAGCTGGCCGTGGATATGGCGCGCGTGAAGCCGCTGGAATTCGTGACGTACCTGGAGAAGTGGCAGGCGTTCCAGGAGTACTATAACGAGGTGCTCCCCACCGTGCCGATCTACTCCGACGTGTACGCCGACTTCATCGGCCCCCGCCTCACCAACTTCCACATCACCGACTACGCCAACTGGGCGACCGCGATCCTGTACGCAAACTTCGAATAAACCCCTGTACCCCGCAAGCCCCGGTTTCCGCTGGAAGCCGGGGCTTTACTTAGGCATCGAGTTCCTTTAAGGAGGGATGCGTGTGTTTCACAAGGTAAAAAGCGTTGCAGCGATTTCGGATTTCAGGCTGAGCGTTCAATTCTGCGAGGGCGTTACCAAGGTATACGACGTGAAGCCCCTGTTTGAAAAGCTGCCCGTGTTCAGGCGGCTTGAAAGCGACCCTGCCGAGTTTGGCTGCGTTGCGGTGGATGTGGGCGGCTATGGAATCGTCTGGAATGACGAGCTGGATTTGTCCTGCGACGAGCTGTGGGAAAATGGAACGGTGGTAAAAACGCCCTTTGACGGGCTGATGGCGTTCAGCGACGCTACCGAGCTTTGGGGACTGAACGAAAGCACGCTGCGGAAAGCCATTTCCTATGGAAAGCTGGTAAACGGCGTGGACGTTTGCAAGTTTGGCAAGCAATGGGCGGTTTCGATCGACGCAATGAAACGGGAGTACGGAGCGGCCGTCCGCTGAGAAGCGGAAACGACGGGAGCATCGATCTTCGGATGGATGCTTTTTCTATGCCCAAAGGAGGAATATTCCAGCGGAGCACAATCGAAAAAGATGGGAAAGGCTTACCATACGGGGACAGATACAAAAAAATCCGCCGAAGCGGGGAGGACCGGCTTCGGCGGATTTTTTATGGGGTTTACGCCTTCAGGGCGCGCATGGCGTTGAGGGTGGCGAGGACGAGGACGCCGACGTCGGCGAAGACGGCGTGCCACATGTTGGCTGCGCCGACGGCGCTCAGGATGAGGATGAGCGCCTTGATGGCGAGGGAGAAGCCGATGTTCTCGCGCACGATGCACATGGTGCGGCGGGCGATTTCGATGGCGCGCGGGAGCTTGGAGAGCTTATCATCCATCAGCACGATGTCCGCGGCTTCGATGGCCGCGTCGGAGCCCACGCCGCCCATGGCGACGCCGAGGTCGGCGCGGGCGATGACGGGCGCGTCGTTGATGCCGTCGCCGACAAACATCACCGGGCCGCCCTGCGCAAGCAGCGCTTCCATGCTGCTCACCTTGTCGGCGGGCAGCAGACCCGCGTGCACCTCGTCCATGCCCAGACGGCGGGCGACGGCCTCGCCCACGCGGGCGTTGTCGCCGGTCAGCAGCACGTTCTTCTGAACGCCCAGCGCCTTCAGCGCCTGCAGCGCTTCCTTCGCGTCGGGCTTGATTTCGTCCTCAATGACCAGATAGCCGAGGTATTTGCCGTTCGCGGCCACATGCACCACGGTGCCCGCTTCCTCGGGGGTGAGGAATTCCACGCAGGCGACCTCCTCCATCATGCGCGCGTTGCCCGCGTACACCTTCGCGCCGTCGATCACGGCCTCGATGCCGTGGCCGGCCAGCTCCGTGACGGAGGAAATGCGGCCCGCCTCCACCGGACGGCCATACGCCGCCAATATCGACTGCGCGATGGGGTGCGACGAATTGGATTCCGCCAGCGCCGCCAGCGTCAGCAGCTCGTCCTCGCTCACGCCGACGGGGTGCGCCTTCGTCACGCGGAACGCGCCCCTGGTCAGCGTGCCGGTCTTGTCGAACACGCAGGTCTTCACGTGCGCCAGCGCTTCCATGCAGTTGGAGCCCTTGAGCAGAATGCCCTCGCGGGACGCGCCGCCCAGTCCGCCGAAGAACGACAGCGGCACCGACACGACCAGCGCGCACGGGCAGGACACGACGAGGAAGTTCAGCGCGCGCATCACCCAGTCCGTCAGGTTTTGATGGAAGAACAGCGGCGGCGCGAACGCCAGCAGCACCGCGCCCGCGACCACGCAGGGCGTGTACACGCGCGCAAAGCGGGTGATGAAGTTTTCGGCCTTCGACTTGCGGGAGGAGGCGTTCTCGACCAGCTCGAGGATGCGCGCCACGGTGCTCTCCGCGAAGGTGCCCGTCGTGCGCACGGTGATCACGCCGGTCAGGTTAATCACGCCGCTCAGAATCTCGTCGCCCGCGCGCTTGTCCACCGGCGCGCTCTCGCCGGTCAGCGCCGCGGCGTTCACGCTGGTGTCGCCGGTCAGAATCACGCCGTCCAGCGGCACGCGCTCGCCGGGCTTCACTACGATCGTCTCGCCCGTCTGCACGTCCTCCGGCGAAACCTCGAGCTCCGCGCCGTCGCGCACGACGGTGGCGGTGTCGGGCCGGATGTCCATCAGCGAGGAAATACTTTTGCGGCTCTTGCCCACGGCAATCCGCTGGAACCACTCGCCCACCTGATAGAAGATCATGACGGCCACGGCCTCGCGGTATTCGCCCACGCACAGCGCGCCGACGGTGGCAATCGCCATCAGGAACTGCTCATCGAACAGCTGTCCGTGCGCGATGTTGCGCGCGGCCGACCACAGCACGTCCCAGCCCGCCACGGCGTAGGGAATCAGGTACAGAAGCGCCCACCAGCCGTCCAGCGGCAGGCACCAGCACACGACGAGAAGAAGCGCGGCAACGAGAATGCGAAGAAGCTCTTTTTTCTGCTTGCGGGTCATAACGAACGCCTCCTGCGGGTTTTCATTGTTTACAGGATCACGCGGCAGTCCGGCTCCACCTTTTTGATGGTCTTGAGCACGTCCTTGAGAATCTGGTCAAACCGGTCGTCCGCCGCTTCGATGGTCATCTTCTGCATGATGAAGCTCACGCTGGCGCTGGTCACGCCGTCGATCTTCCTGATCGCGTCTTCCATCTTCGCCGCGCAGTTCGCGCAATCCAGGTCTTCCAGCTTGTAGGTCTTTTTCATTTTTCCGTCTCCCTTTCTTCTGTCAGATGGTCGTAGCCCTGCCCGATGATGGTGCGCACATGATCGTCCGCCAGCGCGTAGTAGATCGTCTTGCCCTCGCGGCGGGCGTGCACCAGATGGTTGTCCTTCAGCACCTTCAGCTGATGCGACACCGCCGACTGCGTCATCGCCAGATACTCCGCAATCGCGCACACGCACATTTCGCTTTCGCTCAGCGCGTACAGGATGCGCATGCGCGTCGTGTCGCCGAATACCTTGAAAAGATCGGCAAGGTCACACAGCATGTCCATGTCCGGGGATTCCCGCCGGACGAGCTCCAAAAGCGCCTGATGATCGTGCTTGACGCCCCGCATCATATGCACCTCCATTCATTTGATCGATCGTTCATATGATACATCGTTCATATGTTTCTGTCAAGGGGTTTCAGAAGGAATTTTTTTGCCGAACGTCGAATAAGGTATCGCCGCACAATTCGGCGGCGCGTCGGGCGATGTCTTTTCCGCCATCTGCGGCACGCAAATTCCTCGATTTACCTCCAGTAAACCTTCGAAATTTGCGTTCACCTCATTTGTGCGGCGCTACCTTACCCTATGAGGTGACTTCAAAATGGAAAAAACCTACGACGTAATCGTATCCGGCGGCGGCGTGGCGGGCTGCGCGGCGGCTCTGGCGGCGCGCCGGGCAGGCAAGACGGTGCTTTTAATCGAAAAAACGCTGGCGCTGGGCGGGCTGGGCACGATCGGCCTGATCAACCTGTTTGTGCCGATGGACAACGGCCGCGGGAGGCTGATCATCCGCGGCATGTGCGAGGAATTTGTGAACCTGTCGCGCAAATACGGCTGGGCGAACATCAGCGAGGGCTGGGAGGCGGGCGAGCCGTCTGCGCCGACGAGCAATCGCTATTGCGTCCGCTATTCGCCGTATTTCTTCGCGCTGGCGCTGCTGGAGGAAATCGAGCGCGCCGGGGTTGCGCTGCTTCTGGACAGCGTGGTTTCGGGCTGCGAGCGCGAGGGCGCTTCGCTTACGCGCGTGATCGTTACCAATAAATCCGGCGAGGAAGCCTACGGCGCGAGGATGTTCATCGACGCTACCGGCGACGCCGACCTCTGCGCCCGCGCGGGCGTTCCCACCGTGCAGGGCGAAAACTATTTCACCTATGCAGCCTTCGGCGCGACGCTGGAGGGCTGCGCCCGCGCCGTGGAGACGCGGGACATCAGCCGCCTGTACACCACGTTCAGCGGCGGCCGCGCCACGCTGTATGGTCACAACCATCCGGCGAATATGCGCCGGTTCAGCGGAACCACCGGCGAGGACGTGACGGACTACCTTGTGCGCAATCAGCTGGAAATGCTGAAGGGTCTGAAGGGCGACGATCCGCGCTCGCGCGACATCACCACCATTCCCACCATGCCGCAGCTGCGCACCACGCGCCACATTCGCGGCGTTTGCACGCTGACCACGGCGGACGTGTTCCGCCCGGCGGAGGACTCCGTGTGCCTGATCAACGATTTTGACAACCGCGACAGCCTGTACGAGGTGCCGCTGGGCTGTCTGGTCTCTGAGGACGCGGACAACCTGCTCGCCGTCGGCCGCGCCGCCAGCGCCGAGGGCTACGCGTGGGATGTGCTGCGCGTGATTCCCCCGGCCATCCTCACCGGGCAGGCCGCGGGCGCGGCCGCCGCGCAGGCGATTGACGAAAAGTGCTCCGTGCGGGACGTGAACATTCCAAAGCTCCAGAAGACGCTGGAGGCGCAGAACGTTCTGATTCACATGACCCCCGACCTGCTTCCGAAGGACGGCGCGGAGGGGCATATATGAGAGAAACCATCCTTTTGAACGACGGCTGGAAATACTACGACGGCGACCCCGCCGTGCGCGCGCCGAACGACAAGGGCACGGTGTACATGCAGGCGAAGACCGAGTGCCGCCTGTGGGGGCCGGCGGCGGAGAAATACGACGACCGCGCGTTCGCGCCGGTGACGCTGCCGCACGACGCGCTGATCGGCCGCACGCCCCGGCCGGAGGGCAACGAGGGGCTGGGCTATTTCCGCTATCACTGCGGCTGGTATCGCCGCCGCTTCTCCCTGCCCGAAAGGGAGGACGGCGCGCGGGCGTACCTGCGCTTTGAGGGCGTGGCGACGCATGCCGAGGTGTACGTGAATGGCTGTCTGGCCGGGCGCTCGTTCGGCGGCTACGCGCCGTTCGACGTGGACATTTCGTGCTTCGCGTGCTTCGGCGGCGAGAACACCGTCAGCGTGCGCGTGGATTCCGCGTCCTCCTATGAGGGCTGGTGGTATCAGGGCATGGGCGTCTATCGCGACGTGAAGCTCGTCGTCACAAACGACGCGCGCATCGCGTCCGACGGCGTGTTCGTGCATCCCGAAAAGCAGAAAGGCACCCTCTGGCGCGTGCCGGTGGACGTGGAAATCGAAAACCACGCTTCGCGGGCGCGGACGCTGACCGTGCGCGCCGAAATTCTGGACGGGCAGGGAACGCTCGCCGCGCGCGGCGAAGCGCCCGCGCGGGTGTCCGAATGGGATGATTGCACGGCTTCGCTGGCGCTGAACGTCGAAGCTCCCGCGCTGTGGCGGCTGTCCGACCCGAAGCTGTATACCTGCCGCGTGACAATCCGCGAAAACGGAGAAATCCTCGATTCCGAGACCGCGCGCTTCGGCTTCCGCACGATCGGCTTCGCCGCCGACGGCGCGTTCCTCTTAAACGGCGAGCGCACGTACATAAACGGCGTGAACTGCCATCAGGATTTCGGCCTGACCGGCAAGGTGATGCCGCCGGAAATCGCGGGCTACCGCGTGCGGCTGATGAAGGAGATGGGCGCGAACGCCATGCGGCTGGCGCACTATCCGCACGGCGAGGCCGAAATGGACGCGCTGGACGAAAACGGCATGCTGGCGCTGGCGGAAACGCGCTGGTTCTCCACCGAGCCGGAGGCCGTGAAGCAGCTGACGGCGCTCATCCGCCGCGACCGCAACCATCCCTGCGTGTTCCTCTGGTCGGTGGGCAACGAGGAGCCGCTGCACGCCGAACCGCGCGGACGGCGCATCGCCGAGGAACTGTTCGCCCGCGCGCGCAAGCTCGACCATACCCGCCCGCTGACGACCGTGGTGTGCCACGCGCCGGAACGCGCGCCGGTGTACGACGCGTGCGACGTGCTCTGTCTCAACTATAACCTGCAGGCCTACGACGAGCTGCACCGGCGCTATCCGGACAAGCCGTTCCTCGCCGGCGAATGGTGCGCCACGCCGACCACCCGCGGCTGGTACGCGCCCGACGACCCGGAAAAGGGCCGCGTGTTCGCCGGAGACCACGACCCGCATAACGGCTTCTCCGCCGCGCGCGAGGATACCGCCGCCTTCGTCCGCGCCCGAACGTGGGTCGCCGGGGGCTTCCAGTGGGTGGGCGTCGAGCACCGCGGCGAATGTAAATGGCCGCGCCTGTGCTCCGCCTCCGGCGCGGTCGACCTGTTCCTCCTCAAAAAAGACGCATATTATCAAAATCAGACCCTCCTGCGCACCGAGCCGCGCGTGCATATCCTCGGCCACTGGAACGCCCCCGCCGACGGCGCGAAGATCGTTCCCGTCTGGGTCTACGCCCGCGCCGACCGCGTGGAACTGTTTTTAAACGGCGCGTCCCTCGGCACCCGCGACACGCGCGACGGCCGCCACGCCGAATGGCAGGTTCCCTACGCTCCCGGCGAGCTCCGCGCGGTGGGCGATAAAGAGGATGCGCCCGTATGCGAGGACGTTCGCCATACCACGGGCAAACCCGTGAAGCTGCACCTGATACCGGTGGAGCCGGACATGCCGCTGTTCACCTGCGAATGTCTGGACGAAGCCGGACGAACGGTTCCCGACGCCGCGCCCTACGTCCGCTTCCGCGCGGAGGGCGGCGTGCGGATTCTCGCCACCGGCTCCGACAACGCCGACCCCATCCCGCCCGCGGTTCCCGAGCGCCAGATGTACATGGGGCAGATCGCCGTCTATGCGCGCGTCTCCGCTGCCGGTGCGCTGATCGCCGAAGCGGACGGGCTCGTTCCCGCGCGGTATGAGATAAGGGCGTGAAGTCCGGGCGCGATACGAAGGGAAGGCGCGCGATTCCTTCTTATGGAGCGCCGCTTTCCGCGCCTGCCGAGTTCTCAAATATGAGATAAAGGCGTGAGGTCTTTGCGCGAAGCGAAATGAACGCGCGTGAAAACGCCGCCGTTTATGCCCGTCGGCTCTGAGGCTTCGTTTTGCCGGAGCCGACGAGTTTTCCGTCCGCGCGGCGAATTTCGCGTGTGAAGCAACGAATTATATATACAGATAAGGAACGGGAGGAACCGCGCATGAACCTTGAGCGGATTCACGAAATCGCGGAGGGCGAGCTTCTGGGGAAGCGGAGCCATTCGTGGAAGGAGCCGGGCTGGAAGGAGCCGGGCAACAAGCTTCATCATGGGGAGCGCGTGGCGCGCATTGCGCTGGAGCTGCGGCGGGCGATTGTGCCGGAGGACGATTCGCACGACGAGATTTTGACCGCGGCGGCGTGGTTTCACGACGTGTGCAACGGCGTTCGGCGGCACGACCTTCTGGGCGCGGAGCGCACGCGCGCGCTTCTGACCGGCGTATGCACGGACGCGGAGCTGGACGAAATCTGCGGCATCATCCGCGTGCACGACGACCGCACGCGCGACCCGTCGTTTTCGCCCTGGGTGAAGCTGCATCAGGACGCCGACCATCTCGACCATTTCGGCACCTACGACGTGTGGATGTGCATATTGGAATGCGGCGCGAACAATCTGACCTTGCCGCGGGCGGCGCAAAAGCTCATGGAGCGCAACTTTGATGAGCTCCCGCCCAAACGGGAGGAGCTGAACTACGAACTCAGCCGCCGCATCTTCGACGAGCGCGTAGCCTGCTCCCAAGCCTTCGCCGCCCGCTTCGCCAAGGAATCGCGCGGGGAAATCGTGGGTCTGGACGTGCTTCTTCGGGAAGAATAGCGCTTCGCGCAGGAATCGCGCGGGGAAATCGCAAGTCTCGACGCGCTTTTACGGTAAGAGCAAGGCCAGCGTTTTCAACCGGAAATCCCCCGGCTTTGACGCGTTTTACCTTGAAAAAACGGCCGTATTCCGCTATAATAAAGAAGATTACGTGATGAAAAGAGGGGCCGATGTGGAGTCATTCGGAACGCAGCTTTCCAACGTGCGCAGGGCAAAGGAGCTCACGCAGGAGCAGCTGGCGGAGCGGCTGGCCGTTTCCCGCACGAACATTTCCCGCTGGGAAAGCGGCAAGCTGATGCCCGACCTGGACACCATCAAGCGCCTTTCGCAGATTCTGGAATTCAATTTCTTCACCGTGGAGGGGCTGAGCGGCGGCGCGCCGGAAGCGTCTCTCACAAAGAAGCCGCCGAAAAAACGGAACGTTCGCAGGCTTGTTCTGGCTGCGGCGGGCGCGGTTCTGCTGCTCGCGGCGGCGTTTGCCGGCCTTCGGCTGGCTGGCCGAATGTCGGGCGGGAAGCCCAAGGCGAACGTCCTGATCACGCCGACGGAGAACCCGGTGTACGCCATCCGCAGTGAAGCGGATTTTCGCGGCGGCGTGGGCTGGTTTTATGAGTTCCGCTACGACGAAACGGCGGGCGTGCCCTTCACCATCGACGAGCTGATCATCACCGTCACCGCCGACAACGGCGAGGAATACAACAATTCCTTCACGCGCGAGGACGTTACCGTGTGGTACGGCTCCGCCACGCTTGAAAAGGGCAGACCTCAGACGCATATGGGCGGCTTCCCCGTGGATCAGGTGCGCAGCGTTCGCCTCACGCTGAAGGGCACCGACGCAAACGGCAACGCGCTCACCTTCTCGGGCGAAACGACATTGTTAAAAGATGTTAAGGAATAGGAATTACCTCAAGTCCGCCTCTGCGGAGGCGGCTTTTTTCTGCGCGTATCGACGTGTAAACCCCGAATGTGCGGAATCTGCACATTGTGCGCGCCGAATGTGCGCGATCCGCACGTGCGATATCGCCGAATCGATGCTATAATGGGCATAAAACAGACGGAGGAGGGCTATTCCCTTACGCTGGCATTCGACGCGCAGGACGTGTGCCCCGGCGTGGCGGACGACCGGCGAAAAATCGCGGGCAAAACGGAAACGGAGGAATGAAAGGATGGCGGCGTCATCGGGAATGTGGGAGCGCCCATATGCGGAGGCTTTGTCTGGAACGGCAGAGCGGCCTGCCCGAACTGCGAGGGCGGCAAAAGGGGCGAATATCCCTTCAGGATGGAGGCCGCGCCACCCTGGCCGACGGTAAGCGCGGAAGTCGTTTCGCGAATGGAGAAATCCGTCAGGTTTTACGATCGCGGTACGCTGAAGGAAGAGGAATACCAAAGGGTGGAGGCGGAGCTGATCGCGAGACGGCAGCGCCCCTCATCAAACGCGCTCTCCTTCCCGGGCGATACGACGAATCGGAAAACGGGCGATTTCCTCGATCCGGCGACCTTTCCCGCGCGCAAAGCCTGACGCGGCGTCGCAGACTCGCCGCCGTATTCCGACCGGCTCATGAACCCGCACCTCGACGCGGTGAAGGAACACAATTTGAAAGGATGTTTTAAAATGAAACGAACGCGCTTTATAATCAGACGAACGGCGCTTCTGCTCGCGATCATGCTGTGCGCCGCTGCCGCGCATGCGCCGGCATACGCGGGCGCGTACAGCTCGACGATCCGCAGTATCCATTCCAGCTATTCGCATCAGGATACGATGGCGAAAAACATCTACCAGCAAATCTGCAACGGCACGTACCGCACTGTCGAGCTCCTTGAGGTCGTCGCGCGGATACTGGACGAGGACGATGCGTACGGCTCGACGATCCGCAGTATCCATTCCAGCTATTCGCATCAGGACACGATGGCGAAAAACATCTACCAGCAAATCTGCAACGGCACGTACCGCACTGTCGAGCTCCTTGAGGTCGTCGCGCGGATACTGGACGAGGACGACGCGTACGGCTCGACGATCCGCAGTATCCATTCCAGCTATTCACATCAGGACACGATGGCGAAAAACATCTACCTCAGGGGGAGAATTTATGAAGAAAAACAAAGGACTTTTGTGGGTTTCAATCGTGATCGCGCTTCTCGTGTGCCTTGCGGGCTGTTCGTCTTCCGGTTCGTCCGGACGCAAATGCGCAAAGAGCGGCTGCAATCGCCCCGCGGTTACATCCGGAGACAGCGTGTACTGCTCGGCGCATTCCAACCGCTGCCTGAGCTGCGGCGGCTATTGCGACGGCGACGCCGCCTTCTGCATGCCGTGCCTGCGGCGCGCGTTCGGCAAATAAGCCCCATAAATTAAGGCGGCGCCGCACAACTCGGCGGCACGTCGGGCGATGTCTTTTCCGCCATCTGACGAAAAATCCATTCGCCGGACGACTGCCTTATTTGCGCGGCGCCGCCTTAACGCGTGTGAGAATCCGATCGATCCTCACACGCATCCATTTCTTCCTCGCAAACGCAGGCTTATCCGTCCACCTCCACCATGCGGATTTCCACGGTCTCGAACCGCGTCTTGTTCCAGCAATCGAAGGCGCGCATGCGCAGCGTGGCGAAAGACGCAAGGTCGCCCGTTTCGATGGTTTCCATCTCGCGATACCGCCCGTCGCCCAGATCCTCCACGGTGCCGCCGGCCACGGAGCCGGGCTTCAGCCTTTCGCCGTTCTCGTCCAGAAATTCAAACACCAGTCCGTCGTCCGTCGCGCGGAGCATCAGCTCCCGATCGAGCACGGTGTACTCGATGGACGCGTACGCCGCCACGGGCGTCACGGTCAGCGTGACGGAATCCACGCGCACGCCTACGGACGGATACTCCGCCGGCTGCGCGTTCTTCAGCACGTGGTTGTTTTCGCTGTGCAGGTTCAGCGGGAAGCTCAGCGGCGCCCGCTCGACGAAGCCGTTCTTCTCCGGGCTGTACAGGCCGCAGTCCAGCGTCACGTTCAGCGTCTCCGGCGCGCCCTCCGGGTTGCCGAACAGCAGGAACACCGCGCGCCCGCCGTTCTCATATACGCAGCCGCCGCCGTCGAAGGTTGTGCTGTCGGCCGAGGGCGCCACGTTCACGTATTCCACGCGCGTGAACCCGTTCCGCTTCGCGTATTCGTCGATGGCCAGCCCCGGCCCGCCGGACCCCGCCGCGGAAATCTTGCAGCCCTGGTCGATTACCCAGACAAACATCACGCCCTCCTCCGTGGGCGCGGCCTCCACCACGAGGTATACTCCGATGCCGTCATACAGCGCCTCGTTCACGGTGAACCGCACGCCCGTCAGCTCGCACGAAGCCAAACTCGTCTCGATCATCTCCGGATGCTTGTTCAGCCGGTTCTCGCCCATGCTGGCGTAGTAGCGCAGGAAGCGGTCGAGGCCGAACCACTCCGGATTCGTCGCCGCCAGCGCCGCGGCGGACAGCAGCAGAAGCGCCGCCGCCAGCGCCACAATTCGAGTCGCCTTTTTCATGTGTTTTCCCTCCTTCTGAAGTCGGAGAGAAGACAGCGTTTCGTTCACGCGCGAAACGAACGCCTCGTCGGGCTCGCCCAGCGCGCGCCTGAAATCATCCTTGCTTACCATCGAATCTCCTCCCCGGATAACAGCTCCTTCAATTTCTCGCGCCCGCGCTTCATTCGCGTCTTCACCGTGCCCGGACGCGTGCCGAGCATGCGCGCGACCTCCTCCACGCGGTAGCCCTCAATGTAATGTAAAAGGATCGGCGTGCGCAGCCTTTCGTCCAGCATGAGCAGCGCGTCGTAAAGCGCCCTGTCGCCCGCTCGATCCGGCGCGGCGCGCTCCGGCATCGCCTCCTCCGGAAGAAACCGCCGCTTCCGCTTCTGCATGCTGTGACAGACGTTCAGCAGAATGCGTATCACCCACGTGTCGAAATACGCCTCCTCGCGAAGCGCCCCCGCCTTCTCCCAAGCCCTGCGTAACGCCTCCTGTACCGCGTCCTCGCGATCGCACCCCTCGCGAAACTGCGAAGCGCAGACGCGATATAACACGGGCAAAAGCGCCGCAATCCTGTCCGTAAACTCCTGGCTCGTCATGTACATGCTCCTTCGTTTTCCTGACCGGTCACCAGTTAGACCTTTAAACCCGCCCTCCGGTTTTTGGAATCAGAAAAAAATTTCATCCGAATATTCTCCGCCCTCGCGCAGTCGGCTCCAAAAAATACCCCAAGCCCCGTCGGGAACCAGCACCTCCGCCAGAACACCCCCCGGGAGAGCGCGAGAGGGTTGCACCCTCTCGCACCCCGTCCCCGAGGGGCTGTAGGGGAGCGGAGCGCCCCGTGTCCCGCGTCGTCGGAACTCAAATTCCTCAAAAGAATATCCCGCATCGTCGGAAACCAATCCATCAAAAGAACAGCCCCCGGGAGAGCGCGAGAGGGTCGCACCCTCTCGCACCCCGTCCCCGAGGGGCTGTAGGGGAGCGGAGCGCCCCACGCCCGCGCCGTCGGAAACAAAAGCCATCAAAAGCACAGCCCGCATCGTCGGCAACCACCCCCTCAAAAGAACAGCCCCGGGGAGAGCGCGAGAGGGTCGCACCCTCTCGCACCTCATCCCCGAGGGGGTGTAGGGGAGCAGAGCGCCCCACGCCCGTGCCGTCGGAAACAAAATTCCTCAAAAAAAACAGCCTGCATCATCGGGAACCCCAATCCCCGCTAAAACAGCCCCGGGAGAGCGCGAGAGGGTCGCACCCTCTCGAATTTCCAATTCCCACAGGGGGTGGCAGTGGCGGGGGAGCTTGCTCCCCCGTCCACCTCTCGCGCGGCGCTTCCCCGTCCACATCACTTAATTTGACAACGCCCATAAAAGCGGTTACAATAGACACTGGTGTTTTATGCCGGAGGGAGGAACTACATGTGAAGCAAATCATCATTGCCGTGGACGCCATGGGCGGGGACAACGCGCCGGGGGCGGTTGTCCGGGGGTGTCTTTCCGCGCTGCGCGCGCATGATGATCTGGCCATCCGTCTGTTCGGCCGTGCGGAGGCTGTCCGTCCGCTGCTGGAGGAGGCCGGGAGCGAGAAGAGCCGAATCGAGCTGATCGACGCGCCCGATGAGATCACCATGCACGACGAGCCGATGCTGGCGGTGCGCCGCAAGACGGAGTCCTCCATGGTGAAGGCGCTGATGGACGTGCGCGAGAAGCGCGCGGACGCGGTGGTTTCGGCGGGCTCGACGGGCGCATTGTTTCTGGGCGGCATGGCGTATGTGCGCGTGGTGCGCGGCATCGACCGTCCGGCGCTGGCGCCGGTGCTGCCGGGTCTCAACAAGCCCTTCCTGCTGATCGACTCCGGCGCGAACGCGGACTGTCAGCCCCGTTATCTTCTGCAGTTCGGCCTGATGGGCTCGGTGTACATGAACCGCGTGCTGGGCGTGAAAACGCCGGACGTAGGTCTTGTGAACATCGGCGCGGAGGACGCCAAGGGCAACAGGCTGGTGAAGGAAGCCTACCACCTGATGAGCGCGCAGACGGTCTATCATTTCGCCGGAAACTGCGAAGCCCGGGACGTGCAGTTCGGCAATTTCGACGTGGTGGTCACCGACGGCTTCACCGGAAACGTGATTCTGAAATACGCCGAGGGTCTCACGAGCGTGCTGTTCAAGCAGATGAAGCTCGCGGCGAAATCCTCCGTGCGCGCGAAGCTGGGCGGACTGCTTCTGAAGCCCGCGCTTTCGTCGCTGCGCGAAAAAATGAACGCCGACGAATACGGCGGCGCGCCGCTGATCGGGCTGGAGGGCACGGTCGTGAAGGCGCACGGCTCGTCGAACGATTTTGCCTTCGGGAAGGCCGTGGAGCAGGCCCGGCTGATGGTGCTGCGCGACGTGACCGGCCGCATCCGCGAAGGGCTCGCCGAGATTTCGGCGGGCGAAGCATCCCGCGTATAACGAATTTCTACTATATACATTTAGGAGGCGCTTTTCCATGACGTACAACGAAATTTTTGACAAGGTTGCCGAACTGATCGTCGCTCAGCTGCCCGTGACCATCGAGCAGGTAAAGCCGGAGTCCAGGCTGGTGGAGGATCTGGGCGCGGACAGCGCGAACGTGATGATCCTTGTGTTCGACCTCGAGCGCGAGTTCGACATTCAGGTGGACAACGACGCGCTGGCCGGCGTGCACACGGTGGACGACATTGTGAAGTACCTCGAGAAGGCCGTCGGCTGATGGACGAGGTAGAGGCCCATCTGGGCTATGCATTCCATGACCGGGCGCTGCTGGAAGCGGCGCTCACCCATCCCTCCTACGGCGGCGACCATCGCGTTCCGCATTATCAGCGGCTCGAGTTTCTGGGCGACGCCGTATTTGAGCTGCGCGTAAGCGAGCGCCTGTACGCCGCCTTCCCGCAGCTGCCGGAGGGCAACCTCACGCGCATGCGCGCCGACCTCGTGTGCGAAGCGTCGCTTTCCAAGGCGGCGCGGCGGCTGGGTCTGGCGGAGCGCATCCGGCTTTCGGTGGGCGAGGAACGCACCGGCGGGCGGAAGAAGCCGTCCATCCTGTGCGACGTGATGGAAGCCGTGGTCGGCGCGGTGTATCTGGACGGCGGCCGGGACGCGGCCAACGCGCTGATCGAGCGCGCCATCGGCGCGGACATCGATTCCGCCCGCCCCGCCGAGGATCATCTGGACGCGAAAAGCCGCCTGCAGGGCATCCTGCAAAGCGGCGGACGCATGCCGGTGTACGAGCTGATCGAGCGCAGCGGCCCCGACCATATGCCACTGTTCCGCTTCCGCGTGTCGGCAGACGGCGAAGCGCTGGGCGAGGGCGCGGGTCACAGCAAGCAGCAGGCGCAGATCGCCGCCGCGGAAGCCGCGCTGGCGCGTCTCCGCGCGGGCGCGTGACGCGGGTAAACCCTCCGAACCAACCGGCGCGCGTCCGGCGACGCGGCGCTCCCGCGGATTGGGGCGCGGCGAAACGCGGGGCGCGGAAAACCATGGCGGATGTGGACGCGTGGGTACGCGACGCGGGAAAACTTCCGAACTGACCGGCGCGCGTCTGGTGACGCGGCGCTCTCGCGGATTGGGACGCGGCGAAGCGCGGGGTGCGGAAGAACGCGGCGGCTGTGGATGCGTGGGTACGCGACGCGGGAACCCTTTCGAACCGACCGACGCGCGTCTGGCAACGCGGTGCTCCCGCGGATTGGGACGCGGCGAAGCGCGGGGCGCGGAAAACCATAGCGGCTGTGGACGCGTGGGTACGCGACGCGGGAAAACTTCCGAACTGACCGGCGCGCGTCTGCGACGCGGCGCGGGGTGCGGAAGAACGCGGCGGCTGTGGCCGCATAGGCGCGCGGCGCGGGAAATCTTCCGAACCGACCGGCGCGCGTCTGGTGACGCGGCGCTCTCGCGGATTGGGACGCGGCGAAGCGCCGGGCGCGGAAGATCACGGCGGCTGGTTCCGCGCGGGCGCGTGACGCGGGAAACCACGGCGGCTGTGGACGCGTGGGCGCACGGCGTGGGAAACCTTCTGAACTGACCGGCGCGCATCTGGTGACGCGGCGCTCTCGCGGATTGGGACGCGGCGAAGCGCGGGCGCGGAAACCCATAGCGGCTGTGAACGCGTGGGCGCACGGCGTGGGAAACCTTCCGAAGCGACCGGCGCGCGTCTGCCGACGCGGCGCGGGGTGCGGAAGAACGCGGCGGTTGTGGCCGCGTGGGCGCACGGCGTGGGAAACCTTCCGAACTGACCGGCGCGCGTCTGCCGACGCGGCGCGGGGTGCGGAAGAACGCGGCGGCTGTGGCCGCATAGGCGCGCGGCGTGGTAAACCCTCCGAACCGACCGGCGCGCGTCTGGCGGCGCGGTGCTCCCGCGGATTGGGACGCAGCGAAGCGCCGGGCGCGGAAGATCACGGCGGCTGGTGCCGCGCGGACGCGTGACGCGGAAAACCACGGCGGCTGTGGACGCGTGGGCGCACGGCGCGGGAAACCCTCCGAAGCGACCGGCGCGCGTCTGGTGACGCGGCGCTCTCGCGGATTGGGACGCGGCGAAGCGCGGGGCGCGTGATCTACGGATTCCTCTATGAAATGGAGTAAGCACACAAATTGCGACTGAAGAAACTCTACATTCACGGCTTTAAATCCTTTGCCGACCGGGTGGAGATGACGTTTGAGCACGGCGTGACCGGCGTCGTCGGCCCCAACGGCTGCGGAAAAAGCAACATATCCGACGCGGTTCGCTGGGTATTGGGCGAGCAGAGCGCGCGCCAGCTTCGCGGCTCCAGGATGGAGGACGTCATTTTCAACGGCACCGAAAAGCGCCGCCGCATGGCGTACTGCGAGGTGACGCTGACGTTCGACAACGAGGATCACTCGCTGCCGTCCGACTACACCGAGGTCGCGGTCACGCGGCGCGTGTTCCGCACCGGCGAAAGCGAATACCTGCTCAACGGCGCGGCCTGCCGCCTGAAGGACGTGGTGGATCTGTTCCGCGACACCGGCATCGGGCGCGACGGCTATTCCATCGTGGGGCAGGGGCGCGTGGGCGAGATTCTGTCCCAGAAGAGCGAGGATCGCCGTCAGGTGTTTGAAGAGGCGGCGGGCATCGTCAAATACAAGGCGCGCAAGTCAGAGGCCGAAAAGCGGCTGGACAACACCGAGCAGAACCTGTCGCGCATAGCGGACATTATCAGCGAGCTGGAATCGCGATTGGAGCCGCTGCGCCTTCAGAGCGAAGACGCGCGCAAGTACCTCGCCATGCGCGAGGAGCAGAAGGGGCTCGACCTGAACGTATTTTTGATTCGCAGCGAGCGCTATCAGGAGAAGATCGCCGAATTGCGCCTGACGGCGGAGAACATGCGCGAAACGCTGGCGCAGAACGAGCGCGAGCAGCAGGCGCTGAACGAGCGTCGCGAAAGCGTGCAGAACCAGCTGAGCGAGCGCGAGGAAAAGGCCGCCGAGCTGCGCGAAAGCCTGCAGGCGCTGATTCAGGAGGTTGAGGCGCAGGAGGGGCAGGCGAACGTCCTGCGCGAGCGTCTGGCCGCGTCCCGCCGCGAGCAGGCGCGCGTGGAGGACGAAAAGCGCGCCGCCGAAGAGGGCGAAACCGGCATGCGCCGCCGCATCGAAACGCTGGAGGGCGAAATCGCCCGCGAGGGCGAAGGGGTCGCGGCGCGCGAGGAGCGGCAGACTGCGCTCGACCGCGCGCTGGAGGAAGCCGAAGCCGCCGCCGCGCGGCTGGAGACGGAGGCGGAGGACGCAAAGGAGCGCGTGATCCGCTTTATGAACGACATGGGCGACGTGAAGAGCGAGCAGGCGCGCCTGACCGCGCTGGGCGAGGCCATCGACCGCCAGCTCACGTCCCTGTCCGCGGGCGCGGAGGAGGACAGCCGCGTGACGGCCGACCTCAGGCGCGCCGTTGAGGACGCGGAGGGCGTCTGGGACGAGGAAAACGACCGCCTGAAGGCGCTGAACGAGGCCGCGCGGGAGATTTCCGAGCGCACGCGCCGGGCGGGCGAGGAATACGAGCGCCTGACGGCGGAATCGCAGAAGCTGCTTTCGATCAAGCAGGAGCTGGGCAGCCGTCTCAAGCTGCTCACCGAGATGCAGCGCGACTATGAGGGCTACAACCTGTCCGTCAAGCAGGTACTGATGGAAGCGGAGCGCCGCGGCGGAGCCGGGGTGCACGGCGTTGTGGCCTCGATTCTGCACGCGCCGCAGAGGCTGGAGCGCGCGCTGGACATGGTGCTGGGCGGCACGCTTCAGAACGTCGTCGTCGACCGAGACGAGGACGCGAAGGCCATGATCGAATACTTAAAGCGCAACCGCTATGGCCGCGCCACGTTCCTGCCCATTTCCTCCATCCGCGGCCGCACGCTGGACATGGGCGAGCGCAGGGTTCTGAGCATGCCCGGCTGCGTGGGTCTGGCTTCCGAGATGGTCACCTATGACCCCATCTACCGCGGCATCGTGGAAAATCTTCTGGGGCGCACGGTGATTGCCGAGGATCTGAACAGCGGCATCGCCATTCAGCGCGCGGGGCGGTATCAGTTCCGTCTGGTGACGCTGGACGGCGACGTGATGCATTCCGGCGGCTCGATGACCGGCGGAAGCGTGCAGTCGCGCATGACGAGCCTTCTGTCGCGCGAGCGCGAAATCACCGAGAGCACCGAGAACATGAAAAAGCTCACCGAGAAGCTCGCGCAGGCGCAGAATCAGCTGAAAAAGGGCGAGGAGGAGCGCGCCGCGCTCAAGAAGGAGCGCGCGCAGCTGTTCGACGACGTGCATCAGCAGGAAATCGCGGTCACCCGCGCCGAGGATCATCTGGCGCGCGCCCGCGAGGAGCTGAACGGCCACACCGGCCGCGCCGCCCGCGTGAACGAGGCGCGCGCGCAGCTGGCCGAGCAGAAGGCGGAAATTCTGTCTCAGCTGGACGCGCTGGGGCAGCGCCGCGAGACCACCGAGGACGAGGGCGAGGCGCTGCGCAAAAAGGCGCAGGCGCTTCAGGCCAGCCTTTCCGAAAAGCGCGCGGCCTTGAACGCGCAGCGGCAGGAGGCCGGCGACGCGCGCGTGGCGCTGGCCACGGCGAAGCGCGGCTTCGAGGTGCTGAAGCAGGATCTTTCGCGCCTGAACGCCCAGAAGGGCGACGCCGCCCGCGCGCTGGCCGAGGCCGCCGAATCGCTTCGCGCGCTCGCCTGTCGCCTGAAGGCCGACGAGGAAGCGTTGACGACCGAGGAGGGCCGTCTGGAGCTGGCGCGCAGGGGCTTAAACGGCGCGCGCGAGGACTTCCAGCGGGCGGACGAAAGCCGCCTGAAGGCGCAGACGGAGCTGAAGGAAATCAGCGAGAGCGCCGAGCGCCTGCGCGTGGCCACCGAGGAATTCACCGACCGCAGTCACCGCGCCGAAATGGCGCTTTCCCGCGCGGAGAACGATCTGGAGCAGATGACCGCGCGCATCTGGGAGGACTACCAGCTGACATACGAGGGCGCGGAGCCGTTCCGCGACCCGGATTTCAAGCTGGCCGAAAGCGAAAAGCGGCTGAACACGCTGCGCGCCGCCATCCGCGCGATGGGGCCGGTCAACGTGTCCGCCATGGACGAATACCGCGAGACCAGCGAGCGCTATACCGAGCTTTCCGCCCAGCGCGACGACCTTGAGCGCGCGAAGAACGACCTGATGGGCATCATCAGCGAGCTGACGGGCAAGATGGAAACCCAGTTCCGCGCGCAGTTCGAGCAGCTGGACGTATACTTCCGCCAGACCTTCACCGAGCTTTTCGGCGGCGGCCGCGCGGAGCTGCGTCTGGAGGATCCGAAGGACGCGCTGAACACCGGCATCGAAATCGTCGCCCAGCCGCCGGGAAAGAAGCTTCAGATGCTGTCGCTTCTGTCGGGCGGCGAGCGCGCGCTGACGGCGATTGCCATCCTGTTCGCGATGCTCAAGCTCAAGCCCACGCCGTTCTGCATTCTGGACGAAATCGAGGCCGCGCTGGACGACGCGAACATCGACAACTTCGCCGAATACCTGCAAACCTACTCCAACAAGACGCAGTTCGTCGTGGTTACGCACAGAAAGGGCACGATGTCCCGGTGCGACGCGCTGTACGGCGTGGCGATGGAGGAAAAGGGCGTTTCCAAGCTCGTGAGCGTCAAGCTTGCGGACGCCGTATAACCTGAGACGGGAGGAACGAACATGGGTCTTTTCAGCAAGATTAAGGAAGGCCTTTTCAAGACGCGCGGCAGCGTGGGTCAGAAGATGGATCAGCTGGTCGAAAACAGCCGCGCGCTGGACGACGACTTCTACGACGAGCTGTCGGACATTCTGGTGATGGCCGACGTGGGCGTGACCACGGCGACCGAAGCCGTGGACGAGCTGCGCGAGCGCGTGACCGCCGAGAAAATCACCGACGCGGCGAAGGCGAAGGAAATCTTCAAGGAAATCCTCGCCGCCCGCATGCGCGACAAGCCCATGGTGCTGGAAAGTCCGTCGGTCATCTTCATCATCGGCGTGAACGGCGTGGGCAAAACCACGTCCATCGGCAAGCTGGCCTCGCGCCTGAAGACGGTGGGGCGCCGCGTGCTGATCGTGGCGGGCGACACCTTCCGCGCCGCCGCCGCCGAGCAGCTGACGGTGTGGGCCGACCGCGCCGACGTGCCGATCGTCAGGCGCGCCGAGGGCGCCGACCCCGCGAGCGTGGTGTTCGACGGCATTCAGACCGCCCGCGCGCGCCACGCGGACGTGCTGCTTGTGGACACGGCGGGACGGCTTCACAACAAGGCGCACCTGATGGAGGAGCTCAAAAAGATGGCGCGCATCGTCTCGCGCGACTTCCCGGAGGCGAAAATGCACGCGCTCTTGGTGATCGACGCGACCACCGGGCAGAACGGATTAAGTCAGGCGCGCGTGTTCAGGGACGTGGCCGACCTGGACGGCATCATCCTCACCAAGCTGGACGGAACCGCCAAGGGCGGCATCGCCATGGCGATTCGAAGCGAGCTGGGTCTGCCCGTGCGCTACATCGGCGTGGGCGAGGGTCTGGACGACATGCAGCCCTTCGACGCGAAGGAGTACATCGAAGCGATCTTCGGATAAACGGCAGGAGGGACAGTCATGCACTCGTTTTCCATTGAAAAGGACGCTTTCTATCTGGACGGCGCGCCCTTCCGCGTGCTGGCCGGAACGATTCACTATTTCCGCGTGCCGCGCGAATACTGGCGCGACCGCCTTTTGAAGCTGAAGCACTGCGGGTTCAACGCCGTGGAGACCTATGTGGCGTGGAACGCGCACATGCCCGCGGAGGACGCGTTTGTGACGGACGGCATGCTCGACCTGTCCGCGTACCTGTCGCTGGCGCAGGAGCTGGGGCTCTGGGCGATTGTGCGCCCCGGGCCGTACATCTGCGCCGAGTGGGAGGCGGGCGCGCTGCCGTGGTGGCTTTTAAGGGAAGACATGCCGCTGCGCTGCGCCGACCCGAAGTACCTCGCGAAGGTGGACATATACTACGACCGCCTGATGGCGCTTCTGAAGCCGCACCAGATCACCGAGGGCGGCAACATCCTGATGATGCAGGTTGAAAACGAATACGGCAGCTACGGCGACGACGGCGAGTACCTCGCCTACATCCGAAACGGCATGCGCGCGCGCGGAATCACCGTGCCGCTGTTCACCTCGGACGGCTCCGCCGATTTCATGCTGACCGGCGGAACGCTGCCTGACGTACACAAGACGTGCAACTTCGGCTCCCGCGCCGGGGAGCAGATGGCGTGCCTGCGCCGCTTCCAGCCGGACGGCCCTTTGATGTGCTCCGAATACTGGAACGGCTGGTTCGATCACTGGGGCGAGAAGCATCACACCCGCGCGCCCGCGGAATCCGCGGAGGAATTCGATAAGCTGCTGGCGCTGGGCGCGTCCGCCACGGCGTACACGTTCCACGGCGGCACGAACTTCGGCTTCATGAACGGCGCGAACTGCCCCGCCGCGCGCGACTATCAGCCCACGGTCAACAGCTATGACGACGACGCGCTTTTAAACGAGTGCGGCGACATTACGCCCAAGTATCGCCTGTTCCGCGAGGTCATCGCGAAGTACGCGCCCGTTCCGGACGGAGCCGAGCCCGCGAGCCTGCCGAAGGCCAGCTACGGCACGGTGAAGCTCACGCAGAGCGCGAAGCTGTTTGACTCCTTGGACGCGCTGGGCGAAAAGCACCACACCGCCGCGCCCGCGACGATGGAGAAGCTGGGGCAGGGCTGCGGCTTCATCCTGTACCGCGCGCGCGTGAAGGGCCCGCGCGAGGAAAACAAACTGATTCTTCAGGACGTGCGCGACCGCGCGCACGTGTTCGCGAACGGCGAATTCAAGGGAATCATCTACCGAAACGACGAAGAAAGCGCCGTGCGGCTGCGCGTGCCCGCGGAGGGACTGACGCTGGACGTGCTGGTGGAAAACATGGGGCGCGTCAATTACGGCCCCTACCTGCGCGACCCCAAGGGCGTGACCGAGGGCATCCGGCTGGGACAGCAGTTCCTGTACGGCTGGGACGAATGGACGCTGCCGATGGACGACCTTTCCGCACTGAAGTTCGAGGACGGCACGGCTCCGTTCGACGGCACGCCGGTGTTCCTGCGCGGCACGTTCGACGCGGGCGAGGAACCGAAGGACACGTTTGTGAAGCTGCCCGGGTTCAAGAAGGGCGTGATCTTCGTGAACGGAAAGCCCCTGTCCCGCCACTGGGAAATCGGCCCGCAGAGGAGCGCCTACCTGCCCGCGCCGTTCCTGAAAAAGGGCGAAAACGAGCTGGTCGTGCTGGAGCTGGACGGCTTTGAAACGCCGGAGGCCGTGCTGTCCGACGAAATGGATCTGGGCTGAGGAGGACTGCGCATGCGCTTTCTGTTTCTGGGAACCGGCGCGGCGGACTGGAAAGAGCCGTCGGACGACGGCGAATACCGGCGCAACACGTCCGCGCTGGTGGACGGCGAAATGCTGATCGACGGAAACGAGACGATTTCGGAAGCCCTTCCCATGCTGGAAAATGTGCCCGCCATGCTGTTTACCCACAGCCACGGCGACCACTATTCCAAGCCCTTCCTTCAGAGAGTGCGCCCGCGGCGCGTCTTCTGCGAGGAAAGCTGGGCGGAGGAAGCCGGCGCGCGCCCGGTGATTCCCGGAAGCGCGTTTTCGACGGCGGGCTTCCAGATTCTTCCCGTAACGGCGAGCCATTCCACCGGGCGGAAAAACGAACGGCCGCTCCACTATATCCTTGAAAAGGACGGTAAACGCGTCCTGTACGCGACCGACGGCGCGTGGCTGACGAACCATGCCTACCACGCCATTAAAGGCGGCGCGCCGCTGGACGGCTGCGTCTTCGACGGAACCGTGGGCGACGCGTTCCCGGACGACTGGCGCGTGTTCGAGCATAACACGCTGCCGATGGTGCGCGCCATGCGCCGCGCGCTGGAAAAGGCGAACCTTCTGAAAAAAGGCGCGCCCGTCGTGGCAACTCACCTCGCGCGCACCCTGCACCCCTCGCAGGCCGCCCTCGAAGCGCACGAAGCCGCCTCCGACGCGCCCCTGCTCATCGCCCGCGACGGCATGACGTTTGAATTCTGACTTTTGAGCCGCGATGTCCGCGTTTGCGGCGGTCGCGGCGTTTCTTTATCCGGTTTGGGAAAATATACGGGAACGGGATGGTTTTGGCATGAAAATTCTTGTGACGGCGTTTGAGCCCTTTGGCGGGGACGCGGTGAATCCGACGATGGAGGCGCTTTCCCGGCTTGCGCCGAGGGAGGGGCTTTTCAAGCTGGTGCTGCCTGTGACGTTCGCGGGCGCGGGAGAGAGGGTGGCGCGGGCGATTGAGGAGCTTCGGCCGGACGCGGTGCTTTCGCTGGGGCTGGCCGGGGGGCGGGATCGGATTACGCCGGAGCGCGTCGCGATCAATCTGGACGACGCGCGAATCGCGGACAACGACGGTTTTCAGCCGGTGGACGCGCCGATTGCGCCGGACGGGCCGGACGCGTACTTTACCACGCTGCCGGTGCGCGAAATCGCGCGGCGCATCGGGGACATGGGCATACCGGCCGGGCTTTCGCTGTCGGCGGGCGCGTATGTGTGCAACCATGTGATGTACACCTGCCTGCATCTGGCGAGGACGAAATATCCCGGCATGAAATGCGGGTTTGTGCACGTGCCGTATACGGCGGAGATGCCGCACGACGCTTCGAAGCCGTCCCTGCCGCTTGCGGACATTGTGCGCGCCGTGGAGGAAGCCGTGCGCGTGATCGCCGGGGAGGACGCATGATCATTGAGTTTGCGCCGATGGAGGGCGTGACGGACGTGGTGTTTCGCCGCGCGCATTTTGAGATGTTCGGCGGGGTCGACCGGTATTTTCTGCCGTTCATCAGCCCTACCAGCCATCTCACATTCAGCCACCGCGAGCAGGAGGGCGTTTCGCCGCTTCTGAACCGGGGGATTCCCGTGGTTCCGCAGATTCTGACGCGCGACGCTTCTTTGTTTCTTCAGACCGCGCGGCTGCTGGCCGACGCGGGTTATGAAGAAGTGAACCTGAACCTCGGCTGCCCGTCCGGCACGGTGACGGCGAAGGGCAAGGGATCGGGATTTCTGCGCGATCTGGACGGGCTGAGGGCGTTTCTGGACGAGGTGTTTGAAGGCGCGTCAGTGTCGGTGTCGATCAAGACGCGCATCGGCTATGAATCCGCGGACGAGTGGCCGGGGCTGTACGCGCTCTTTCGCGGGTATCCTTTGAAGGAGCTGATCGTGCATCCGCGCACGCGCGCGGAGTTTTACAAGGGCGAAGCGCACAGGGACGCGCTCGATGTGTGCGCGGACGCGCCGTTTCCCGTGGTGTACAACGGCGATCTGTTCCGCGCGGACGACGCGCGGGGCTTTTCCGAAGCGCACGCTGGAATTTCCGCGCTGATGATGGGGCGCGGCCTTGTGGCCAACCCGGCGCTGGCGCGCGAAGCGAAGGGCGGCGCGCGGCTTACGAAGGAGGAAGCGCGGGCGTTTCACGACCGGCTGCTTCGCGAATATCTGGAAAAATGGCCGAGGAACGCCGTCGTGGGGCACATGCAGGAGTTCATGTATTACATGGGGCGGTGCTTCGAAAACGCGGAGAAGGCTGAAAAGCTCATCCGCAAGGCCAATACGCCGGAGAAGTATATGGACGCGGTTTTCCGGCTGTTCGACGAGTGCCCGCTCGCGTCGCCGCCGGCGTTTTCCCCGCGCTGATTCTCCGACTCTCCGCGGGAAGGGCGGGGGAGCGTCGCTCCCCCGGCACCCCCTCAAGGGGCGTTTTCTATAGCTCGCGCGCGGCCGTTCGCTGCGCGCTTCTTCTTTTGAAGGCTTCTTCCTTCACGCCGCCGACGC
>SFHK01000060.1 GCA_004556395.1 Clostridiales bacterium
AACAGAACGCATAGTCTCCGATGGAGGTCACACCGTCCGGGATGGTGACGCTCGTGAGGGAGCGGCAGGAAGCGAACGCGTTTTCACCGATGGAGGTCACGCTGTCTGGGATGGTAATGTTCGTGAGTGAATTGCAGTATTCGAACGCATTGTCTCCGATGACGGTCACACCGTCCGGGAGGATGATGCTCGTGAGGGAATCGCAGGAATAGAACGCACTGTTTCCGATGGATGTCACACCGTCCGGGATGGTGACGCTCGTGAGGGAGCCGCAGGAATAGAACGCACTGTTTCCGATGGAGGTCACACCGTCCGGGATGGTGACGCTCGTGAGGGAGCCGCAGGAATAGAACGCACTGTCTCCGATGGCGGTTACGGCATGCCCATCCAGCGTATCCGGAATGGACAGCTCTGATGCGGAGCCTGTGTATTTGGCTATCGCCGCGGTTTCGTCGGGCTGGAGGGTGTAGCGGTAGTCCCCGCTCGTATATTGGGTCGGTTCTTCCTCCGCCGTCGCGGCGGGAACGGAAAGCGCGGCCAGACGTCAGAATGTGTCTTCGATCGAGATTCCATGCAGGAACCCCCGTGTCAATCCTGCAAGAGCAACGAGAACCGGACATACCTTCAGCCCTGAACCTCCCTTCCCCACGCTTGTCATGCCCTTGTTTCACACCTATTATAGTGGCACACACGCCGAAAGTCACGCTCAGATCCTGAGCATTTCGCCGTTTTCGCGCTCAGATTCTGAGCATTCGGTTTACATTGAAAAAATCCTGCACATATTGCAAAAATCCTGCATATTCACAAACCAGTTTTCGCCCGCGGCGGGAGCCATGCACGCCTTATAGATTCCACGCAAAATAAAAAATCACCCCGCATGAAGACGACTTCAAAAGCTCCGGCACGCAGCGGATTGCCGCGTCCTAAGCTCCTCCGCTTTTCCCGCGCTCGCCATATTGTGATGCAAGCTCGTCTTTCGTCTAATCTCCGACTCCTATCTAACCGTGATCGTTGGAACTCCGCGCCCAACGACATGCAAACGTCCGTCACAGGCATTCAAAATGGTCGTCAGAACCGCGCCGTCCGTGCGAAAACCGCGCGTCCATCTCGAATGAAACAGCCGCGCGGTTGAGCTTCTTATGATTCTGCGGGAACGGCAATCACCGCCGGAAACACAAACTGGTCGGACTCGGTAATCACAACGTCCTTTTCTTCTTCATCGTCGCTGTCGGCAAGCTCGGCCTTCGTCCAGTTCCCGTCGGCCATCTGTCCGTGGTCGTTGGAGCCCCACGCGAGAATCGCGCCGTCGGAGCGGAGCAGAAGCACGAACGCGTCGCCGAACGCGAGGGCTTGGGCGTTGTCGTACAGGCGAACCGGCGCGCTTCCATAGGAAACCAGCGGGCCGTCCACGACCGACGCGGCAGGGTCGCCGTTTACGTCATACAGCACCACATAGGAATACACCGTGCCCCACAGGCAGGCTTCTCCGCCTTCCGTAATCGCGCCGGAGGTCGTCAGCCCCGCGGAAAACGTCCGAACGTCGGCCAGCTCCAAGGGCATAGGCGTATCGACCCAGCCGTTTACAGCAAGACCCAGCCGCCCGTCCGTCCCGGCCGCGCCCCAGATATACAGCGTCCCATCCTCCGTCCGCGCCATGCGCGTCTGCCCGCACGCGTCGATTTCCGTCGCACCTTCCAGCTTCTTCACGCCGACCACCGATTCGCTCAGGTTGCTGTCTCCGGAATCCTTCGCTGTGTCCGTAACGCCGCCCGCGTCGCCCTCGGCAAGAACATCTGCCCCGTCCGCAGAGCTTTTCGCGCCGCCATCTCCGGAAATCTCCGCGTTCGCGGCTTTGCTGACGTCGTTCTTGGCAGAATCCTCCACGTTCACGGCTTCACCCGCGCCGCCATTCGCGGAATCCTTCACGCCGCCCGCGGGTTCGTTCGCGTCTCCGTTGCCGGAATGTTCCGCGCCGCCCGCAGGGTCGCTCGCGTCTCCGTTGCCGGAATCCTCCGCGCCGCTTGCGGGTTCGTTCGCGTCTCCGTTGCCGGAATCCTTCGCGCCGCCCGCGGGTTCGCTCGCGTCTCCGTTGCCGGGATACTCCGCGCCGCCTGCGGGGTCGTTTGTATCTCCGTTGCCGGAATGTTCCGTGCCGCCCGCAGGGTCGCTCGCGTCTCCGTTGCCGGAGTTCTCCGCGCCGCCCGCGGGGTCGCTCGCGTCCCCGTTGCCGGAATGTTCCGTGCCGCCCGCAGGGTCGTTTGTATCTCCGTTATCGGAATGTTCCACGCCGCCCGCGGGTTCGCTCGCGTCTCCGTTGCCGGAATCCTCCGCGCCGCCCGCAGGTTCGCTCGCATCTCCGTTGCCGGAGTTCTCCGCGCCGCTCGCAGGTTCGCTCGCGTCTCCGTTGCCGAAATCCTCCGCGCCGCCCGCAGGTTCGCTCGCGTCTCCGTTGCCGGAATCCTTCGCGCCGACCGCGGGGTCGTTGGTATCTCCGTTATCGGAATGTTCCGTGCCGCCCGCGGGTTCGCTCGCGTCCCCGTTGCCGGAATTTTCCGCGCCGACCGCGGGGTCGCTCGCGTCTCCGTTGCCGGAGTCCTCCACGCCGCCCGCGGGTTCGTTTGTATCTCCGTTGCCGGAATCCTTCACGCCGCCCGCAGGTTCGCTCGCGTCTCCGTTGCCGGAGTCCTCCGCGCCGCCCGCAGGGTCGTTCGCGTCTCCGTTGCCGGAATGCTTCACGCCGCCCGCGGGTTCGTTCGCGTCTCCGTTGCCGGAATCCTCCGTGCCGTCCGCGGGTTCGTATTCGTCGCTATAATCGGCGCTGTCGGGGTATTCGTACACCTCGCCGGTTTTCAGGCGAACGAGGATGAAGTCCACGCCCACGGCGGCCTCCGCGGCGTTTTCGCAGAGAAGATGCAGATTTTCGCCCGCGCCCCACGCGTACACCTCGCCCGTCTCAGTCACGAGCACGGCGCGCTCCTCGCAGGCGTCCATCGAAAGAACGCCCTCCCGCAGAAGCACGGGCGCGTCGGAAGCCCCGGGAAGCTGGTTGGAACGATGATCGCCCCAGCCGCACAGCGCGCCGTCCGACGTAAGCGCCAGCGAAAAATTGCGCCCGCACGCGACCGAAACGACGTTTTCCAGCACCTTCACAGGCTCCGTCACGCGCGCGTCCGCGCTCCCGGGCACGCTTTCCCCGCGCACATTGGAGCCCCACGCCCACACGCCGCCCTTCTCATCCACGGCCAGCGCATGCGCGCCGCCCGCCGAAATCGCCGTAAACCCCTCCGCGACCGCGCCGAACGCCAGAAGCAGCGCCGCGCAGATTGCCAGTATTTTTCTCGTCACACTCATTTTTCCTCGCCGCGCGTCCATCCACCGGAACGCGCTTCCTTCGCGCACATTCAACCCACGCGCATTCACTTTCTGTCGACGTACATGCACCGCCCGCCGAGACCGCCGCGAAATCCTCCGCGATAATGGCAAGTGCCAAAGACGACGCTTTCCCCTTGCCGCGCGTTCGGCTTGTCGGAGCGCATTCTTCGCGCACGTTCAACTCTCACGCGCGCCTGCTCTCAGCCGACGCACACATGCCGCGACCGCGGGAAGCGCCAGAAGCGGCGCGTTCCCCTCGCCGCGCGTTCGGACTGTCGAAACGCGCTCTTTGCACGCGTTCAATTCTCACGCCTGCTCTCAGCCGACGCACACATGCCGCCCGCCGAAACCGTCACAGCACTCCGAAGGCAGCGCCTCCCATTTCACAGAAAACGGTCTGCCCCGCGATTACTTTCTCCCCGTCTCGTTCAGACGACACGCCGCGCAGCCGCCCTCGCCGGTTTCGCGCAGAGACGCGGGAAGCTGCCGCCCCACGCGATCACCTCGTCCGCGGGCATGATCAATCCCACGCCCGAAATTGCGGAGTTCGCGGCGGATGGCGCCGAAGCGCGCAGCATTCACGCCCCGCGATTACTTTCTCCCCGTCTCGTTCAGACGACACGCCGCGCAGCCGCCTTCGCCGGTTTCGCGCAGGGACGCGGGAAGCTGTCTGCCCACGCGGCGCATCGCGTCGATCACCTCGTCCGCGGGCATGATCAATCCCACGCCCGAAAGAGCGCAGCATTCACGCCCCGCGATTACTTTCTTCCCGTCTCGTTCAGACGACACGCCGCACAGCCGCCCTCGCCGGTTTCGCGCAGGGACGCGGGAAGCTGTCTGCCCACGCGGCGCATCGCGTCGATCACCTCGTCCGCGGGCATGATCAGTCCCACGCCCGAGAGCGCAAGGTTCGCGGCGCACACGGCGTTCGCGACGCCGACGATATTCCGATACACGCACGGCACCTCCACCAGTCCCTCGACCGGGTCGCACACCAGCCCCAGCAGGTTCATGCCGGCGAAGCCCGCCGCGTCCGCGCAGGCCTCGGGCGTGCCTCCGGCCAGATCGCACAGCGCCGCTGCGGCCATCGCGCTCGCCGAGCCGCACTCGGCCTGACAGCCGCCCTCCGCGCCGGAAATGCCGGAGCGCAGCGCGATCACCTTGCCGAAGCCCGCCGCCGTGAACAGCGCGCGCACGAGCTGCTCGTCCGTGTATCCCTTTTCCTCCTGCGCCGCGAACAGCGCTGCGGGCAGCACGCCGCACGCGCCCGCCGTGGGCGCGGCCACGATGCGCCCCATGCAGGCGTTGCATTCCGCCGCCGCCAGCGCGTAGGCGCCCGCCGCGCCGAGAACGTTCCCGCCGAACGTCTTTCCCGCGCGCACAGCCGCGAGCAGCTTCGCGGCCTGTCCGCCCACGCGCCCGCTCATCGAGCGCGCGTCCGGGTTCAGTCCCTCCTTGATGCTGTCGCGCATGACGTTCAGGCTGTCCGTCATGCGGCGAACGGCCGCCCCGCGCGCGTCCGCGTCCTCGGCATAGTTGTCCAGAACGGCCTCGAAAAAGCCGCCCTTTTCGTTCGCCAGATTCACAAGCTCCTGAATGGTGGTATAATCCCGCATCGCGCAGCCCTCCCTCACAGCCGTCTCAAAAGGTTCGCGGTGCGAATGCCGCGCAGCCGGCGAATCATGTTCACGCTCTCCTGGTCGGGCGCGTTGTCGGTTTCGATCACCATCACCGCGTCGCCGCCCGCCGAGCGCCGGAACACCTGCATCGTGGCGATGTTCACGTTCAGAGCCGCGATCAGGCTGGAAACGTTCGCGATCACGCCCGGCTCGTCGGTGTGGCAGATGACCAGCGTGTCCAGCTGGCCGCTGAAGGAGACGCTCATGCCGTTGAGCTTCTCCACGCGAATCGCGCCGCCGCCCACCGAGCACGCGCGCATGGACAAACGCCCGCCGTGCACGCCCGTGAGCTCGAGAACCGCCGTGTTCGGGTGCGCGTCCGGAATGTCCTCCAGACGGAATTCATAGGAAAGCCCCGCCGTCTTCGCCAGCTCCAGACTGTCGCGCAGACGGATGTCGTCCACCGCCATGCCCATCAGGCCGGCGATCAGCGCCCGGTCGGTGCCGTGCCCGCGATACGTGCGCGCAAACGACCCCGAAAGCGTGATGACCGCCTTCGCGATTTCGTCGTCCATCAGCCCGCGCGCCGCCCGGCCGATGCGCGCCGCGCCCGCCGTGTGCGAGCTGGAGGGCCCGATCATCACCGGGCCGATAATGTCGAATATGTCCAAAGGAATGCCACCTCCGTCATTCGCTCCCCGCGTCATGGAACGCTTCTATTGTATCACGAACGCCGCCGCATATACAAGTGCCCGCGCGGTCTCCGGCGCGGATGAAGGACGGTTAATATTTCAGGCGAGATTGATTTTTGCCGGAGGACGGATGTAAAGATATAATCCCCCGCGATTCCATTTCCCAAAATCAGATTTTTTTCGATTTTGGGAAATGGAATCGCGGGGGATGGCTTAGCCGGGGTTCTGTTCGAGGGCGGGAACGGCGTTAATCGTCGTCGTCCCAATCGTCGTCGTCATCGTCGTCGTCCCGATCGTCATCGTCGTCATCGTCGTCCCAGTCGCGGCGGTCGTCATGGGCGGGCTTTTCGGGGGTTTGCGTTTCGACGCTGCTTTCGAGCACCCTGCCGGTCACGGCGTCGATTTCGAATTCGTATTCCGTGCCGCCGGCGCGGAACTCGATTTCATACACGCGCACGCCGTCGTCCTTTTCAAGCTTCGCCTTGGTGAAGGACACGTCGCTGGCGGACAGACCCGCGCGGGAGAGCGCGATGCTCTTGGCGCGATCCACGCCGATATAGGAAGCGGAATCCTGCCGCGTCTTTCCGCGCGACTCGACGCTCTTTTCGCGAATCGCGCCGGTCGAAGCGTCGATTTCGTATTCGTATTCCGCGTCGTCCGTGACGAATTCGATCTCGTACACGCGCACGCCGTCCTCATAATCGAGCTTCAGCTTGGTAACGGTCGCCTGCGCTTCGGTCAGACCCGCGTCCGCCAGCGCGGCGCGGCGCGCGTCCTCGCGGGAAAGCGCGGCGGCGGGCAGGGTCTGGCCGGGGCGCGCGGCTTCGTCCTGCGAGAAGCGCTCGACGCTCACGCCGCAGACCGCGCCGGTGGCCGCGTCAATGTCATATTCATATTCCGCGTCGGCCGTGCAGAAGGAAACCTCGTACAGCCGGAGTCCGCCCTCCGCGTCGCGCTCGACCTTCGAGCTCACGACGGCTTCCGCCGCGACGCCCGCGTCTGTCAGCGCGGCGGAAAGCGCGCGCGCCTCGTCAATCGCGCCGCTGCCCTGCTCGCGCGCCATTTCCAGCGTCTTTTCGGGATCCAGCTCCCACGAATCCTTCACAATCGCGCCGTCCTCGGCGCTGATCCAGTATTCATACTCAAAGCCGCCGAAACGGAATTCCACGTCGTACACAGTCCTGCCGCCGCGCGTTTCGGTTTCAACGGAAAGCCGGCGCACGTCCGCCTCCGCCACGCCCGCGGCCTTCAGCGCCAGCGCCTGCGCGCCCGCGCGGTCGACGGCGGCCTGCGCCGCGCAGAACAGCGCGAGCGCCAGAAGCGCCGAAAAAATGGTGGTAATCAGTTTCTTTTTCATGGGGTCTTGCCTCCTCATTTCCGGGATGGTCGTATCATACCCCGCCCAGATTAGAGGAACATGAGAAGCTCCGTTTTCATCCAACTTTTTTTCGGATGGGCAGGCGCACGGTAAACGCGCTGCCCCTTCCCGGCTCGCTCTGAACGGCAATGTCCCCGCCGTGCGCGCGCGCGATCTGCCGCGCGATGGGAAGCCCCAGCCCCGTGCCGCCGTCCGAGCGGTCGGGCGCGCAGCGGAAGAAGCGTTCAAAGATGTTTTCCAGATTCTCCGGCGCAATTCCCACGCCGTCGTCCGCCACGGTCAGGACGGCCTCGTCCGCGTCCCGTTTCAGCGTCACGCGGATGCACCCGTTTTCGCGCCCGTAGCGATACGCGTTGCCGATCAAATTTGAAAGCATGCGCGAAAGCCGCGCGGCGTCGCCGTCGACGGTCACGCCCGGCTCGATTTCGAAGGCGAGCGAAATGCCCTTGTCGGCGATCAGCGCCATATCCCGGCACAGCTCATCCGTCAGTGCGCTCAGGTCGACCGGCGCGGCTTCGAACACGTCGGCGCCGCGCTCCATGCGCGTGAGCGTCAGCATATCCGAAACAATGCGGCTCATGCGCCGGCCCTGCCTGCGAACGACCGCGAGCGCGTCCCGGTACTCCTCCGCCGGGCGCTCCCCGCGCAGCGCCTCGTCGCACTGCGCCAGAATCACCGCGGTGGGCGTTCGCAGCTCGTGAGACGCGTCCGAAACGAACCGCTTTTCGGCTTCGAAGGAAAGCTCCAGCCGCCGCATCATGTCGTTAAACGTTTCGGCCAGCCGGGACAGCTCGTCCCCGGCGGGCGACACGGGCACGCGCCGCTTCAGGTCGTTTCCGCCGCCGATTCGCGCCGCCGCGCGCGACATATCCCGAATGGGGCGGAGCGCCCGCCGGGCGATCAGCGTTCCGCCGCCGACGGCGATCAGCGCCACCGCGCCCAGAAACCACAGGCACACGCGCACAACGAAATACAGCGGCGCGTCGCCCCGCGATTCCGCCACCACGCCGCGCAGCCACAGCGCGCGCAGCCCGGGCGATTCCAGTCTGCGGTCGAACACGTAGTACTTCTCGCCCCTCGCGCGCACGACGCGCGTCTCGCCGTCCGCGAAGCTCTCCGGCTCAAAGCCCGCGATGGGATTTTCGCCGTACAGAAGCTCGCCCGTTTCGCGGTAAAGCGCCGTGCATACGCCGTTCACGCTGTCCAGAAAATCGTCGTCAATTTCCAGATAGCCCACGCCGTAGCGGATGTACTGGTCGGTGTCGCCGTCTTTGTCCATCTGCTGAAGCGTGCGAAAGAACTCCACCTCGTCCAGATTGTCCTCCACCGTGTGCACCAGCTCGTCCCGCAAAAGCTTTTGCAACACCGAATGGCTGACGGAGAACACGATCACAAACGTCAGCGCCGCCATCAGAAGCAGCGCGGCCGAAAACCACAGAATCAGCCGTCTTTCCAGCGAACGCCGCTTCATCCGCGTTCCTCCCGAAGCACATAGCCCATGCCGCGCACGGTGTGAATCAGCTTGTCCGCGCGCCCGTCGTCCAGCTTTTTGCGCAGATAGCGAATGTACACGTCCACCACGTTCGTGCCGCCCTCGTAATCAAAGCTCCACACGTGATCCTCAATCTGCTCGCGCGAAAGCACCGCGCCCGCGTTGTAGGCGAGGTATTCCAAAAGCGCGTATTCCCGCGCGGACAGCTCCACCCGAACGCCCCCGCGCGTGACGCGGCGCGCGCCGGTGTCCACGCACAGGTCGCCCACGCGAAGCACGCTGTCCGCCGCGCCGTATGCCGCGCGGGTCAGCACCCGCAGCCGCGCGCACAGCTCGTCCAGCGCGAACGGCTTCACCAGATAATCGTTCGCGCCCGCGTCCAGCCCCGCCACGCGGTCAGAAATCGCGTCCCGCGCGGTGAGAAGCAAAACCGGCGCATGGTTCCCCTCCGCGCGCAGGCGGCGAAGCACCGTCAGCCCGTCCACGCGCGGCATCATGACGTCCAGAATTACCGCGTCATACGCCGCCGAGCGCAGATAATCCAGCGCCTCCTGCCCGTCATAGCAGCGATCCACGCTGTAGCCCTCCGACGTAAGCCTGCGCGACACAAGGTCGTTCAGGTCGCGCTCATCCTCGGCAAACAGAATTCTCATAAATCTCCTTATCCGCGGCGCAGCATCTCGGCGTATGCCATGATATACGGCCCCACGCCCTTGCCCTCCTGCGGCATATAATAGGCTTCGTTCCGATAGTTGTCCTCGCCGGACGCGGCGGCCACGAGATACACGTCCGTCAGCGCGTCGCCCTTCAGCTTTTCCTCGGTCAGCCGCACAAACGCGTCCCGCCCCGCTTCGCCCAGCTCCGCGGGCAGCAGTCCCAGCCGCGCGCCCTTCTGAAGCGAATACGCCATCATCGCCGTGCCGCTGCTTTCGGCGCGGTTGCCGTTTTCCGCGCTCTGGTCGATCAGGTTGTTCCACATTCCGGTCTTCGGGTCGCGGAAGCGGAGGAGCGCGCGCGACAGCTTCTCAAAGTCCGCGGAAAGCGCCCGCCGGTCGTCTCCGGAAAGGCACTCGAGCGCGTCCGCCTGCGCCATCTGATACCACCCGGACGCGCGCAGCCAGTGGAACGGGCACACGTCGCCCTTCCCGTTTCCGGCGTGGTACAGAAGCCCGTTTTCCGGATTGATCAGGTTCTCGTTCACCCAGCGCAGGCGCGCGGCCACGCGGCGAAGCGTCTCCTCGTCGCCCATTTTGCGGGCATAGCGCGCCAGAAACACCTGACTCATGTACAGCCCGTCCAGCCACACGCGGTAGCGCGGCGGCTTTTCGTCGCGCCACACGTGCCAGTAGTTACCGCCGAGCGCGTCCTCGGTATGGCGGGCGTTTTTGCGCGCGAGGTCATCAAACAGCGCGTCGGCCAGCTCCTTCAGCTCCGCGTCCTCGTCCATGAAGAAGGGCAGCAGGCTGGCGGTCTTGTAGCAGTCCACGCCGTGATCGGGCGTGTAGCCCGCGTATCGGTTCAGGCGGCCGCCGGTCTCCACGGCGTGCAGATAGCGCTTCGCGTAGTCGCGGTAGCGCGCGCCCGCGCCGGCTTCGTACATATAATACAGGCCCTCCATCACGATGCCGATGTAGTAGCTCCAGTCAAACAGAAACGTCTTGCCCGTCTTCGGGCTTCTGTGCTCGTTGTCCCACGCGAAGAATCGATTCTCGTCCTCCACGATGGCCTTCGGATCCCCGTCCGGCGCGTCCACGGTCAGCTTGTCGATAAACGCGCGGGCGCGCAGCATGGCTTCCCGTTCTCTCTCGTTTGACATGTGCATCCCTCCTGCCCTCCAGTGTACCCCGCGGCGGCGCGAATGTCAAGCGCAGGCGAAAATTCGGACAACTCAGCGCTAAAAATGAATGGTTCGACCTGTACGCCTTGCGCGCGCCGCCGCGGGATGTTATACTGAAAATGTCAGAAAGGGGGGTATGCCCATGAGTCTGGAGGTACGGAACCTCACCAAAACCTACGGCGACGTGCGCGCCGTGGATCATCTGAGCTTTGAAATGCCCGCGCCGGGCGCGTTCGGCCTGATCGGCACCAACGGCGCTGGCAAAACCACCACCATCCGCATGATGCTGGGTCTGCTTGCCGCCGACGAGGGCGAAGCGACGTGGAACGGCCGCCGCATCTCGCGCGACACGCTCGCCTTCGGCTACATGCCGGAGGAGCGCGGTATTTACATGAAAATCCCGGTCGCCGAGCAGCTGGTGTATTTCGCCATGCTGCGCGGCATGAGAAAGGCCGACGCGCGCGCCGCCGCCGCGAAATGGATGGATCGGCTGGGCGTGGCGGAGTACGCCGCGAAGAACGCCGACAAGCTGTCCAAGGGCAATCAGCAGAAGGTGCAGCTGGTCGCCGCCGTGATCAACGACCCCACGCTGGTCGTGCTCGACGAGCCGTTCGGCGGACTCGATCCCCTGAACACCGACGTGCTGCGCGAGGTCATCGGCGAGATGGTCGCGAACGGGAAATACGTGATCATGAGCTCCCACCAGATGGCGGTGGTGGAGGACTACTGCGAAAGCCTCGTGCTTCTGCACAGGGGGCGCGCGGTGCTGAACGGCCGCCTGCGCGACATCAAGGCGGGCTACGGTCACACGAACCTCATCGTCTCCTGCCGCGAAGACGAGCGCCCCGCCGCCGCGGCGTGCGGGCTGATTCCGCTGGAAAGCCGCGCGGACGAGCGCGAATATAAAATCACCGGCGACGAAATGGCGCATCGCTTCCTGAAGGCGCTGGTCGACGATGGAAACTACCCGGACAAATTCGAAATTCGCGAGCCCTCGCTGCACGAAATCTTCGTTGAAAAGGTGGGTGATAACAAATGAAGCAGTTCCTTGCCGTGTTTCGGTTTACCTATCTGGAAGCCGTGCGCAAAAAGAGCTTCCGCGTGACGACGATTTTGCTGCTTGTGGTCATTCTGGCGGCATGCCTTGTACCGAAGCTGTTCGGCGACACGCCGTCCGAGACGGATAACGCCGCCTACCTGCCCGGAGAAGGCGAAACCATCTACTATCTGGATGAAACCGGCGCGATCCCCGGCGGCGCGGAAACGCTGAAGGCCTGCGGTTACGCGGTAGAAATCCTCCAAAAGGCCGACGAAGCGGACGCGCGCGCCCGCGTGGCGGACGACGGAAGCGCCGCGCTGGTCGCCGTGAACGGCGGCGAAAGGCCGACCATCACCGTGACGGTGAAGAACTTCATGTCCGGCCTTTCGAGCGGAACCGTATCCACCCTCCTGAGCGGCGCGTGGTCGGCCGCAAGGCTGGCCGAAGCGGGCATGGACGCGGCCGCGATTCAGTCCACGCTCGCGCCCCTCGCCTGCGAAACGAAGAGCGCCGGCGCGCTGAACCCGGTCGGCTACACGCTGGGTCTCGTGCTTTCGATGGTGATGTTCTTCGCCGTGTTCTTCTACGGCTACGGCGTGGCGAACTCCATCGCGACGGAAAAGACCTCCCGCGTCATGGAAACCCTGATCGTCTCGGCGAAGCCCACCAGCATCCTCACCGGCAAATGCGCGGCGATGGGCGCGGTCGGGCTTACGCAGATGGGCGTCCTCGGCGCGTTCGGCATGCTCTGCGCGCACTTCCTGATCCCGCAGGGCGTGACCATCGGCGGCATCCCGCTCACGCTCGAGGGGCTGACCGCGCTGAACGGCCTGTACCTCGTGCTGTTCTTCCTCGTCGGCTACGCCATGTATTCGATGCTCGGCGCGGTCTGCGGCGCGTCCGTGAGCCGCATCGAGGACGTAAACGTCGCCATGATGCCCCTGTCTCTGCTGTCCATGATCTCGTTCTACCTGGGCTACTTCACCTTCATCGCGGGTCGCACCGGCGGCATACTGGAAATCCTCGCCCGCTACCTGCCCTTCGCCGCGCCCTTCGGCATGCCCGCACGCCTCCTGACCGGCGCCGCGACCCCCGCCCAGGCCGCCCTCTCCCTCGCCATCATGCTCGTAACCCTCATCGCCCTCTCGGCCTTCTCCGCCCGCCTCTACGCCGCCGGCGTAATGTACTACGGTAAACGCCTGACCCTGCGGGATATGCTCAAGATGAAGTAACGCCTTCCCCATTCAAAAGAACGCGGAGCCGTCTCCTCTTAAACCGAGACGACTCCGCGTTTTGAATTCTGCGGCTAACAGCTTTCATCTACCCGGACATCAGCAAACGTTGAATCAACGGCAACGGCACTCAGCAACGATTTCGGTATAATCAGCTGGCATTTTCTGCCCGAAATCAGTGTATCAAACGCAGCCTTCTTTACAGAAAATTCTGAGCAGGCTCCGAAACGCTGGAGTCCAAGTTGGACGAAGTGTTCGGGTAAGCATTTGAAAGAGTCTGCCACGGAAACCTCCGCGGCAGACTCTCTTTGGGGATGCCTTATTTCTGATTGTCCAGGAGAAATTTCTTTTCTTCCGAAAGGATCTCGCTGAGCGCAATCAGTTCTTCCTCCGTCAATGTAACGCCCTTGCCCATCTTCTCATGATTGGGCGACCATTTTCTAAGGTCGTACTTTGGCTCTCGTCCATTCCAGCTGATGCGATTCAGTTCAAGCCGCCATTTGCCGTCGTCGGACACAACGCCGATTTCATTGATGATCTCATATGTAACGTTCGTTTCTTCCTTTACCATACTTCCTACGCTTCTCCCTTTCTTACCAGAATACGCCACGCAGGCGCGCCACCGGTCGCAACAGCTCCCCGCTTTTCAAGCGTTGCCTTGATCAGATACTGTCGCTCGATTTCACGGAACGCCTCGACCTTGCCGTCGTCATACAGCACCCACAGGATTCCCGAAGAATCCCGATTGTCGATGCAGGCAAAACCCACGTTTTCAAGCGCCGTCAACATGTCTTCTTCCGGTTCAAACATGCTGATCTGCTCCGCAAACGCCGTCGGGCGATTTCGCCGTTGCTCCGTCCGTACAGCTTTCTCTGAACGTGTACTCACAGAACCGTTCACTTGTGCTGAATTCATAACCGGACGCATTTCTTCGGAATGTCCTACTTCTTCCCTAACCTCATGCTCCATCGGACTTTCGGACAATTTCTGATCTGATTCCGGCTCGTTCGCAGACGTGAACGGCTTCATTTCCGTCGCATCTTCTTCTCGCATCAGCTGCATGGCTCGCACTCTGATGTCGGATACCAACGTATCCTCGGCATCATGATTCACTTCAGCCGAGCCTGCCTCCGGCTCGATTCCCGCCGCATTCAGCTCGCTGACAATCCGGGCGATTGTCTGAGCCGGCCTGCGATAATACTCGCTGCCACGCACTCGAATGAACTTCCATCCAAGTCGTTCCAGGATAGACTGCCGCTCCATATCCTCCAGAATCTTCGCTTCACCGCTGTGCCAGCGTTCGCCATCGCATTCAATCGCGATCCTCTTATTTCCGCAGATGGCAACCATGTCGATCCAATACGCGCCAACCTGCCATTGCTGAACGACATGATAGCCCTGTGCAACCAGCGCTTTTGCAACTTCCGCCTCAAACGGCGAATCGGAAGCCTCCTCAATTGCATCGTTCCGGGATGCAAACGCCTGCGGATTGGAAGCGTATTCCAGAAGCCGCCTGCGCATATCCCCCGGCTTCAAATCGGCCGTATAATCAAGGGAATGCACAATCCAGAGTTGATCTTTTGCACGGCTGACCGCAACATTGTAGCGCTGCCGCATCGCCTTGCCATTTGCACCCTGTCCTTCGCCCGATGCCATTGCCAGTGGGCCATCGGATTCGTTGCTGTCGACAAGCGAAAGGAAGATCACATCTCGCTCGTCTCCCTGGAAATTGGACGCATTTCCACAGAGAATTTGATGCTTTTCATATTCTGCAAGCGGAATCCCATCCGCCAGCTTTCGGCCAATCAGCTTCACCTGATCGTCGCCAAGCATGGAAATAACACCGAAACTCTTGTCTTCGTACTCCGGATGTTCCATACATGCCTTGATCAATGCGACAATCGCGTCCGCTTCTTCTTCGTTGGTCTTGCTTCGTCCCTTCCGTATTCCGGCGACGCGGAATGGTACAATTGCCGTTTTAAACGGAGAACTTCCCGCTTCCCGAAGGGGCTTGATTTTTCCGCGATAGGACAGCATGTTGCTGTAGCCTATAATGTCCGGAACGCATCGGAAATGCTCCCGAAGCATCAACGGTTGATAGACCTGTGCCGCAATGTCATACAGTGAGGTTTTGGCATCCCACAGATGTGCATTCGGAATCTTATCCTTAATCAGGATATTCATCAGGTTCTGCATCTTCGCTTCGTCCAGACCCACCGCCATGGGGCTGACCTGCTCATCGTCGCCAACCACGATAATCTTCCTGCCCATGTATAGAATTGCGGAAGCCGTAATATCCGACTGGCTCGCCTCGTCGACAATGATCACATCAAATTGGGTGTTCGTCGGATCCATCGAGTTCATCACGCTGGAAACCGGCATAATCCATGCAGGCACCGCCTTCTGGCATTCGGCCATCAGCTTTCGAGCCTCTGCACGCAGGCCGGCCACTCGTTTTCCTGTGCCTTTCCCAATTTTCGCGATCGTCTGTTTCCATCCGTTCAGCGCCTGCCGCACCCCGGGATTTTTATCAATTCGCTGCTGTAAGTTGCACCAGGCAAGTGTCGTGGCAAGCCTTTCGGTCGTCTTACGGTATTGATCCGAAAGCATCGAAACCCGGTTTTCCGCCTCGGACAATGGCGTTGACGTGATTTCATCTATCGCAAACGCCAATTGGCGAACTTTCCATGCCGTCAGCAGATTTTCCGGCACAGAGGTTTGCCCATGACTCCCTTCACGCTTGCGCACAGCCTCTGCCCATCCCGGCGCTGAAACAGCAATCTTGTTGATCAACTCGCTCCTGTGCTTTTGCAACTCCGCTTTTTCAAGAACGCTCGTAAGCATCTCTCTTGCGCGCGCATACGATTCCACCGATTCCGCCGCCAGCGCCTGCCACAAATTGGTGCAAAGCGCAGAATTCCCATGCGCTTCCAGTTGCTCCCTCGTGTTTTCTTTGCCGCGCGCGGAAATATAGAGTTCATTGACCAGATGAAGCAGACTTATAGCCGGGATTAGTTGCGTCTGAATATGCTCAATCATATGAGCTGCTCTGTCATCCGAGAAAGACAGAAAACTGCTGATTGGCTGCAACGACAAATCTCCGATTCCAGCCGCCTTCGCCTGTTCGCAAAGCTGCGTTCTACCCTTGCGCACCCAGTTCAGCCAAAGCTCAATCGCCTTCTGCTGCTGTTTACATCTACGCTCCGGTTCTTCCCCCAGCTCGTCGAAACGGCGCGCACCATGCGCCGCAACCAGAGTGTTCCAAAGCTGTGCCAGCTGTTCTCTGCACGTCAAAAGCTCCAGGTATGCCAGAACACTCTTCATGTCCTCATGAGACTCCGGCGCATTTCCGGCAATCGTCACGGAATCAAGCGCGTTCTTTTTCTCTTTGCTCATGAAAAGACTCTTCTTGACATGACCATGCTTCTCCGCATCCTTGCACAGTTCCTCGTAGGGATTCTTGAGCGTCTCATAAGAGGATACCAGAAGCTTGATCGGTCTCGTCAGCTGCTTTTCCAACACGACCTGCGCTTTTGAATACGTCTCGTCAATCCGCGTCAACAGTTGCTCCCAGCGCTTGCGAGCCAATCCCTCTTCGGCTCCGTCAGACATAGCAAACGCAGCCCATCCGGGAATGGGCTCTTCATAAACCGAGAGAGTTTCTCGCAGGGCTGCCTCGGCCGCAGGGCTGCCCTGCGTGGCAAAAACCTGATCTGTCAGCTGATCGACTACCGCATATCGATTTTCCTTCCACGCAAGATTTACACGTCCGCCTGCGTTAATCGCCTGCAGCTGAAGTTTCAACCTCGCAAGCAACTCCATGCTATCCGCAAGCTGTTGCGCCGTCATCAATGCGTCCGCGCCGGGCAGTCCTGCCGAAAGCTCGACTTCTTCCTGAACAGAAATCCTCCCGTTGCTTTCGTAAAGCCAGGCTAATTCTTCCGCAGAAAGCGGGAACGGCACGTTCTGTACGATCGTTCCGGGAATGAGTCCCATCAAATCTTCATGCGCAGAAATATATTCTGCCGCCTTTGATGGAGACCAGCTTTCGCCGCAGTAAACAATGGGTTCGAACTCCTTATGGCGAATGGCATAAACAAGCTCTCGCGCCTTCTTCAATTTAAGCAGAAGCTGATGGCGCTCCGCGCGAATCTTCTCCGCCTCGGCCTTCTGTGCAGCAAGTCCATAAAGCGTTGTATGTTCAATAATCGCATTGATGGATTCTTCCATATCCTGGCGATTGTCGCCAAACACCGCCACGCACAGCGCCTGTATTTCCTCCGGCACCTTCTCCTTCAAGACGGTAAGCGCCTTAGACGTATGGCTCGTAACAAGTACCGTTTGCCCTTTTGCAAGAAAATGGCCGAGCAGATTGGCAATTGTATGCGTTTTGCCCGTGCCGGGAGGGCCTTGCACAAGAACCGCCGGTGCATGTTCAATCTGCCGGACAATTTGCATCTGCTCTCTATTAGCCAGTTTGGGCAACAGAATCTCCTCATCCTCAAGCGGCGTCTGTTTGGGCTCTGCCCATGTCTCTACCGCACCGCTGTCAACTGCACCGTCTTCGTCCCTTTTGCAACCATCATGGTCAAAGTTGCCAAGAATGCCGCGCATAGAAGATGGAATCTCCGCGCCCTCAGCTAAGTCGCCTAAAATCGATTGCAATGCTTTAATCGTACCATCTGGGCGTTTGCGCAAAACGACACAGGGCTCCCAGCGAACGAGAATCCGCTCGTCCGTACGCGCCGCTTCCTCACCATCATTCAAGTAACGGCTGCTGGCGTGAAGCTGATGGGCCACCGATTTTAAAAGATCTGCGCCCTCATAATGATCCCACGGGTGAATGTTCTCTTCTTCCGCTCTTTTCTCAAGCGGGCGCACAACGTCGCTGTTGATATCTTCCATTACAGAAAACATGGGCAGATATATTTGCGCCGGTTCGTCCGTATCGAAAAGCGTAAGTGTATTTCCAATCGGATCAAGCAACAGCCTTGCTCGCTTCAGCAAAAGCGGATGGCGTATCTCCTTATTCTTTTTATCTGTCAGCATTCCATTGCCGATCACGATTTCGAGCGTATCCGGAGATTGACGACAGAGGCTGTACATATCAAAAAGATCGTTGAAAATACCGCGAAGCCGCGCCGTGTGTTTTTCATGCTCCACCCATGTTTCGCGCTTCTCTACCCACGTTTCAAACCGTTCAACTCGCTTCGGATCATCAGTAAAATGCTCAACCGGAATATCTGAAGGCTCTTTGTCAAGCTCCTCAGATGGCAGCAGTTTCTGCGCATCCTTCGCTGTCCCCTTCTCGAATTCCGTTTCAATCTTTTCAAGGTGTTCCGCCTGTCTCTGGTAATCCTGCCACCCCGGCATAAGCCATTTTATCAACGATTCATCCGGCGATGGGCATGCCGTGAAATCCGGCTTGCGAAACGAAAACAGGCAATCATCATCATACTCGGCTGCTCCGTCACTCCGATCCCGACTGGCTATCGTGACGCAGGATGGATCATCCAGACTGCGAAGCAAAACAACGCCCATCTGTTTATTTACATCCAGTATTTTCTGTTGCCACAGCAAACACACTTCCTTTATATACTCAAATAAGGCATGTGCCTGCTCCTGAAGCTTCTCTATCGACATTGGCGCATCTCCAATCAAAAGCATTTTACGCTGTCGTCTGTCTCCTGTTGCAAATACAGAGTAATTTT